>JAAUPI010000157.1 GCA_012035135.1 Microcoleus sp. CSU_2_2
GGCTGTATTCCGAATGTTGCACACACATTGCCAGAATGGCGATCAAAGGCTCATCTGCTTTATTAGGACTGTGCTGATACCGCCAACTAAGAACTCATTGCCTCTTTCATAACTTTAGGCAACGCCCAATAGGATACAGAAAAACTTTAACCTCTTATCACAATGACATCTAATTCGTCTTGACGACATCCACGTCTCAACAATGATGTTTAATTTGTCAGTGTACAAAGGAAAGATATGGGCAATACAGGATTTGAACCTGTGACCCCTTCCGTGTGAAGGAAGTGCGCTACCACTGTGCTAATTGCCCGCGATTACTTATTCTAACACACTTAATCTCGATCGACAACTAAAATTTTCTCAAAAATTCAGTTGCACTCGACAGAATGCCCGATCGCACAGGCATTTGTCGAGTCTGGCATCAGTCAACTTGCCACCAACCCGCCGCGGGGCCGACAAACCGCACCACAATCCACCAAGCAACCAACAAGCTAATCCCGATCCAACTTCCGCGAGTTGTCCAATTGACAAAATCTTCGCTTTGGGTTTTGGTGAGCGGGAGCCAAGAAAGGATGCGCTCTTCTTGACCGTACTTGTCTCCGATCGACTCTTTACGACGTTTAGATTCACCCATAATCTTTGTCTACTAAATTTGATTTCAACTGGGATACTGAACCCAATTATATGCCAACAGGTCTTCTCAAGCCTGGGTCAACCAAGTTGTATCGAGATAGTCAATCCTCGCAAACGGACTCAGGGCTGCTAAAACTTGCTGTCCATAACTGCGGTGAATTACCCGGGTGTCAAAAATCGCGACTACCCCTTGACGTTCTCGCACAGGCGCGATCGCCCGTTGCAATTCATTCAACGCTGTCGGCAATAAATACAACCGAAACCAATCCTTGCGTTGCTCCTTATAGTAAGCCACACGCGCCGTCACCAAAGGATTTTCTAAAGAAGGTAGCGGCAAAGTTGCGATCGCCAGCAAGTGCGGTGCCCTCAATTCCCCCTGATGTTGACGCCAAAACTCCCACCCCGTTACCAAAATTCCATTCTCGCCCACATCAGTCTTTTCTACCTGTACCCTGGAACCAAACTCAGAAGCCAAAATTGCCGCCAGCCTCGCCTTCAGCGGTACATCTCCAACTATCAATACAGTTAACCCCGGCACCGACGCACTCATGCACAGCAAAGTCCGAATTTCTTGAATTAAAATCCCCTGAAATTCCGGCGTATTTGGCAGTGGTAATCCGTCGGGAATGTACAGTTGAATTAATTCGCTTTGTCGATCGGGCGAAAACTTAACGCTAGTCAATTCTGGAAGTCCCAACATTTGCCGGAAAATCGGCGCCTTCGGTTCCACATCCACCGCCCCACCAATCAAAACTACGGACTGATCATCCCAAATTTTGCTCAAAACCTCAGCCACCTGAATCGGCGCGCAGTAAAGAGAAAATGACCCCGCCGATCGATTAATTTGCGCCCATCTAAGTTGTCCGTTGGTTTCCCACTGTTGCCAAAAATTGACCCAAGCAGCAGTTAGCAACGACAAAGACTCGATCGAACTATTAATCTTTTCAAACAACCCCAGCAACATATTTTCCTCTGCGGTTTCCAGCAAATAGCACTCATCAGGCTTGGCTGGATGTTGAAAGAAAGCCCGCGTTAGCAGTACCCGCACTTGGAGAATCGCATCGGTTTCCGAGGGCACCGCCAGCATCAATTCATTCCAATCTCCCGGATGCAAGCACGCCGTCAATTGCTGGCGCGTCCAAGATTCCAAGTCATCCACGCCGTCAATAATTGTCGGGATATTGCTGTGAAGTTGCGAATCAACCGCTAAATTCTCCGCCAGCCAAGACTCTGGACTTAGCAGCATCAATCCTCGGAAATCGGTATTTTGGAAATGAGTCTCGATCGGCCCCTCGGTTTGCAGCCACTCTTGCAACCGGGGAATTTCCACTTTTCTCAAATGTTCTAGCAGCGGTGTCGAGGCCACTAAAATTACAGGCTCCGGCCACATTAAAATCGGCATCAAATAGCTGACTCGATAACGCTGTCGGTAAACTCCAGCGGGTAGCCCTGTTTGAATTAGAGCGCTGCGCCCCAAACGCAAAGCCCGCGCCACAAGCCGCGCCATTGTTAAATGGTGGGGCCAGTGCGGCTCGGAGTGCGATCGCAGGAAACGGAGCAGCGAGTTGTGGACTTCTACCTCAATCAATCGATTTTGCAGTTGATATTTCTCAATCAACATAATCAAAACTTGTCAGAAAATCAACTACTTTTGGCCGATCGGCAAACTGAATTTACTATCCTGATTATTTCCACCTCGCTTCCCAAAATTTGATTGAGAATGCACGGTCAAACTCTGCTGTCCCGAACTAATTAAAATAGTTTGGGTAGGTGACTGAAAAAACTTTGTTTTCTGTTCGGTATTTGGTGCCGGCAGCAATTGCTTCACCTCATTTAAATTATTTATAGCTACATTCAATGCCTTACACAACTTCACTATCCGTTTTTGTTCCAAATCTTGACCTTGGATAGTTTTGCCGATCACCACAATATTTTTCTGAGTTTGTAGGGCATCATTAAAAGGAAGAATCGCTAAAAAAGCTGCGGGTAATAAATGCTCGTCGCTGTCAAATCTCAGAGTGATAGTTGTCCGGCGGTAGCCGATGTCAATATTGGGAGGACAGCTCATTGCCGGATAATGCTGAGCTATTTCGTAGTAAGCTGTTGCTAAAGTTCTGTTGGCTGATTGGTCTAAAAGTGCATCAACCATAATTCGCACTAGCCCCGGCGTATGATTTAAAAACTTTCTCGATTCTGCCGGCGAATTAAATTGTTGAATCTGAGTGCGATCGCCACTAGGACTCAGATCGACCCATTCGCAAGTAATCTCATCTGCTGTAATCCCAAACCGGGGAACCAAATAAAGTTTTGCCCCTGTTAAAGTTGCTCCCGTCAAATCAGCACCAACCCAATCAGCATTAATCAAAATTGTTTCTGTTAGATCGGCGTGAACTAAACTAGCATTTGCTAAGTTAGCATTCCTTAACTCGGCTCCGTTCAAGTTGGCTCCGCTCAATTTAGCATCGCTCAAATCCGCGCCGGTGAGATTGGCTCCGCTTAAATCTGCCCATTTGAGATTAGCTCCGCTCAAGTCTGCGCCACTGAGATTCACCTGCTGCAAATTTGCTTGTCTCATATCGGCGTTGCTAAAATTAACGCCGTTAAGCTCTGCTTTCGTCAGATCAGCGCCGTGCAAGTTAGCTTCTGCAAAGTTAGCTTCTTTTGCCGAAGCTCCTCTGAGATTTGCACCGGATAAATTCGCACCACTAAGGTTAGCTTCGGTGAGTTTGACCTCTCTTAAATCTGCTTCAGTCAGGTTAGCACCGCTGAAGTTAGTTTTGCTGAGTTCCGATCGAATTAATTCGCCTCTAATTAACGATGCTCCTATTAGTTGAGCTTCTGTTAAATCCGCTCTCACTAAGTTTGCGACGTTGAGACTAGCGCCGTTTAAGATTGCCCGTGCGAGATTGGTGCTGCTAAGTCTAGCCACATTCAGGTTAGCTTCGCTGAGGTCAGATTCGCTTAAGTTAGCACCACTGATGTTGGTAACAAATAAGCTAGCCCCTTTCAAAATTGTCTGGCTGAGGTTGATCCGGCTGAGATTAGCTTCATTAAGGTTAATCCCTGTGAAATCTCGATCGCCTTCTGTGTATCTTTTGACAAGTTCAAATCGTTTGAGGAGTTCTTCAGCTTCCATTGTTTTACCTGACTAAAAGGGCAATTTTCTCAGTTTTACGTATCACAAATAGAAAATTTCAAATTAATTTATAATATAACAACCGCCAAGGCGCCACCGGACATAAATAACCTCATGAATAGAACTCTGACCCCGCGCTGCATAAATGGTTTGATTCGGGTACACTGTCAGCTGTTATATAATATTTAATCACCGAGCTGATAAAAGCTTTTGACAAACTCAACCACCGTATTGATCGGCGGAGTTGTGAATCTTTGGGCTTTAATAGCAGGATTGATAGAAGTTTTACTAACTCCCGGCAAATTGATCAAATGTCTGCCAAAATCTGGGTGATAGTGAACCATCAAAGTTTCGGCATTGGAATTAGCCAGTACCGTTTGGGTCGGTGACTGGAAAAAACTCGACACTGCTTCATTATCTAGGCGAATAGGTTGAATTTTCATCTCTCCTATTTTTCTAATTGTTTGTGTCAGAGCTACGCTCAATTGCACTACCAGATTTGAGACTCTGACGCCCAGATTATTGCCATTTTGGGGTTGAATCATCTTGATCAGAGTAATCAGATTTTTCTGAGTAAAAGCCGCGTCGCTAAAAGGAATAATGGCAACGAAAGCTGTCGGAAATAGTTGCTCGTCGTGATCTATTCTAAACGATATAACTGTTCGTCGCGAATTAACTTCTATACTGGGAGGCTTGCTCAAACCAGGGTATTGACGGGCAATTTGGCGGTAAGTAGCAGCGAGGACAAAGTTAGCGTCGGGGTCGAGGGGTCGATCGACAATAATTTCGACTGTAGGCGATGTAGCATTAAAAAACTTTTGAGCTTCTTCGGTACTGAACCGCTGAACTTGGCTGCGATCGCCATTGGGACTGAGGTCAACCCAATCGCAGGTAATGTCATCTGCTTTCAAACCAAACCTCGACACGGCGTAAATTTTTGCCCCCGTCAAAGAAGCCCCTGTCAAGTCTGCACCAACCCAGTCAGCGTGAATCAAATTCGCTTGAGTTAAATCTGCGTGTACCAGAGTAGCGTTTAACAGGTTGACATTGCTCAAATTTGCCCCGTACAAGTTAGCCCCGCTCAATCTCGCCTCGTCGAGGTCAGCGCCGGTCAGGTTCGCCCCGCTGAGGTCAGCCCACCGGAGATTAGCACCTCGCAAGTCAGCGCCGCTGAGGTTGGCCTGAGACAGATTAGCTTGCCTGAGTTCAGCATTGCAGAGGTTTACTCCTCTGAGATCCGCGCGACTCAGATCTGCCCTGTGCAAGTTTGCCCGTTCCAAGTTGGCGGCAGTGAGGCAAGCGCCTCTGAGATGAGCCCCGCTGAGGTCAGCTTGCTCTAGATTTGCTTCTCTGAGGGTTGCCTCTCGCAAATCTGCTTCGCTGAGGTTAGCCCCGCTCAAGTTTGCACCACTGAGGTCGGCTCGAATCAGTTCGGCTCTGATCAGTGTAGCTTCAACGAGTTGAGCTTCGCTGAGGTCGGCTCGAATCAAGTTAGCTACGTTGAGAATAGCACCGCTGAGGTTAGCTTTGTTAAGATTTGCACCGCTGAGTCTAGCAACATTGAGTTTGGCTTTTCTCATGTTTGCTTCGGACAGATTGGTGCCACTCATGTTAGTAAGGCTCAAGATGGCTTCGCTGAAATTAGCCCCGCTGAGATCGATTCTACTGAGATTTGCTTCGCAAAGGAGGATAGCAGTAAAGTCTCTTTCTCCTGTTGCATATTTGGCGATGAGTTCTTCGGCGTCCATGCTGTTCACTTCCCCTGATTTGTTAGGCAGAACAAAGCTTAGTTTTGCCAACCTTTAGAATAGAATAAGCACTTTTTGCAACTTGGCGCAATATATTTAGACATCTAGATTGTGGAAGCCTTTGATAAAATCTAAAACGTTACTGAGAGTAGTCTGAGTTAATTTGGTATTTTCAACTAACTTACCTGCGGTTGAGTTGGTCGGGTCGTATTTTTTAATCAGCCGCTTGCCGAAGGCTGGGTGGTGATATACGCTGAGTCTTTGGTCGCGGGAATTAATTAAGATCATCTGTGTAGGAATCTGAAAAAAGTTGATGCTTTCCCCGATTTTGGGAAACGAATTTGATATTTTGATTTGGTCTACTTTACTGATAGCTTGGTTGAGGGCTTTGCTGCATTGTTGAACGTGTTTTGATTCTTTTACATTGAGGTTGCCTGCGTCGTGGGATTGAATCATTTTCATCAAGGCGATCAGATTTTTTTGAGTGGTGGCGGCGTCGTTAAAGGGAATGATAGCGACGTAAGCGGTGGCGAATAATTTATCATCGCTGTTCATTTTAAAAGCGAGTACGGTGCGCCTCGAACTTACTTCGATCGTGGGTGGCTGACTTAAACTGGGATATTGTTGGGTAATTTGGTAATAAGTTGCAGCTAGTGCAAAATGAGCGCCTTGGTCTAGGGGTGCGTCAATCACAATCCTAACTGTGGGCAAGGTTTCGTGAAAAAATTCTTGCGTTCCTCCAGAATTTAACCAGTAAATTTGGCTGTGGTCGCCGTTGGGACTGAGGTCAACCCACTTGCAGGTCATGCCTTCGGTTTTGATGCCGAGCCGCGATACTGCGTGGAGTTTGGCTCCGGTTAAGGTGGCTCCGGTTAAGTCGGCTCCAACCCAGTCGGCGCGGATGAGATAGGCATTTGAGAGATCGGCGTGAACTAAACTGGCGTTGAGCAAGTTAGCGTGACAGAGGTCGGCTCTGCTGAGGTCGGCGCCGCTCAATTTGGCTTCGCTAAGGTCTGCCCAGCGGAGATTGCAACCACTGAGGATGGCCCATCGCAGGTTGACGCCACTGAGGTCGGCGCCACTGAGTATGGCTTGGGTGAGGTTGGCTTGTCGGAGTTCTGTGCCTCGGAGGTCTGCGCCACTGAGGTCGGCTCTGCTAAGGTCTGCTCCTTGTAAGTTGGCTTGTTCGAGGTTGGCTTCCGTCAAATAAGCGCCGCTGAGGTGGGCGCCTCGAAGGTTGGCTTGGGTGAGGTTGGCAGCTCGGAGGGTGGCTTCAGTGAGAGTAGCGCCACTGAGGTTTGCACCGCTGAGGTTTGCACCGCTGAGTTCAGCTCGAATCAACTCGGCTCGGATCAGTTTAGCTCCTGTGAGTATGGCTTTTTTGAGGTCAACTCGTACTAGGTATGCAACGTTGAGGTCAGCGTCGGTGAGGTTTGCGCCGCCGAGATGGGCGCCACTGAGTCTGGCGATGTTGAGTTTTGCACCAGTGAGGTCTGTTTGGCTGAGGTTGGCTCCGCTTAGGTTTGCTACACTCAGATTCGCACCCTTGAGGTTGGCTCCACTCAAGTTGACGCCGCTGAGGTTGGCCTCAGTCAGATTGATTCCGGGAAAGTTTCTCTCTCCGGCGGCATATTTTTTCAGGAGTTCCTCGACTGTCATGGGGGCGGCACCGCTCGTAAAAATCTGGACAAAGCTACCCAAAGATAGCCATTACTAGACATCCACCTTAATTTTGGAATCGAATAGCGATTCTCGCTGTATAGCTCCGCGCATATTTTCCGGTCAAAACATTAGCTTTAACTCAGTCTCTTGTTTGAAACCCCATGAAAAACTTTTGGGCTGGTGCATAGGGTTGACGGCGAGTTCTTGACGTTCGTAATTTTAGTCCAAAGTCCTAAAACTACAGGGATCAACGGCAATCCACGCCAGTCGCTCATGGGGGAAACCCCCAAGACTGCGCTGGCTCCACTATTCTCTCAAAAGCATCGGGGATTACTTTTCTAACTATATTCATGCTGCCATTGGTATCGGCATTTATGATTCTACCAGTGTGAGTTTTATATAACCCACGCTGGATACGTTTACCGCTAAATATAGATTTCGTTTCAGTTAACTGGCACCAATTAATTACACGAAGGCTTACTTTATGCAGGTAGTTATCAATTATTCTGACTATTTTTTTGCTAACTTTTGATTGGAATGCTAAGGAGTCGCATTCAAACCAAAACTTATGCTGTCGGTTAATTATGTGTTTTTCTACTAGCTGCATTTGGCTCGACCTCTCAAATGTTGTAATAGGTGTTAATATACTAACATCTAAATGGATAGCGAGAATTTGTTGATGATTCCCTTGAAGATGTCGCCAATCAGTAAGCTTTGGGTAGCTTTGTCTGGAAAATAACTTACAGTTCTTAACCCTATCAAATATCCCCATTTTATGATTATGAATATCGGTATTGTCGGACTTGGTTTGATTGGTGGCTCGATCGGACTGGATTTACGATCGCGCGGGTTTTATGTTTTTGGGGTTTCGAGCCGGGAAGAAACTTGCCACAGGGCAGTCGATCGGGGTGTTGTCGATGCAGCCAGTGTAAATCTGTCTGACATGGCAGCAGCCGATGTGGTTTTTATCTGCACGCCTCTGGGGTCGATCGAGTCGATCGCCCGACAGTTGGTTCGGCATCTTTCCCCTGCTGCCATTGTAACGGATGTAGGTTCTGTAAAAACACCCATAGTGCAGGCTGTGTCTTCTCTGTGGCCGAATTTTGTGGGGGGACATCCGATGGCGGGGACTGCGGAGAGTGGGATTGAGGCTGCGGTGCGGGATTTGTTTGTGGGGCGGCCCTATGTGGTGACTCCGACTGCTGAGACGCCGGCGGTTGCGGTGGAGGGGGTTGAGGAAATTGCGCGGTTGCTGGGTTCTGATGTTTATCGGTGCGGGCCTGAGGAGCACGATCGAGCTGTGGCTGGGATTTCTCATTTACCGATTGTAGCTAGTGCGACGCTAGTAGCTGCGTGTGCGAAAGAGGGCGATCGAGATCTTGTTAATTTAGCGCAACATTTGGCGAGTTCTGGTTTTCGGGATACGAGTCGAGTTGGGGGTGGCAACCCTGAGTTGGGAGTGATGGTGGCGAGGTACAATCGGGTGGAATTATTGCGATCGCTCTCGATTTATCGCGACTGTCTTGACGAATTTATCAGTTGTATTGAATCTGAAGATTGGCAAGCTCTAGAACAAAAACTCAAGCTGACTCAAGCAGCGAGAAAAAATTACAAGTTAAGCAATTAAAAGTGAGTAGAAGGAAGAAGGAAGAAGGAAGAGGGGGAGATTGAGATATTAACCAATTAATTAACAATTCCTCTATTCCTTTGGAAATTTTGGAATCTCCTTACCGTTCTGTTGGGGAGGGGCAAATAAATTAAACTATGTTAGGACTTACGCACGGGTGGCAAGAAACCGGGTTTTTGGAGAAAATCCTGCGCTGTAGCCTGTCGATTAAATCAAAAACCCGGTTTCTTTGGTTTTGGTGCGTCCAGGACTGTAGTTGACACATCGAAAATGATGTGTCACGATTGTAGTAATTAGAAAAGTTGCCTTTCAACTTTTTTATAAAAAGATTGTGGCTGCTGAACCAAAGTCTTTGATTCCTTACAACATCTCTTCAATTTTTCGGGATTGCATAGCAACCCGCAACAGACTATTTATGCAGCAGCCAAAAAACTTGAACAGGCTTTTGCGAGCTTTGTCTCGGCAAGGTCTTGATGTTAGTTACGACAACAAAGTTTACTCCATTTCTCTCAATAGTTCTCTGAAAGAACACTGGCAAGATACCGGTGCCACAACAGCAGAAGTTTTGCTCCCAGAGGGTTTTCCGGTGGAAGCAAAGGCGCTTAAACAGTTAGCAAATTTGGCGAATGTTCGTCATCCTGAAGGTGGTTGCGTTTGCCGCGCCTGCGCTACTCCTGATTTCCATCCGGGGGATGCGGGAGTCGCGATCGGCTCTATTGTAGAAACAGCAGGCATGGTGATTTCGATAGCTGTCGGTTCTGATATTAACTGCGGGATGCGTTTACACGTTGCGGATTTGTCGATCGAACAATTCTTAGCAAAACGCGATCGATTTGTGGAATTGATGAAAGGCGATTATTTCTTCGGTACTCGCGATGTCAGCATGACGGCAAAAACGGCTCGCGCCATGTTTCAACATGGGATTCCTGGATGGCTAGATGCTATGCTAGATCGGCCAACTGGCAGTGTAGCTAGTTCTGATTTCGAGCAGTTGGTGCAAGAGTCCGATTCCCTACGGGATAGCTTCGCCGCGCGTACTTTTCTCGGCGGTTCGATGAAGGGTGATGTCAAATGGGCTCCTGAAGAATTAGTGCCAAATGACGGCATAGTCAGGGATGGCGGGCTGGCTACTATCGGTGGTGGCAATCACTTTGTCGAAATTCAAGTGGTTGAAGAAGTTGTCGATCGAGCTACGGCCTATACTTGGGGAGTGCGATCGGGACAAATTGCTTTTATGATTCACAAAAGTGACACTGCTTTGGGTTTAACTGGCGTAGATTGCATTACTTTACGCCAAGAGCGCAGAATAGAAGAAGCACCGGCAGCTTACAAGCCTATTCAACCAGTAATTGCAGCTCAAGTAGAAGCGCAAATGGTTGATGTAGTCGCTAAAATGAAGCCTGTGTTAACCTTTAAAGCGTAGGATTGAGTATTAGTTGCCAGAAGCAGTAGAGGAGGGTTCACCAATAGCTTTAAAGGATACCCAAAGACTCATAAACCCGCCCCTACAGATTAAGAGAGAATGGTACAAGATCTGAGTTAAAACTGATATCTTGCACCAATAGTTTCACAGTTAACCGTCAACTGTCAACTGTCAACCCAACGGCCGGCGAGCGGGCAAGCTGTCAACCCAACGGCCGGCGAGCGGGCAAGCTGTCAACAATCATTCCGGTGCAACTGGAATTGATATTACCCCCAATCCTCAATTGTCACCAAATTCCCCTAAATCTACCCATCCTTTAAAGCGGCTGCTGAAATACGGGCGCCGCTACCGCCTTCAAACTTGGTTGGCAACTATCTGTTCATTTCTCAATAAACTCTTCGACTTAGCACCGCCTGCATTAATCGGTATTGCTGTTGATGTGGTGGTGAAAAATCAAGATTCGATTATCGCTCAGTGGGGCGTAAAAGATGTTTTTTGGCAACTGGCAATTATTACTGCTTTGAGCGCGATCGTTTGGGCATTGGAATCTATTTTTGAATATGCCTACGATTACCTGTGGCGCAATTTGGCTCAGAATATTCAGCACGATTTACGCCTCGAAACTTACAGTCATTTGCAAGAATTAGAATCGGCTTATTTTGAAGAACGCAGCACAGGTGGTTTGATATCTATTCTGAATGATGATATCAATCAAATGGAGCGTTTTTTAGACGGTGGTGCTAATGAGGTGATTCAAGTAATTACCACGGTAATTATTATTGGTGCGGCTTTTTTTGCAGCATCTCCTTTGGTTGCCGTGCTGTCAATGCTGCCAATACCGTTTATTATTTGGGGTTCGATCGCCTTTCAAAATCGCCTCGCTCCTCTCTATGCGGACGTGCGGGAAAAAGCAAGTTTTTTAAATGGTCAACTGTCGAATAATTTGAGTGGAATTACTACTATTAAAAGTTTTACTTCCGAAGATTATGAAACTCAGAGAATTGAAGCACAAAGCGAAGCTTATCGCCAAAGTAACCGACGGGCGATCATCCTTTCTGCTGCTTTTATTCCGTTGATTCGGATTATCATTTTCTTGGGTTTTATTGCCACGTTATTTCTGGGTGGTTTGGAAGTCGTGGAGGGCAGATTGTCGGTAGGAACTTACAGCGTTTTGGTGTTTTTGACGCAACGGTTGCTGTGGCCTCTGACTCGACTGGGGGACACTCTCGATCGGTATCAGCGGGCGATGGCTTCTACTAATCGGGCAATGAATTTGCTGGATACTCCGATCGCAATTCGGACGGGGGACATTCGGCTGCCAGTTAGTTCGATTAAGGGGGATCTGGAATTTAAAAATGTTACCTTTTCTTACAATCAAAGAAGACCGATTTTGCAGTATTTTTCGCTGAAGTTGCCGGCGGGAAAAACGACTGCAATCGTGGGTGCAACTGGTTCGGGAAAAAGTACGCTGGTGAAATTAATTTTGAGGCTTTATGAGGTACAATATGGCAAGATTACTTTGGATGGCATAGAATTAACTGCTCTGAATTTAAGAGATTTGCGTCGGGCGATCGGATTGGTGAGTCAAGATGTATTTTTGTTTCACGGTACGGTAGCAGAAAATATTGCTTACGGCAGTTTTGAAGCAACCGAGCGAGAGATACTAAATGCTGCTAAAATTGCCGAAGCGCACGAATTTATCGATCAACTGCCGGATGGTTACAAAACAATTGTCGGGGAACGCGGTCAAAAATTGTCGGGTGGACAGCGACAGCGAATTGCAATTGCTAGGGCTGTTTTGAAGAATCCGCCAATTTTGATCCTGGATGAAGCTACTTCAGCGGTGGATAACGAGACGGAGGCGGCAATTCAGCGATCGCTCGAGCGAATTACCAAGAATCGCACTACAATTGCGATCGCCCACCGTCTTTCGACTGTGCGTAATGCTGACTGTATTTTTGTGATGGATGAGGGGCGAGTGATAGAATCGGGTCACCATGAACAATTGATCGAAAATGACGGGATTTATGCGTCGCTCTGGCGCGTGCAATCTGGTATAAAATAAAAACGCAGTGGTTGAATGACTAATGACTAATGACAACAGTTCGGCAAGCTCACTGCAAGCTGCCAACTGATCGCAAAATATTAGTTTCTACAAGCAAGAAGAGAAAATGTTTCTATTTGATAGCCCTGAGTCCAAACCAAACGAAAATAGCTGGCGTCGCAAGTTAGATAAATTTGTGAAAGCTAATCAAAATGAATTGGCTGCTTTGGCTTGGGGGCTATTTCTGGAAAGGGGAGAGGAAAGCGAGGAGGTTTTGGGAATCGACCTTGCAGAAAGGCCGCGTTTTGTGTATTGTAAAAAAGAGGCGATCGAGGAATTGAACCGTCAAGTAAAAAATCATATTCAGGAAATTTTAGGTGTGTTGAAGGCTCACAAGCCACAGACAGAGGTGGCGATTGTAGCGATCGGCGAAGGTCAAATTAAGTTGATTCTTTTTGAACCTAAACCTGAACCTCCTATTTGTTTTGAGGAAG
>JAAUPI010000158.1 GCA_012035135.1 Microcoleus sp. CSU_2_2
CCCGTTATAATTGGTATGGTGCGTCGCTATGAGATCTGCCAATAGCAACGAGAGTTGTTCGTAGCGACGCACCCTACATTTACTACATTTACGAGATTATAAAAGGGGTAAGTAACCCGGATTTGGTATTACACTTGATTCTGGTAACACCAGCTCAGCAGCGTGCCACCGACAGCCAACTTCAGCGCTTCCAAAACAAAATAGCCTTGGTGCAGTAGATTCATGCCACTTGGCACTTCTGTTGCCGACTCGAACAGATTTAGCTGCATTCCCAAGGCGCTCATTTGGGGCGTCAGGGCGTAGGTGTCAATCAGGGCGATCGTCAAAAGTACCAAAGATAATATAATTGCTGTGTGGCGACCCTTGCCCAAATCATTTGCCAAATTGCTCAAAACCATCAAACCCGTCGAGGCCAATCCTGCACAAATTAACTCAACGCGGTTGAATCCCCAGAACATTAAATTTCCCGCCGCTGCAAATTCGGGAGATGTCATCATTCCAGAGACATACAGGCTAGGCATAATTACTAGATCCAAAATCAGGCTGCCGCTAAGCCAGAAAATTAAGGCCACCATGACAATGGCTTGCCAGCGGGGTCTGATAGATTCTACTCTTGATGTAGTAATAGCTGTCATAATGAAACCTCTTAAAATTTTTTTGCCTCTTTTTAGAGCTTAACCAATTTTTTTCTCAAATCGTGTTAAGTATTTTTAATTTAATGCTAATTTTTGTGTGTAATTGATTAATAATTTTTATTGAAAGTGCCTAAATTACCATCTTGGTTTCCCCGTCTTTCCCCTCAAGTATGGATTCTGGCGATCGGCAGATTCCTCTCCCAAAGTGGCACTGGTTTTACTCTATTTTATGCGCCTATATATTTTGCCTCCCAAGTCGGTTTATCTGCTACTGCTGTTGGCATTGGTTTGGGCAGTGGTTCAATTTCGGGAATATTTGGTCGGATTGTGGGCGGTTCTTTTTCCGATTCTAAATTTTGGGGAAGACGGCGAACTTTATTACTTTCGGCAATTATTTCAGCTATAGCTTCTTTCATGTTGGCGGCTGCGAATGATTTCCCCAGCTTAGTTGTGGCGAATTTAATGATGGGTTTTGGTGTGGGATTATATTGGCCCGCAACCGAAAGTATGGTGGCGGATTTAGCAGATGGGGAACAGCGACAGGAAGCTTTTGCTTTAACCAGACTAGCTGATAATTTGGGTTTGCAGGTGGGGATTGTTCTGGGCGGTTTTTTAATTGCGCTAACTGGCAATTATCGATCGCTCTTTATTATTGATGGTATCTCGTTTTTGATATTTTTTGCGGTAGTTTGGGGTGCAGTTTCTGAAACCTACAAACCATCTACTTCCCTGGAGACAGGAAAAATGGCTAAGAAAAATGGCTGGATGGTGGCGCTGAGCGATCGCACTTTGCTAATCTATGCCGTTGTAAACACGATGTTTACTTTATATATTGCCCAAATCCAAACTACGATGCCGCTGTACTTTACCAACTTTGTCTCGGTTGGTGCATCGGGAAAGGGCTTTTCTACGGCGATAATTACCATTTGTTTGCTTTTAGCACTTTTTTAACTGTGGCGTTACAAATGCCGATTGCGAGGGCTTTGAGGCGGTTTTCTTGTCCGCGAGCGTTGATGATTTCTGCTTTGCTTTGGGGGAGCGGATTTATTTCGATCGGCTTGACGGGTATGGCTGTAACGGGCAATCTTTTTTTAGCTGTTTTAGGCTTGTTTTTCTTGTCAGTTGCAACTGTTGCTTACACTCCTTTTGCCTCTGGTTTGGTGGTGGAATTAGCCCCAGAGTCTTTGCGGGGCGTGTATTTGTCAATTAATTCTCAGTGTTGGGCGATCGGCTATTTAATTGGGCCGCCATTAGGTGGTTGGGCTTTAGATCGAGGACAATTTGCAGCGGATAATTTTTGGTTGGGTTTGGCTTTAAGTGTCGGTGTTGCTATCTTGATTTTGGAGATTGTCGATCGCAGGTTAAAAAAGTAGTTGCTTAAATATTGGTATTTAACTTGTGAGCAGTACGGAGGATTTGTCCTGCTAAGATCGCAGCACCAAACCCATTATCAATGTTCATTACTCCAATTCCAGATGCACAAGAGTTGAGCATGGTCAACAGCGCAGAAATGCCCTTGAAACTCGCACCATAACCCACACTTGTGGGAACGGCAATCACGGGACAATCTGCTAAACCACCCACTACACTGGGCAAAGCTCCTTCCATTCCTGCTACTACAATCAAGACATCTGCTGCTGCGATCGCCTCCAAGTTATTCAGCAAACGATGGATTCCGGCTACTCCTACATCCCAAATACGGTTCACCTTAAAACCGCATAGCTCGGCAGTTATAGCTGCTTCTTCTGCGACTGGTAAATCTGATGTTCCAGCGCTCATTACAGTAATCAATCCTGGATATCTTAGTTCCAATTTTTCGGGAACCAGCGCACAAATACGTGCGATCGGATAGTATTTTAGTTCGGGGATATTGGCTTGTAATTTTGTAAATATTTCTGGTTCGATCAGGGTTGCCATGATTGGGATATTTTGCTCTATATCCAAATTTTTGCGTCTCATTGCTTCGATAATCTGCACGATTTGGTCCGGAGTTTTTCCGGCTCCCCAAATCACTTCTGGAAAACCCGTTCTTAAACTTCGATGATGATCGATTTTGGCGAATTCTCCTACTGTTTCAAAACCAAAATGCTTAAATTTTTCGAGAGCCGTATTGACACTGATTTGTCCTTGGGCTAATGATTCTAGTAAGTTTTGTAATTTCAACCGATCCATGATTTTTTAACAGGGCATGGGGAATTGGGTAATGGATAATTGGGAATAGTTAATTTCGTCGCTCGCCCAATTTGCGATAAACATCTCTTAAATCAACTTGATGATGAGCTAAAGCAACCAAAGCATGATAAAATAAATCCGCTACTTCGCCAGCAATCCCATCTTTGTCGTCATCCTTGCAAGCCATCACTACTTCCGCCGATTCTTCGCCTATTTTCTTGAGAATCTTATTGTCGCCACCCTCCAATAACTTGCAAGTATAAGAACTTTCATTCGGGTTGTCCCGTCGATCGCAAATTACCGCAAACAATTGAGAAAGCATATCTCCAGGCGGCGGTTGAATTTTCCCATCAACTTGGTGAAAACAACTTCTTTCCCCCGTATGACAAGCAATATCTCCGACTTGTTCGACTGTTACCAACAAAGCATCGCTATCGCAGTCATAACGCAGAGACTTCAGATTTTGAATGTGTCCCGAAGTCGCTCCTTTGTTCCACAATTCGGAACGCGATCGACTCCAGAACCAAGTTTGTCCTGTTTCCAAAGTTTTTTGCAGCGACTCCCGATTCATCCACGCCATCATCAACACCGTACCATCCAAATAATCTTGGACGATCGCCGGTACCAAACCTCGATCATCGTAGCGAATCTTTTCAATTGGTATCGATCGGCTCAAACTAGATAAATCAGTAGCAGACATAATTTTATTTCAACGTTGTAATATAGACTAACCCTTTGCTGTCGGATATTTTTTTTATTAACCGCAGAGAACGCAGAGTTAGAGAGGAGAGGAGAGGAGAGGAGATTGAGGAAGTGATGGACAAATTGTCAAGAACTATTTTACAAAATATTACACTTGAGTGCGATCGGTGCTAGTGCGACAAAGCCTGAAAAACTTAAGCTGCTATTGCTACAAAATGGTTTGTCCCCTAGAATCTACTATCATACTTTACCTGGAATCGACCTAACCTTTATCCAAAAGTCGCTATACAAGTATTCTACCAACAACAGACCTTCACTAAGGAGAAAACATTGGTTTCTACAACCTTGAAAACCACCAAATCAGAAGAAATATTCGCCGCCGCCCAGAAATTGATGCCCGGTGGCGTCAGTTCCCCGGTTCGGGCCTTCAAATCCGTAGGCGGACAACCCATTGTATTCGATCGCGTCAAAGGAGCCTATGTTTGGGATGTTGACGACAACCAATACATCGACTACGTAGGCACTTGGGGCCCGGCCATCTGCGGCCACGCCCACCCAGAAGTCATCAAAGCCCTTCACGAATCCTTAGAAAAAGGTACGAGTTTCGGAGCACCCTCGCTTTTGGAAAACGTGCTGGCTGAAATGGTCATCGATGCCGTTCCCAGCATTGAAATGGTGCGATTTGTCAATTCCGGCACCGAAGCCTGCATGGCCGTTTTGCGCCTGATGCGAGCCTTCACCGGACGCGACAAAGTGATTAAATTTGAAGGCTGCTACCACGGACACGCCGATATGTTTCTGGTAAAAGCTGGTTCCGGCGTCGCCACCCTCGGCCTGCCCGACTCCCCCGGCGTGCCCAAATCCGTTACCGCAAACACCCTCAACGCTCCCTACAACGACTTGGAAGCAGTAAAAGCTTTATTTGCTGAAAATCCAGGTGAAATTTCAGGCGTAATTCTAGAGCCCGTCGTAGGGAATGCCGGATTTATTGTACCGGATGCAGGTTTTCTCGAAGGTTTGCGGGAAATTACTAAAGATAACGGTGCTTTGTTAGTTTTTGATGAGGTAATGACTGGTTTTCGTATCGCCTACGGTGGAGCTCAACAAAAATTTGGCGTTACCCCAGACTTGACAACTCTGGGTAAAGTTATCGGCGGCGGTTTGCCGGTCGGAGCTTACGGCGGACGGCGAGATATTATGGCGATGGTGGCTCCTGCTGGGCCGATGTATCAAGCAGGTACGCTTTCGGGAAATCCTTTGGCGATGACTGCCGGGATTAAAACTTTGGAATTGCTGCAAAAACCAGGGACTTACGAACAGTTAGATCGAATTACCAAGAAACTTGCTGATGGATTGCTGAAAATTGCTAAAGAAACCGGACACGCGGTTTGTGGGGGACAAATTAGCGCGATGTTTGGTTTGTTTTTTGCAGCCGGTCCGGTTCACAATTACGAAGATGCGAAGAAGTCGGATGTAACAAAGTTCGCCCGCTTTCACCGGGGAATGTTGGAGCACGGAATTTATCTGGCGCCTTCGCAGTTTGAAGCGGGATTTACTTCTTTGGCTCATACTGATGAGGATATCGATCGAACTTTGGCCGCAGCCCGTGAAGTGATGGGTAACATTTAGTTTGCAGTCATCACTTTAGTGCTGAAAAATTTGAGTTGACCTCTCCCCTGGCTAAAGCCGAGGGGATTCTAAGCTGTTGCGAAGAGGTGTGGCTAAAGCTCACCTCTTCGCTTTTTAGTTTTGGTTTCCCAGATCATAAATCTGGTAGCGAGGGTCAAAACTCGCCTACAGACTTTGACTAGACTTAAGCCTAGCTGTGTCTGCTTCTCAAGAACAGGCTTTTGGGCCTATTCCACAAAAATTCAACTTTCTTGTGGGGTGTCCAGCAATGAAGAAATGGCGTACCCTCACATCAGCCTTAATTCGTAAGTCTTGAAATTCCTAAAGCAGGCTAGTTGCATCCAAGAAAGCAGGAGCAGTCAGAGCGCTTGGAGCTAAGCCTTTCACGATCCCTAAATAGCTGGTATTGAATTTAATGGCTGTAGAAGGACTATCTATGCCATCAAGTCTCAAAGTTATAGCTTCAAAGGTGAGATTAACAAATCCAACGCCATCAGTTAAACCAATTAAATCGCCTGCACCGAAGTCGGTAATAATATCTGCTTGATTAAGCACGATCGCAGCAGACGCAGTTGTGAGGACAAATTTATCATTACCAGGCCCGCCTGTGAGAACATCTTGACCCAAATCGCCAATCAATACGTCGTCACCTGCATCGCCAATCAAAACATCGTTTTCTTTCCCGCCCCGTATCGTATCGTTATCAATTCCTCCATTCAGAATATCGTTGTTATTGTTGCCGAAAATGCGATCGTTCCCAGAGTCGCCGTTAATGAAATCGGACTCTTTCCCTCCATACAACACATCGTCTCCACCACCACCGTTGAGCGTATCGGAACCTGCATTACCGTTGATGGTATCGATACCAATAGCACCGGTGAGATTGTCGTTGCCGGATAGAGCTTGCACTGCCAAACCCGCTGCCGCTGGGGGGATGGTTGTATCATTGTTGTTGGTTAAAAAGTAAGCTCCACCACTCGCAGTATTGGGAGGTGCTGATGACGGAGAACCGGGGCCAAACGCATCAGGTATAGGCGTGTTGATAATTAAAGGCGCCCCAACGCTATCGCCGGGAACTGTTAATCCCAGAGTATATTTTGTACTGCTATTGCCAAAGCCTGTGCTAGCACCAGGCGCCGCATTTTCCCCACGAAAAACGCGCACGAAATAAGCACCCGGTGCTGGCAAATTAGCAGAGATACTTTCATTCAGATTCCCCGTTTGAGTTCCCGATGTTGCTCCGGGAATCAAGTTTCCAGCGGCATCTCTAACTTGGATGTTAGCGTTATCATCCATGCCTGTGAGATTTGCCGTAAACAAGCCGGAACTTGTCGCTTGAAATTTATACCAGTCATTAGGATCGATCGCACCTACCCAACCTTGAATCGTTCTCGTAGAGCCGATATCTGGAGTGGTAAATACATTGCCAGTGTTGTTAAGATTGTCAGTCTCGGAATTAACTTCGATTGTGACTTTTGCTGGACCAGTCGGACCGAAGAATCGGCTGTCACTAATCGTTGCTGTGTAATTGCCAACAGCAACAGAAGGAATAGTCAGGCCTCCCGCTGAATTAGGAGCTGCAAAAGTATTAGGCAAAATGGTTGTATCTAGTGCGCCCGGACTAGTTAGGATCGGGCTGGCACTAGGATCTTTTATCGTTACGAAAGGCTGGAGATTACCGCCAGGAATAATAGTGTTAGTTATTACCTTCACTTTCGCCGGTTGTCCTGGTACAAGACCCTGCAATACAAAGTTATCAATTGTCGGGCTGCCAGGAGTGATATCTAAGGTTTGGCTGAAACCTAGTGCTAGATTAAAGTTGGGCATTTTTTTACTCCATTAAACAAGTTGAGCTTGAAGCATGAGTTTCTAAAATGGAAAACTCGTCTGCTCTCTTAGAAGTTGTTTCAATAGCTTTATCTCTTTTTCGTTCTTCTTCTTGGAAAATAATGGCAAATATTTACTGATCTTAATGGCACGACTTTGTTCGCAGTAAATCTTACAATAGCGGTGCAGAAATTGTCAGAAATTATTTACTTTATTGCAGGTAAAGTCTGATTGATTTTTGATAAGTGAAACATGACTTCACTAAAATCTGGATGGCTAACAGCTTGCGCTGTGGCGATATCAATTCACGATCGCTTTACCTTAATTCCCCTACTGGAGCAACCAAAGAGGGCTATGCTATTACAAAGTTTGTTTCCTATACCATATTTTGAGACAAACTTTTGTATTTACTTTTACTTTATATCTGTATTTCAGAAGTTCACCTTAAGAAAACATTAAGCTAGAGATATTTTGCGCATTTTTAAGGTATACAGCAAAAAGTACCTACTATCCTCTTTGGGCTAGCAGGGTCGTCAACAGTAGCCGATGCTCAAGATCAAATTTAGGCAAAGGCTTTCTGAAGAGCGATCGCTCCTCTGATATCAAGTTGTGTTATAGATTTACAAATACTTACGTAAAAATCCGGTAGTTTTGCACGAAAGCGAGATAATAGAGATGCTCTCCTCGATATAAACCGCATGATTTGGAACGATCGCGCCGTTTATATTACTCTTTTTTCTCCGTATATTCCGAATGCTATCAAAAAAAATGACAAGCACGACAAAACCTGCTTGTCAAAAAATATTTAACCATAACGGCTGTCAACAGTTCGGCAAGCTCACTGCAAGCTGTCAACTGCTATACTTACTGATTACCGACTAATTCAATCATTAATAAATTCACCCTCACAGATAATAGACTCTCTGTGATCCAAATCTTCTTGATTCCAGACAGAGTTTAAAGATGTCGAACTAAATGATGTCGAAATCGTATTCATCGTATTTAATGTTGTGTTGTAGTATTCTACAGCATTATTAAGTTCCATCCGCGGCGCTTCCTTGAAGTACGAATTAATATCAGGAGTGCACCGCTGTGCTTGATAGTAAAAATAAGCTTCAGCATTAATGCACATTACGTGGTAAAAATCCTTGTTTGCTGCGGTAATATCTCCGAGTTTGTAGAGAGCTAACCCTCGGTTGAGATAAGCTTTAACATAGCTCGGATCGAGTTCTACTACCTTGTCAAAGTCTTCAATTGCAAGCTGTATCTGTTTTAATTTGTAGCGAACGCACCCTCGGTTATAATAAGCATAGATGTTTTGGGGATCGATACCGAGTGCAGTGTTGTAATCTGCGATCGCCTGCGTGTTGTCTCCTAATTGGTGGCAAGACAGACCGCGATTTATGTAAGCTTTGATATATCTAGGATTCAGCCGCAGCGTTTCATTGAAATTCTCAGTTGCTGCCTCCTTTTCTCCCAAAAGGTAGTAAGCGCGTCCCCGGTTGTAATAAGTTTTATAATTTTGGGAATTGATAGATAGCGCTCGATCGTAGTCTTGAATTGCTTCTTCGTAATTTCCTAAATTAGCTAGTACCAGTCCGCGGTTGTTGTAAATAGCGTGACTGTCAGGATTATTCTCTAAAGCGCTGTTGAGATCTTCAATAGCTTTCTCATTTTCTCCGAGATGTCGCCAAGCATTCCCTCGATTCAGGTATGCCTCGAATAAATGAGGATTGAGATCCAGTGCTTGGCTGAGGTCTGCAATTGCTCTCTGGTAATCTTTCATGTAATAATAGACCAAGCCACGATTGTTATAAGCTTTGGCATCAGCGGGGTTGAGGTGTAGAATGCGATCGAAGTCGTCGATCGCCGCTTCGTAGTTTCCTTTCTTGGCGCTGTGCAAACCACGCTTGTAAAATTGCTTCAGGTTCATATGTTGATTTTCAGGATTGCTTGATTCTGGCGGTTTATTCGTTTGCAGTCAGTTTTTAGTTGAACAACCGTTAAACTTTTCTTCTTCTGCTACCTGTACCCGGAGTAACTGTTGAGTTATTCCAGACAATCTACGCAAAACAGGATTTTAAGTCTATTTTAACAGCACTTCGATCTTCTGGAGACAGTCAGTACCTCGGCTCGATTTACTTGACCAGTTCGATTATTGACAATATTCAGTTGTACTCGAAAGTCTTATTTTAGTTGATATCGTGTTTCTCATTCTCAGGCTGCGATCGGCTCGATCGGAAAATTTAGCTTGAAATAGCAATTAGATTCAAAGTTGTACGCACTCCATCAGGGTAAAATTTGTAGCTTAAGTAAGCAAATTCTTATAAGTATTTTCAACTAGAGAGGATACAAATTTTTGTCACTAATTTTAAAGACCGATGTCTCCTGCCTGCCTACGGTATAATTGGGGTCTCCAGAGAGGAATCAAGAAAGATGGACGGAACGATCACTAGTAAATTAGGGCGTTTGGCTGGCAGTTTTGCCACTCATCCAGAGTACATTCCCCGCTACTTGCGAGATCGGGCGCCTGATCGTAGTTCGCCCCTGGAGATAGAACTTCCCTGGATTTCCTACGGCGCGATCGACTTCCTCGACGGATACTTGAAACCGGACATGACAGTTTACGAATACGGTTCCGGGGGTTCGACGCTGTTTTTTGCTTCGCGAGTTGCCAAAGTGACGAGCACTGAACACCAAGAACTTTGGTGCGATCGCGTCCGGGCCAAACTCCAAGCAAGCTCTGCGAACAACGTTAACTTACAATTAGTAGAGTGCGACCTATCACAAACGCCTGACTTCGAGAACTCTCCCTACGCGCAGTCTATTCGAGACATAGAAGCCGACGTAATTTTAATAGACGGACTCGAAGACTGGTCAAAGTATAATTTGCGGCCTATTTGTTTTGCGATCGCCCAGACTCGGATCAAAAAAGGTGGCATCATCATCTTAGATGACTCTTGGCGCTACACCCATCTGCGGCAGCAAAACTCTGCTGTTCGGGTGCAAGTATTTGAAAGCCCAGGCCCGGCTCGTCCAGGAGTAACTTCTACCGACGTTTACTTTTATTAGAAACATTCCTGCCTGCTTTCCTGCTGGTGCGATCGGCTCTTACGATCCAGTTTTAAGGAACGAAAATTTAATAACTTAAACAGCTCCTACAGTCCTGTATTACTCGGAATAATTTAACCGCAGAGAACGCAGAGGACGCAGAGGGAGAGAAGAGAGATGAATAAGGACGATGCTAACGGAAGTTATATCATTCGTCAGCAGTGCGATCGTCGGAACTCGCAAATTGTTGAAAATGACAACTGTCAACTATCAATTATCAATTACCAATTACCAATTACCAATTACCAATTACCGATCGATCTCTTCTTCCACATAAACTCTTAACTTTTCCAAATCTGGAAGTTCGATTAATTCTTGTTCCTTTTCTTGAATTGACACAGGCATCATCACAGGTTGACGCTGCTCGATCCAACAACTCGCCAGTGGCAAAGTCTGTTCTAAATCTTCCAACGGCCTCGGAATAACCATCACCGCATTTAACTCGCCAATTCGCTCAGCTTCGTACATCCCAGCTTCGACGGCGACGGCCACATCTGCCACTGCACCGCGAATAATTGCCGTACACAAACCAGCGCCAATTTTCTCATAAGCTGCTAAGTGTACGTCTGCGGATTTGAGCATCGCATCGCAAGCGCCGACCATTGCTGGAAAACCCCGCGTTTCGAGCAAACCGACTGCTTGATTGCTCAGACGAGAATAACTGCCACTTTCAGACAGTTGAGTCAGCCTAAAGCCGATCGGCAAAACCACTTCCAAATTAGCTAAAGGTCTAGCAATCACCAACTTAGAAACAAATTGACCGAACTGTTCGGCTGTCTGAGCTCCGGCTTCTACAGCCAAACGGACATCCGAAATTCTACCCCGGACGATCGCCGTACAGTGACCGGAACCGATTTTTTCATATCCTACTAAAATCACTCCTGCTGACTTCAGCATCATGTCAGCAGTCCCAACAATTGCCGGAAAACTCTTGGTCGATACCAAACCCAAAGCAGTATCTTTGAAGTATTCCTGGTGGCGCGATCGCTCTGCGCGATCGTGATCGTCTGTTTGTCCTTCCATCTTCAATCACCTTTGTAAACTTCCAAAAATAGCAATTTGTCTATACTTTTAGTTTGTCAGATGAGAAGACAGATTACGTGAGCTGCAAGACACACATTTCTACTACAAGCCATTGAAAATTGCTAGGCTATCAATAAATATTAGATTATATCAAGTCACCGGCCGGGCTGGTTTATGAGATTGTCGGTTTTCGGCAATTATTATTGGTGAACCCTTTCAAGGTAGAACTCGAATGTGCTTCGCCCGTCATTCTAGTTCTACCTTGAACCCTACAGTCATTAGATCTATTTAACAGAACCTGATATTACTTATTTATATAGTAACCACCGCCAACACGGTTAGGACGTTCCTAATCGCTGAAACCATTGCGATTATTGCCTCTTACTTCTTCCTTCTTCCCTCTTTCTTACATCCGTTACATCCGTTACATCCGTTGCCGAACTTCCTTCTTCCTTTCTCTTTCAGGATAGCTGGCTTTTGCCGAAAGAACAGCTACCCTGAATCCTCAGGTGGGGCTTGACCGTTTTCCTGCGATCGGTTAAAAGCTTGGCGGTGCGGAAACAGCGTTCCTAGCAGTCGATCGATGTGAGCTTGCCCGTATAGAATAGTTGGCACTTGTTGGGCAATTTCTGGCTCTGGCGATCGCTCCTGGGCTGTAGGTTCTGGCTCTGGCGATCGCTCCTGGGGCGCTGCTACCGTAGGCTCGGAAGCAGTTTCCGGCTCGTTTGGAGACCACGGATCGGACAACTCTGGCGGCTCGGCCTGTGGCATATTGGATGCCGGTTCTGGCTCAAGTGCCACTTGACGGCTGGTATCTCCGATCAGAGAACCCGCCGGCAAAAATTGCATTTTGTCAATACAAGGATTAATCAGCGTTGTCGCCGCGCCAATACAGGCATTTGCGCCGATCGTCCCGGAACCCACCACCAACACACCTGCACCGAGGATAGCGCCCGCTCCTATTTCCAGAGTACCTTCACGGGCGTGAAGGATAACTCCCATGCCGATACAGACACCTGCGGCGATCGAGATCCGGCTTTCTGGATCTGCTTGGAGGATGACTCCAGGGGCGATCGCTGCACCCTCATCAACTACTACATCGCCACTCACATAAATCTGAGAGTTGCTACTTAATTGCAGTGGCGATAGATACATTCAACTTAACCATTTTAGATTTAGGATTTTAGGTTTAACGCCGATATTTTCCACATTTATATTGATAGTTGACTAACTCCCCGGCATAAATGCACGGGGATTCTTTGAATGAGAATTAGTTTTGGTTGCCCAAAGTCTAATCCTTTTCGCGGTGGTCAAACACCGCCTACCGATTCTGATGGCAGTCTATGCCTAAGTTCATCGCTACTTTTCGTAAAATATTTGCAGAAGCTTGGAGGTCTGCATTTACCAAACTGCCGTTTTTTGTACGATATAGACCGCGTTTAATTCTCCTACCAGATGCTGCCCACCCGTCTGGTTTTTTACCATGTTCGGGTAGGGGATCTCCATCCAAATAAGAGGCACAAGAAGTGTTGGCTTCTTCGGTTTCAACGTAGCGTATG
>JAAUPI010000159.1 GCA_012035135.1 Microcoleus sp. CSU_2_2
TATATGCTGGATGAGATTTCATGAATTGAGCCATTTTGTGGTAATTGAGATATCCCCATCCGTATACGAAGTTTTGGCGAATTACGTAGTTAGCGGCGTTGTAAAGATTTTTAGATTGAAAAGCTAAGGCATCAATCGGGGCGAAACGAGGTTCTGTGGATTTAATAGACCTCTCCAAAAAAGAAATTAGGCATGAGGACTCGATCGCACTTGCTCGGGGGAGGGTGAAGCATTTGGACATAAGATTGAGGGTTTGAGGCATAAATTGTCGCCCAAATGCTTCACCCCTACATCTATCAAACGGCTTGAGATTCTTTTTAGGAGATATCTAATGATGTGTCTCTCTGCTAGTCGCATTCAGACTCTCCATTTTTTAACAATTGCAATTATTCTCGCTTGTTCACCCTTATTGACTATATGATACTACCCTTGCTTACTCTTGCTTACAAACTTAATAAAGTTTTATAATACTTAATATTAGATATCTCCATAATTATGGGAGATATCTAATAGGTAAGCTCTGAAAACAATTATACAAAATTAGCCGGATCTTGATCTCGCCGATGCTTCAGCAGAATCGGAGTACCTTGCCCATCACCCACTAATGCCGCTGTTTCCTCTAAAGCTTCCCTCAGCCGCTTAGCCGCGTAGATGGACATATCGCGAGGTACATTCACCCGATCTCGCAAATACCGCAAAGCCACATCAGAACCAGTCGGCGGCGTACAAACTTGGCCCGTCATCATCAAAGTTAAAGCACAACGCAAAGCTTCATCGAATAAGTTATCCGCAGCAGGATTGACGCGAACGATGTTGCGGTGATGCTTGATGACGCGGTGGAGTGCTTCAGCGCGGGAGGTTTCCGGTTCTGGGTACATTACATCTGGCAATCCAGCCCAAGGCCCATTATCCACGCGGGCTTTATTGAGTAACATCTGCGGTTCGCCGTTTTCATAACAGCCACCCATTTGAGGCGGTAAATCGTGGACATGGGTGTGGAAATCGCTTTGAGTGCCGCGATAGGTGGGGCGGCTTTCCATCCCCGCAAACCAGTCAGCAAAGCGCGGGTTTTCTTCCCGCATCGAGTAGCCTTTGTAGTAGTAAAGACTGGCATTCATGCGTTCGACATAAGGCGTAAAGATGACATCCGCAGTGCCAAACTGTTCGAGGAAATAAGGCCCAGGAGTGCTGGCCAGGGCTGCTTCAACTTGGGCGACGACGCTGATAAATTGGTTGCGGTTGTGCTCTTCTACTCTGGCGGAACTCGCTGGGTAGCACAGCCAAGAGCACCAAGCCCGAAACAGCAATCTCTCTAGTCGCCGTAGGGGAAAGACTTTCGGGTTTTCCATTCCTAAACTCAAGGGGCCATAGACTCGTTCCAGGGCGATTAAAATGTCATCGCTTTCAGTGATAATGCGGCCGTCTAGTTCGATCGCTGGTAGCATTCCCGATGGTACTTTGCGCTTGTACCAGCTTTCTTTTTCCCCATAGCAGAACATCGTGACTTTTTCAATACGGTAGGGAATTTGTTTTTCTTCCAACCACAACCAGATTTTTTGGCAGTAGGGACACCACGCATGATTGTCCCGGTATAGGATGACTCGCACATCGGATTCGGTTTTACCGAAGAGACGCAACCGGGATTGGGCGTTGGTGGGGCCGTTGGTGCGATCGACTTGAAAATCGGTGAGGGCTTCTAATTCTGTCCAGCTTAGGGCGGTAGCGGTCATAGCGGTGGATGTGATGGTTGAATTAGTGCTCGATCCTATAGTATTATAAAACTTTTGATGTCATGTAATAGATGACTATACTTTTACAAGCTATAAAGACAAAAGAAGTAAGCGCTCGCTCTCTCTTATTCTCGATTACCCGGATTGGGGATCGGGCGACATTTACGGAGGGGGTGGGGCGTCTTGAATTTTAGCCAGTGCTGCTTTGATTTCGGGAGTGGCTAGGAACGTTTGGGTGGCTGCGATCAAGCGATCGCCCCACAGGTTTTCTTTCATAAATTCTACCGTTGCATAGCGTTTGTCAAGTTTTAAAGCTGCTTCTCCCATCGCTAACCCTTTTGCTTTGTCACCCTTGCCGTACAATGCTACTGCTAACGCCAGCATTGGTTCGGCTGCTTTGTCGTCGATCGCGATCGCCTCTTGCCAACGTTCGATCGCACTATCGACATCTCCCATTTCATATTTGGCTAATCCGATATTATTGATAGCTGGCCACAGGTTTTTTTCTAAAGCAAAGGCTTTTTCATATTGGGCGATCGCCTCATCAAACCGCTTGAGTTTATAAAAAGCATTGCCTAAATCAAATAATGCACCTGGAGTGTCTGGTTTTAACTTTAACCCTGCTTGTAAATATTCGATTGCTTTGTCGTACCGAGACTGCCGAAAATGTGCTTCTCCCAAAGCAAATTGAATAGAGGGATTTTCTGGCGCGAGGGATTGAGCTTGCTGCAAAGCCACAATACCTTTATCAAACTGCTCGACTTGAAGGTACAAACTGCCTAACAAAGTCCAAGTTTGAGCATTCTTGGGAGCTAATTGTGTAGCGAGTTCGGCTCTGGGTACTGCGAGTTCGTACTGCTGGAGTCTGGCTAGCTGAACGGCTTCTTCTGCAAGGCTTAAGGCTGTTTGTTCGAGCCCGGCAGAGTCGATTTGTAGGGTGTAAGGCAGGAGTGCCTGGGCGACAACAGGCTTGGGCATCGTCCACAAACCGAGTGCGAGTAGCAGAGATAGTAAAGGAAGGCGATTAGGCACTGTACAGCCCCAGCAAAAAATATAAGGGTTTCTCGATCGCCTATAATAACTCATAATATCAAATCTAATGGTATCGGAATTAAACATCTCCAAAAAAGGAAGCTTTGAACAGGCAGGATGCCTGTTCCACAATAATTATTGGAGATGTCATTATGTACTGCGAGCTTAAGAGCTCGCGATGCAGGGTAGCGAGCTCTTAAGCTCGCACTCTCGTCGATCTCAATATACCAGGACAATAAAACCGGAAACAATTTGTTTATTTATTCCTGGTTTGATGACAGACAACACGACAAAGGAGGACACGGCAATGCCGTTTCCCTACCACAAAATAATCGTAGCACGGGCGAGGGTTCCCAGCCATCGCCCAATCGAAAGATCTAACCATCGCCCGATTAATTGTAGGGACACGGCATTGCCGTGTCCTGATGGTTCTTTTATGATAAATAAGTCATTTTAGGCGAATTAATGAGTAATTTGCCAGATAATTAAGTGAATTTTTATGAACTGCTGCTATCCCTGTATGCTTTGTTGAATTCGCTCTAATAATTGTGCTGCCGACAGAGAAGAATGCAAAATTTTTGCAGATAGTTCTTTCAACAGAAAGTCGATCGCTTCTGATTCTAAAGTTACATCGCAGCGATAATCCAAAACTACAATAGGCACTTTTCCCGTCATTTGTCGCAGATTCGATAGTGCTGGCAACATAGCGGATGATTCTGAAGGCGCATCTCGCAAGCAAAGCAAAACTAAGTCAATGCTTTGATATTGCAACTGCTGCAAAACTTCTGTCCAATAGCGAGCGATCGACCCTCGAAATCCTGCGGTTTGGATGTATTGAATCAAAGCTTGAAAGTTAGGACTAGCAGACTCTGAAGAGGGAATTGGAAACTCGATATTTGTCTTGAGACTGTCATTTTCTACTCCTTCCGTCTCGGCATTTTCTTCAGCAGTTCGCTGCAAGTCTAGTAAAGTCGAAATGTCGGCAAATAAAATGCTGGGCTTCCAATTCATGCCCGCAGCTACTTGAATAACTTGCCACAAAGCAGACGCCACCAGAGGAGTGCCGGAGGTTTCACTTCCCTCGATGCCGCCGGCGGCCAAACATGGAAATACCGACAGTCCCTTGACTTGATTTGCCAGTTGCGTGGTTGCGGGATCTAAAGTCACTAAGGGGAGAGCACCCAAGTTCCGAGACAAACTTAACTGTTGGACAAAAGCTGAGGGGTTTTTTAGTTGACTCGTACCGTCTAAAACGATAACATCGGGTCGCCAAATGCGGGCGACTAGTTCTGCTTGGCCGATGTCATCTGCTTCTAAAACCCGGCAGTAGGTAGGGCTTAGCAATAAAGACGAACCTTGAGAGGAACTGTTCTGCGGGCTGATCCATAAAATAGTCAGAGAACTCCTAACATTGGCGATATGGGAATCGGGCCGACGAATTAAGTCGGTAAGCAACCGCTGCAAAGCAGGTTCTGTGACTGGCAGGCTCAAAAAGCCTTCGGCTCGGTTGACAGAGGCCCGTTCTTTTTCGCCTCTGGTGGCCGTGACTATCGCCGGGATCGATCGAGTATCTGGATCGCTTTTGAGCAACGTCAGCACGTCCCAGCCGGACAGCAGGGGCAGCAGCGGATTGAGGAAGATTGCTTCGGGACTGAATCGGCGGGCTTTTTCGAGTGCTTCGGTGCCGGAACGCGCGACGATGACTTGGTAGCCCAAATTTGTGAGTACGTTGGTTAAATCTTCAATATATTTGGGAACTGCTTCGACGATTAATATTAAGCGCGATCGAGAATTGGCGATCTGAGACGGACATTTGGGTGTTAAAAATTCTGCTGCTTGTACGGCTGTATATTCTGCGACATCTTCCCTGCTTGTTCCTGGAGGATGCGGTGGTAGCAGCAGGGTAAATTGAGAACCTTGACATTCTGAGGAAATAAAGGAAACATCTCCGCCGTGAAGACGAGCTAATCGTTGAGTTAATACCAATCCCAATCCCGTGCCTTGAAAGCGACGAGTCAGGGGACTTTCTAGCTGTTGAAATTTCTGAAAGATCAGATGCTGTTTGTCTGCGGGGATGCCGATGCCGGTATCCCAAACAGTGAATGCGAGCCAGCCTTCCCACATATTGACTTTTAAGCCAATTTTGCCACCCGTTTCGGTGAATTTTAGTGCGTTGGAGAGGAGGTTGACGAGCATTTGGCGCAACCTTAGTTCGTCTGCTATTAAGTGGGTCAAACCCGGTTCAATTTCGAGTGTAAATTCGATTTTGGCAATGGATTCTTGGGCAGAAGTTCCAGGAGTTTTGTGAGACTGGCTTGGTGCTTTTTCTTCTTGTTGTTGGAGTTGCTTGGCTTGTTCAAATGCTTTGTTACAGGTAGCTGTAATTTCAACCAGTTCGGGAATTAGTTCTAGCTGCCCGGTTTCCATTCGGGTCAAGTCCAAAATATCGTTAACTATTGTCATTAAATGCCGCCCGCTTTGATGGATTAGTTTGGCATAGCGAGTTTGACGATCGTTGAGTTCTCCGATTAATTTGTCTTTGAGGAGGCTGGACAAACCGAGGACGGCGGTGAGCGGGGTTTTTAGTTCGTGGCTGATACAGGATAAAAATTCGTCTTTAAGTCGGTTGAGGTGGATTAAATCTGTATTTTTAGCTGCTAGTTCTTTGGCGACTAAGTGTTCTTCGGTAACATCTTGTCCCATGACTAAAATTAGGTTGTCTGAGAGTGGCTGTTTGACAAATTGCCAGATGCGTTCTTGACCTTTTTGTACGGGACAGTCGCAAATGTAGGTGTCTGGTTTGCCTGCGATCGGACACCAGGCTGGAGCGGTTAGGGTTGAGGGAGAGGCGGCAGCGTAGAGGGGGAGGGGGCAACTGGCGGCTGCTGTAGAATCGCGATCGGGTGCTTTGGCTGCTCCTACTAGACTCCTACACTCTTTGGTGAGGGATCTGGTGTTGACACTGCTGTATTCGGTTGTTAAAGAGGCTGGTTGGCTGGGTGAGGGTGTGCCAAGGTTTGCTGCTGGTTCCGGGACTGGTTCGGGGCCAGATCCTAATAAAATCCGCCACGCTGCGTTTTGGCTGACTATTTGCCCAGTGGGGGTTTGTAATCTCAGAGGTAGGGGCAATTTTTCTAGGAGTTGGACAAGGGAATTGAGGTGTTCTGAGGGTTTCAGTCCTGCTTCTAGAAAGCGCACTTGAGCGTCTAGGGCGGTTTCGATGGCCGCCTGCATCGGCTCGTATGCGCTCTCTCTGACTGCTGTTGACTGAGCTTTGAGGGCGTATTCTGGGTTGATTTCGCGGACGATCGAACTGTGGTTAATTGCTGCGAATTTCAGCAGGCTCATGCTGTCTAGCAGTCCCAAAAATTCGCCGTCAGAATTTGTCAGGGCGATCGGGCCTTCTAGGGAGCTACCTACGGTTTGGTTTGGGCGGGCTGTGTTAGACCAATTTTGCTGGTTTGCCGTTTTTGGGTTAATTTTCCCTGTTTGCAGGTACTGCCAGAATTCGCTGACGCTGAGATCGGCGGGTACGACTCTCAGGGGAGTGAGTGCGGGGGGGTTCATTGCTGAGAGGGGTTGCTGCCAGTCACTGTCTTGATAGGCCAGTGGCATGAGACTGCGGAGGTAGACTAGTCCCAAGGGATGTAGCTGTTCGTTGACTATGGCGACGCGATCGCAGTTGCCCTGGCTGAAAATTGACCGCAGTGCTTCTAGCTGCGCTGTGTGAAGGCACTGCGGCACTGGATCGATAAAATTTTTGAGACTAGGGCTGGTGGTTGACATAACAAACCTGAGAGTCTGCTCTTGATGGCAGTAATATTTGTGAGACCCAATGTAGCTGCGGAGTTCTTTACCTTATTGGTTTTATATCAGTCTGCCCGCGACCTCCGAGCTGCATAAAAGCCGACGAATTCGATGCCTGCTCCTGATTTGAGGTGACTAGCAATTGTTTTCGGGCTTAAGCTTAATTGCAGAAATCCAGCTCACTATGCTTAACGCAGGAGCAAAGGAGTAAATTTTAATTATCCCTCTGCTACAAGGTTCTCACCAATTTTGCAGTTAAGATTGGTTACAATTAATGTTGAGATGATTATTAAAATGTTAAGTGTTTTGTAAAGGAGATATCAACTCTGAGTGATCTAGCACTTTCGGACAACTTGGGTATTTCACCTGCTGTGAGTTTGCGCCCCCAACTGTCTGTATGTATCTTTGTCCGGTGTGAAGAACTTGCGGACACTGCGATCGAGCTGTTGGGAGGCGATCGCTATGTTTTGACGCAGATCCAGTCTGCTGTCGAGTTTTTTGGATTTTTGAAGCACAATTACCACCTCGACTGTTTGGTTTTTGAGGCGGATGGGGATCTACGCTCGGTGACTAGCAAGCTACAAGAGCGATCGATCTTTTTGCCTGCTGTGATTTTTTCGCGACAGCCTGGGGAGGATGGTGGAGAGGAAATGCTACTAGAAGATGGTTGTGAGGCCAAGGCAAGTACCCAGCAGAAAAGTCAACACCAAAGTTGCTCTTTTTTTTATCATGCTGCTGAAGTGCACCTGCCAATTGCTCGATCGAAGGAAATTGGATCGGGAATCGATCGGGCTCTTGCTCAATTTCTGAAACTTTCAACTCCGGTTCCTTTAAATGACCAATCCGCCAGCGCTAGTGCAACTGCCCAATTGACAGCTCAAAGTTTACTAAGCCGACAGCAGCGCCGACTTGCTGAAAAATTACGGGAGCGATTAGGATACTTAGGCGTGTACTATAAGAGAAATTCCCAGATTTTTTTGCGGAATCTGTCGGGGCCAGAAAAGCAACAGTTTTTGGAACAACTCAAGTTAAATTATCGCCAGATAGTTTTGAATTATTTTTCTGAAGATACTGCGGTAAATAATCAAATAGATGAATTTGTGAATTTAGCTTTTTTTGCAGACGTTCCCGTAACTCAACTGGTTGAAATTCACATGGAATTGATGGATGAGTTTGCCAAACAGCTAAAACTAGAAGGCCGCAGTGAGGAAATATTGCTGGATTACCGATTGACTCTAATTGACGCGATCGCTCATTTATGCGAGATGTACCGCCGCTCGATTCCGAAAGAGGCATCTGAAGGTAGAAAGTAGAAGGCAGAAGACAGAAGGCAGAAGGTAGAATTTAAGAAAGAAGAAGATACGAGGCAGAGCGATCGGCCGGCTGAAATTATTATAAAATAACTAAGAAAAGCGGATTTCAAACCAATAACAACTACAACTAACATCTAACTACTAACACCTAACGTTTAACAAAAATTCATGAGTCCTCTGAAGAAAACCTATGTTCTGAAGCTATACGTTGCTGGGAATACTCCTAACTCAGTGCGAGCTTTGAAAACTCTTAAGGACATCCTCGAACAAGAGTTTCAAGGAGTCTATGCGCTAAAAGTGATAGATGTTCTCAAAAATCCTCAGCTAGCAGAAGAAGATAAGATTTTGGCAACCCCGACGCTGGCTAAAATCTTGCCGCCACCGGTGCGCAAAATTATTGGCGATTTGTCCGATCGGGAGAAAGTTCTGATAGGATTAGACTTACTCTATGAAGAACTTCGCGAAGAAGATATGAATTCATAACTTTTAGGGCGGTGAGTATGTCAAAACTAAAGAATACGGACAATTGATAAAAATCGACATGAATGAAATTAGTCAAACAGTGCAACCAGAACAATTGGGAATGGCAGGAGTTCAAAAAATTCGCACGATGATTGAGGGCTTCGATGACATCAGTCACGGCGGAATGCCGATCGGCAGAACCACCCTAGTCAGCGGCACTTCAGGAACGGGAAAAACCTTATTTGCCGTGCAGTTTCTCTATAACGGAATCACCAATTTTGACGAAGCTGGAGTCTTTGTAACTTTTGAAGAATCTCCGACAGATATTATTAAAAATGCTTGCAGTTTCGGTTGGGATTTGACCAAGTTTATCGATGAAGGTAAGCTATTTATTTTGGATGCTTCCCCCGATCCAGAAGGTCAGGATATCGTGGGGAATTTTGATTTATCTGCCTTGATCGAACGAATTCAATACGCAATTCGCAAGTACAAAGCGAGGCGAGTGTCGATCGACTCAGTGACGGCAGTATTTCAGCAGTACGACGCTGCATCGGTGGTGCGGCGAGAGATTTTTCGTTTAGTTGCACGCTTGAAACAAGTAGGAGCAACTACAATTATGACTACGGAACGGGTGGAAGAATACGGCCCGGTGGCGCGGTTTGGAGTGGAAGAGTTTGTGTCAGATAATGTGGTGATTGTTCGCAATGTTTTAGAAGGAGAACGCCGCCGCCGGACAATGGAAATTTTGAAATTGCGGGGTACAACTCACATGAAGGGTGAATATCCTTTTACGATTACTAACGACGGCATTAATATTTTCCCTTTGGGCGCGATGCGGTTAACTCAAAGATCTTCTAATGTGCGGGTTTCATCGGGCGATCAAACTCTTGACGAGATGTGTGGTGGTGGTTTCTTTAAAGACTCAATTATTTTGGCGACGGGTGCGACGGGAACAGGCAAAACGCTGTTGGTGAGCAAGTTTTTACAGAATGCTTGCATGAATGGCGATCGAGCCATGCTGTTTGCTTATGAAGAGTCCCGGGCTCAGTTGTTCCGCAATGCTTCTTCTTGGGGCATTGATTTTGAGGAAATGGAACAAAAAGGACTGCTGAAAATTCTTTGTAACTATCCGGAATCTGCGGGTTTGGAAGATCATTTGCAAAACATTAAATCCGAAATTGCTGATTTTAAGCCGTCTCGAATTGCGATCGATTCCCTATCAGCTTTAGAGCGAGGAGTTAGCAACAATTCCTTCCGGCAATTTGTGATCGGCGTGACAGCTTTCGCCAAGCAGGAGGAAATCACAGGATTTTTTACGAATACCAGCGACCAATTTATGGGTTCTAATTCGATTACTGATTCCCATATTTCTACAATTACTGACACGATTATCATGCTTCAGTATGTAGAAATCAGAGGGGAAATGTCGCGCGCTATCAATGTTTTCAAAATGCGCGGTTCCTGGCACGACAAGGGTATTCGCGAGTACACAATTACTGATGAAGGGCCGGTAATTAGGGATTCTTTCCGCAGTTACGAACGGATTATCAGCGGTTCTCCCACTCGAATTACTATTAATGAGAAGAGTGAGTTATCGCGGATTCTACAAGGGGTTCAAGGGCAAGAAAATGAGGATATTTAGGATATGCTCCAATACCGTTCAGTTAAGGCTAAAACTCAGCAAGCCCTATGTAGGTTGGGTTGAACGAAGTGAAACCCAACAAAGCCTCGGAAATGTTGGGTTTCGTGACTCAACCCAACCTACAATCTAATTAATTTAAAAAATATATGAAAAAAGTGATTCTAATTTTGGTTGTTTTTGCATTTTGCCTTTACGAAACTTTTACACAAACTCCATCCATAAATCGAGTTGAACCTACAAATTGGTATGTAGGTATGAAAAATCCTAATTTGCAGTTGCTGGTATATGGGCAATCTATTGGCGACTGCCAAGTAACAATACAATACGAAGGGGTTAAATTGCTGAAAACCAATACGGTAGAAAATCCGAATTATTTGTTTTTAGATTTAGGAATTGCACCAAATACAAAAGCGGGCATATTTAATGTCAATTTTACAAAAACGATTTATGTGCCAAAAGGCAAAAAGAAAAAATTGGTGGCTCAGGCCATAAATTTAACAATTCCTTATGAATTAAGGGCTAGAACTGCTCAGCCTCAACTGGTTACCTCGGCTGATTTGATTTATTTGATTATGCCAGATCGATTTGCAAATGGGGAGCCTGCCAATGATAAATTTGCCGAAATGGCCGACCCAGAAGCCAATAGAGCAAGCCCATATTTGAGGCATGGTGGTGATTTGCAGGGAGTTACGAAGCATTTGGATTATTTGAAAGATTTGGGTGTAACTACACTTTGGCTGAATCCTGTTCTAGAAAATAACCAACCACAAACGATGGAAGGTACTGCCATGCGGTCGGCATATCATGGTTATGGCTTTACGGATCATTACAATGTGGATAAGCGATTGGGCGGCAATAAGGCTTATTTGGAAATGATTCAAGCTGCTCATAGCCAGGGGATTAAGGTGATTCAAGACGCCGTTTATAACCATGTGGGCATAAATCATTGGTTTTTACGAGATATACCGATGAAAAGCTGGCTCAATCAATGGGAAAAATACACCAATACTTCTTATCGGGATGAGCCAGTTTATGACCCTTATGCCTCTAAAATTGATAAAAATGAGATGCTTAATGGTTGGTTTATGCCATTTTTGCCAGATATGAATCAGAAAAATGAATATGTTTCCAATTATTTGATCCAACACGCACTTTGGACGGTGGAGTATTTCAATATCGATGGTTGGCGGGTGGATACCTACCAATATAATGAGCCTAGTTTTATGTTGAAATGCAATGAGGCGCTTTATGCCGAATATCCAAATATGTTTATTTCGGCTGAAAACGCTGTTGGGAATACCATTCCGCAGGTGTATTATTCTAAAAACAATTTGAAATTGCCTTATGTGGGTAATCAAACTTCGGCCAACGATTTTGTATTGGAATCGGCCATGTTGAGTGGCTTAAATGAGAAGTTTGATTGGGGTAAAGGCTTTAATAAAATATACTCTACATTGGCGCAAGATGTTGTTTATCAGGACCCTATGCGTAATATGATATTTTTGGATAACCATGATCATGATCGTTTTTACTCTGTAATGGGGGAGGATTTCAATAAATTTAAACAAGGAATTACGCTGCTTTTAACCACACGGGGTATTCCACAAATGTACTATGGTACTGAAAATCTTACAAAAAATTTCAAGAACCCATCAGATGCTGAAGTTCGGCAAGATTTTGTTGGTGGCTTCCCTGGTGATGCAATTAATAAGTTTTTGGAATCGGGCAGAAATGCTCAAGAAAATGAAGCTTTTAATTTTGTGCGAAAACTAGCCAATTACCGTAAAAATACACCCGCTTTACATTCTGGTACGCTGCTTCAATACCTACCAAAAGAGGGAATTTATGTATATTTCCGAAAAAATAATGACAAAACTATCATGATTTTACTCAACCAAAATACTGAAAATAAGAAAATTGATTTAACTCGATTTTCAGAGGGAATAGGTTCAAAATTAATAGGTTACGATATATTAACTGAACATTCATTCGACTTAAATTCGAGTTTAGAAATGCCAGGAATGGGTGAATTGGTGCTTGAGTTGAGAAAAAAATATTTTTAATTTTTCAAAAATTTAATATTTAAAATCATGCAACATTTAGGTATTTATTTAGTAATGAAAGGCAATTGTGAAGAAGCATTCAATTATTATCAGAGCATTTTTGGTGGTTGGAATACAACGGATGGTGAAGTTGCAATTCACTTTTCCCCGCAAGGAGATTGAAACGATGACGATCGAGGACTAATGAGTTCTTCAGTCCTCTTCAGAGGACTTTCGCTTTGAGGCAGGGGTTGAAACCCCTGCCGGACTGCGGGTCTTACCTTGAGTTAACTCAACTGAGAGATGCTATCGGTGATTGAACTAAACCAACCCCAACATCAACAGAGGGTAGAGACAATCGTTGAGCATCCCGCATCAAAAGTCCCCAGAGGGCTTGTCCGGTTTGTCCGGTTGCTTCGGCATAGAGGGCTGCAATACCTGCTACGTGAGGAGTTGCCATACTGGTACCACTGATGCTTTTGTAACGTGTTGGCATGGGCCAAGTGGAATAAATCTGGGGAGTAGAACCAATTTGTCCATTACCGCCAGGCCCTGCAATATCAATCTGTCCACCGTTCGGATTAATCGAACTGGTAGAAAAGAAGGAAATTTTTAATT
>JAAUPI010000008.1 GCA_012035135.1 Microcoleus sp. CSU_2_2
CTCTGGGGAAGCTGCCACCCTCAATAACAGCGGCTTAGTCTACTCAGCATTGGGAGACAAACAGAAAGCACTAGAGTATTACAGCCAGTCCCTTCGTCTTAATCGGGCAGTAGGCAATCGCTCTGGGGAAGCTGTCAACCTTCTCAACATGGCTTATGTCAAACGCGATCGAAACAATCTTCCTGAAGCCCTTAAAGACATTGAATCTTCGATCGCGATCGTCGAAAATCTTCGCACCAAAATAGCCAGCCCAGAACTCCGCAGCTCGTACTTTGCCACAGTACAAAACTACTACGAATTCTACATCGATTTGTTAATGCAACTGCATAAAACTAATCCTAAATCCGGTTACGATACAAAAGCCTTAGAAGTCAGCGAACGTTCTCGCGCCCGCAGCCTCCTCGAACTCCTCCAAGAAAGTAATGCCAACATTCGCGAGGGTGTTTCCCCCGATTTATTGGAACAAGAAAAGAGCTTGCAACAGCAACTCGACGCCACAGAAAAACGCCGGATAGAATTAGTCAGCAGCCCCAATCCCAATCCAGATTTAGTTGAAGCGATCGACAAAAAACGCCGGGAATTATTGCAACAATACCAGCAAAATCAAACCCAAATTCGCAGCACCAGTCCGCGCTATGCTTCGCTCACCAAACCCCAACCTTTAACGCTGCCAGAAATTCAAAAACAGATTCTCGATGAAAATACGATTTTACTGCAATATTCCCTCGGCAAAGACCGCAGTTATTTGTGGGTTGTGACAGCTACTGGAATCACCAGCTACGAACTTCCCAAACGCGCCGATATTGAAACAGCAGCCCGCACTTTTCGAGACTCTGTAACTCACCCCCGCTACAGAGAAATACCGAAAAGAGTTGCCGAAGCAAGCGCAAATTTGAGTCAGTTAATTTTACAACCAGCCGCTGCCCAGTTAGGACAAAAACGCCTATTAATTGTTCCCGACGGCGTGCTGCACTATACTCCTTTTGCAGGTTTATCACTGACACAGGCAGCAGGACAAAATGCTAGTAATTTCTTAATTGCCCAGCATGAAATTATTACCTTGCCTTCCGCATCAACTCTGGGTATTCTCCGGCAAAATTACGCGGACAGAAAACAGCCAAGTCGAACTTTAGCAATTTTAGCCGATCCGGTTTTCAGTCTAGATGATGAACGAGTGAAGGGTAAAGTTACTCAAGCAACGACCGAAAAGTTAGAATCAAATAATCTCGGTTTAAGTCGATCGAGCCGCGCTTCTAATATGTCATGGCCGCCTAAACGCCTGCCCTTTACTCGCCAAGAAGCCCAAACAATTTTAAATTTTATTCCGAACGCTTCGAGAACTCAAAACTTTGATTTCTCAGCCAGTCGCCGTAGCGCAACAGATGGCAGTTTAGCCAACTATCAAATCTTGCACTTTGCAACTCACGGCATTGCCAACAGCGAACATCCTGAACTATCAGGAATTCTCATGTCTATGGTAGACGATCGAGGCAATCCGGTCAATGGTTTTTTGCGCCTCACCGACATTTTTAACTTGAAACTAGCTGCCAAATTGGTAGTTTTGAGTGCCTGTCAAACGGGTATGGGACAGAACGTTAAAGGCGAAGGCATGGTAGGATTGACCAGGGGTTTTATGTATGCTGGCGCGCAGCGGGTAGCCGTAAGTTTGTGGAATGTGGATGATGAAGGAACTTCTGTGTTGATGCAAAAATTTTATCAGAAAATGCTGCAAGAAAATTTAGCACCGGCAGCAGCGTTGAGGGCGGCGCAAATCGAAATAATGTCACAAGAAAAATGGAAGTCGCCCTATTATTGGGCAGCTTTTATGCTGCAAGGCGAATGGAAATGAACCTATGGGAGATTTGAGATTTGAAATTATAAATATTATTGGCAATGGAAAAGCGAACAAAAAAACAAATTTTAATAACCTGTAGGGGCGAAGCATTCGGGCGACGATCGATAGAAAAGACCAGAATTTATCTACCCGAATGCTTCGCCCAATCCCCGCAAAAAATCCCCGATCGCACTGTATTTTTCATCAATGATTCGATCTGGCCGAACTTTCTCAATACAAACCCGGAATAGCCTGTAGAATACAATTAGGTTTGGTTCAATGTAAGACAATTTAAGTCGCACATGAAAGCAAATGAATCCCATTTGGGTTTATTTGTGGAGTATTGGCAATTGGTAATTGGTAATTGGTAATTGGTTAAAAAAGTTTTTTATTGTTTTGAGAGTCGGTCGATCGTCCCCAGGGTCCGACAGGGGTTAAAAACCCCTGTCTCATAGCGAAAGTCCTCTAAAAGAGGACTAAAATACAGCGTAATTTATCTTGTAATTACTTATTATTAACAGTCGGTTTTAACCGACTTAAGCTATGAGGCAGGGGTTTAAACCCCTGCCGGACTGTGGGACTGCGGGTTGTATCTGATTGCTGGAATGCAAAAGAAGTCCGCACTACAAACTGTTTTTGTTACGATCGTCGATCGAACACGATATGATATCCTCACTTCTTCCTACCTTTACACCAAGCGAGCTAAAGATTAAAATAGAAGTAAATACAAAAGGGGTAGTTATGTTCGATCGCACTCAATTAATTTTGACTGGAATCTCGATCGCCCTGACCCTCCAATTCATTCCGCCAGTCGCAGCCTTACCACTTGAGGCAGCAGTACAAACAGCACAAACTAACAGCAATGATGCCGCCGATCGAATATATCAAGAAGCAGAAAAACTCTACGAACAAGGAACGGCAGCAGCTTTCAAAAGTGCAATAATTAAATATGAAGAGGCTTTGAAATTGTATCGAGAAACGGGCGATCGCGCGAAACAAGCGATCGCCCTCAACAGCATCGGTTTAGTTTACTCGCTATTGGGAGAGCAACAAAAAGCTTTAGCATATTTAAATCAGTCATTGCCCCTGAGTCAAGCCGCTGGCGATCGCAAGCAAGTAGCGAGCACTATTAGTAACTTCGGCTTCGTTTACTTAAAATTGGGAGAAAAACAAAAAGCTTTAGAGTATTTCAAACAATCCCTTCCTCTGGCTAGGGCTGCGGGCGATCGCAGCGGGGAAGCTATCACCCTCACCAATATTGGCAATACTTACTCAGATTTGGGAGAAAAACAGCAAGCTTTAGAATATTACAGGCAATCTCTGCCCCTAACTCGGGCAGTGGGCGATCGCAGGGGAGAAGCCATTACTCTCAACAACATCGGCAAAGTTTACTCGGATTTGGGAGAACCACAAACAGCTTTAGAACATTACAACCGATCGCTTTCCTTAAGTCGGGAATTGGGCGATCGAACGCAAGAAGCTACCACTCTCAACAACATCGCCGTTGTCTATTTGACTTTAGGAGAAACACAGAAAGCTTTAGAATATTTCGATAGATCCCTGCCTCTTAGTCGGGCTGTCGGCAATCGCAGTAACGAAGCTGTCACCCTCAGCAACATCGGCAAAATATACTCGGATTTGGGAGAAAAACAGCAAGCTTTGGAATATTACCAGCAATCGCTTTCCCTAAGTCAAACAGCGGGCGATCGATCGATCCAAGCTAATATATTAATCAACCTGGGCGCTGCTTACTCAGAATTGGGAGAAATAGAGAAAGCTTTAGAATATTACCACCAATCCCTGCATTTCAGTCGGGCTGCGGGCGATCGCATTGGGGAAGCTACCACACTCAGCAACATGGGCAGAATCTACGACGATGCGGGAAACAGACAAGAAGCTTTAAAGTATTTCGATCGAGCTCTTTTCTTGAAACGTGCAACGGGCGATCGTAGCGGCGAAGCTACTATTCTCAAAAACATCGGCTTAGCGTACTTAAAGCTGGGAGAAAAACAACAAGCTTTAGAATATTTCAGCCAATCACTTGTCCTGAGTCGGGCTGTCGGAAATCCCGGAATCGAAGCTGTCACCCTGTTCGGCATGGCGGCTGCCAAACGCGATTTAGGCAAGCTTAATGAAGCCATCAAAGACATCGAAGCCTCCATCAAAATTATCGAAAATCTCCGCACCAAAATTGCCAGTAACGAACTCCGTACCTCATACTTTTCCACAGTACAAGACTACTACGAATTCTACATCGACCTGTTAATGCAACTGCACAAAACTCAACCGAAATCCGGTTACGATGCTAAAGCTTTAGCAGCCAGCGAACGTTCTCGCGCCCGCAGCCTACTCGAACTATTGAAAGAAGCAAAAACTAACATTCGCGAAGGTATTTCCTCAGATTTGCTGCATCAAGAACAGCAATTGCAACAGCAACTTGATGACATAGAAAAGCGCCGCATTGAATTAGTCAGCAGTTCTACTCCGAACCAAGATGCGGTCGAGAATCTCGACAAAAACGCCTGGAATTATTGCAAAAATACCAGCAAAACCAAACTCAAATTCGCAGTACCAGTCCCCGCTATGCTTCCCTCACCCAACCCCAACCTTTAGCACTCCGAGAAATTCAGAAACAGATTTTAGATAAAAACACTGTTTTATTGGAATATTCTCTCGGTGAAAAACAGAGTTATTTGTGGGTGGTGACAACAACAGAAATTACCAGCTACGAATTGCCAAAACGCGCCGACATTGAAACAGCAGCCCGCAATTTCCGAGACACAGTTACCAACCCCCGTTACAGAGATTTACCCAAAAGAGTTGCCGAAGCTAGCGCAAATTTGAGTGAATTAATTTTACAGCCAGCCGCCGCCCAGTTAGGAAACAAACGCCTATTAATTGTTCCAGACGGCGTGCTGCACTATACTCCTTTTGCCGCTTTATCGCTGCCAAAAGCAGCCCAACCAAATGCCAATAATTTCCTAATTTTCCAGCATGAAATTATTACCTTGCCTTCTGCTTCAACTCTCGCTATTCTCCGGCAAAATTATGCAGATCGAAAACCGCCAACTCAAACTTTAGCAATTTTAGCCGATCCGGTTTTCAGTCTAGACGATGAAAGAATCAAAGGAAAAATTACCCAAACAACGACCGAAAAGCTAGAATCAAACAATCTAGGTTTAAGTCGATCGCTCCGTACTTCCGATCTGGGATGGCCACCCGCTCGCCTACCATTTACCCGCCAAGAAGCCCAAACAATATTAGGTTTATTACCCCCAGTTTCGAGCAGTCAAAAATTTGATTTTGATGCCAGTCGTACTACTGCTACCGATGGCAGTTTAGCCAATTATCAGATAGTTCACTTTGCCACCCACGGCATCGCCAACAGTCAAAATCCCGAACTATCGGGAATTCTGATGTCAATGGTGGATGACAAGGGCAATCTTGTAAATGGCTTCTTGCGCCTCACGGATATTTTCAACCTGAAACTGGCAGCAAATTTAGTGGTTTTAAGTGCTTGTCAGACGGGACTGGGGCAGAATATTCAAGGCGAGGGAATGGTAGGATTGACAAGGGGGTTTATGTATGCGGGGGCGCAGCGGGTGGGGGTGAGTTTGTGGAATGTAGACGATGAAGGAACTTCTGTATTGATGCAAAAGTTTTATCAGAAAATGCTGCAAGAAAAGTTAGCGCCAGCAGCAGCTTTGAGGGCGGCACAGATGGAATTGATGTCGCAAGAAAAATGGCGATCGCCTTATTATTGGGCTGCTTTTACCCTCCAGGGCGAATGGAAATAATTCGATTTTAGATTTTAGATTTTAGATTTCTACTCGTTACCAGGCTGTGCCTGGTAATGCAGATCCAGAGGCTCTGCCTCGAATCTTCCCCAAGCAAGTGAATGCGAAAATTGTTCGTGGCGACGCACCCTACGTTCGCGCTTATTATAAACGAGGTAAGGACACGGCAATGCCGTGTCCCTACTAGATTTTATGAATCGGGAAGACGCTGGATCGCCGATTTTAAATCAGTTTAAAATCAGTTTTAAAGCAGTTTAACAGTAGACTGCTTCAGTTAGGAAAACCTCGATCGCACCTACGATAACCAAGACTGACGCACCCTATTAGTATGGTGCGTCGCTCATTTAAGTTTAGTTAAGTGCAAAAATTGTGAGTGGCGACGCACCCTAGAATATGACTTTTATGAACTCAAAATTGTGAATTTTATGAATAGACTTTAAGTTCAGCCTGTTCTACAATAAAAATTAAGTGGTGTGAGGTAAATCGCCTTCATAAAAAACTATTATGGCGTCTAGATATATGGAAAATCGACTGACCGAACCTCAACTAACGCAAATAGTAGCTGAAGTAGAACGCCTGTCTCGCATCCGGCAATCTCAACTTGATTCCGAAGCAGTCAAAGAAATTTTGCAGGAATTAAACTTGCCTCCAGAGTTGCTAGATGAAGCTTTAATCCAATTGCAGCGACGGAAAGCGCTGGCCGGAAAGCAGCGAAATCGATGGATTGTTGGAGTATTGGCGGTGGCTGTTGGGGCGATACCGATCGCACTTGTCGGATTCTACATTTACCAAAACGAACAAGCGATCGACCGCGTTTCAGTTCAACAAAATCGCATAACTTTAGTGCAGGATAAGGGCGACAATTTAACAGTTATTTCCCGGCAAAACAATCCAGAAATATTTTACCGAGTCACCTTAAAAGATGCGCCGATCGGGAAAAAACTCTCGCTATCTTGCGACTGGATCGACCCCAGCGGGCAAATTGTCAAACAAAACAGCTATCAAACTCGCGAAATCGATAAAACTATCTGGAATACTCGATGCCGCTACCAAATCGGTAATGCTGCTGCTAGCGGAAATTGGCAAGTTAAAATGTTTCTAAATAAGCGCGCGATCGGCACCACATCTTTTGAAGTCAAATAATCCTCTTTTCTTCTCTCCTTCCTCTCACTCTGCGTTCTCTGCGTTCTCTGCGGTTAAAAAAATCCTCTCTTTCCTAACATTTTTCCTATGAAAACCGCCAACAAATCGCGTCAACTTCTAGGATACTGGGGCTGCGATTCCCGCCAAAAACTAGAAGCGCTGCTAGCAAAATCTATCCTCCATTCTTTCCGAGAAATCCCAATTCAAAAAATCGCTGATTCCAACGCTGTTGGCGAAAACTATCCTATTTGGAACGTTGCCAGTACCGAAGTCGATCGCCCGCAAAACCAACAAACAAATAAGGGCGATATTACTGTGCAAATCGCCGCCCTCTCAGCATCTGGACTGTGTACTTATCCATCAAATAACGGCTTGCTGCTACCCGACGCCTGGGCAAACATTCGCGAAAATTGCCTGATTTTGGGACGCGAACCCTTCGGGCGAGTAACGCTTTACTGGACGCAAATCGGACAAACTATTTGGTTTGCATCGAGATTGCAACTGCTGTTAAATATTCGGGAACAGCCAGAGGCAAGCATTCCCGGTTTGTACGGTTATAGCTGTTTTTCCTATGTGCCAACTCCCTTAACTCCCGTACAAAATGTGTTTGCAGTTACCGCAGGAATGGAATTAACTTGGGAGTGCGATCGAGATGCTAGTATGATTTTACCACCCAAATCGCAACGCTTGTTAGAATGGCAAGAAAGTTCGGAAAAAATCCAAAACGAAACAGAGGCGATCGACCAATTGCAAAACTTACTTAAAGATGCAATTGGTCGTCAAATTGCCGATATCAACAGCAATGAAACAGTCGGAGTATTTCTCTCAGGCGGTTTAGATTCCTCAGTTGTTGCAGCTTTATTAGTAAAAGCCGGAGTCAAAGTCCGCGCTTATACTCTCGACTTTGGCGAAGCCGGAATTTCCGAATATCCTTGGGCAGAACAAGTAGCCTCCGCACTGCAAATTCCTTTAGTAAAAGTAGATGCCAAGCCGCAGCGAATCAAACAAGTTGTGAATGCTGCTGTGAAAGCTTTAGATTTACCTTTTGGTGACGGAGTTACAGTCCCGCTGTACCTGTTAAATCAAGCGGCAAGTCAAGAAACTGCGATCGTATTCAACGGCGAAGGCGGCGATCAGTTATTTGCTGGATGGACGAATAAACCCCTAATTGCAGCTAGCGTTTATCAAGCAGCAAATCCAACTGACAATAATAATTTTGCCCTGCAATACTTGCGAACTTTTCACCGACTTTGGGGATGCGAAACTAAAGTTTACCAGCCGGAATTTTACGCTCAAATTCAGAATTTACACCCTCAAGATTGGCTGTTAGAGGCTCTGAATCCTGCATCAGGCGCGTCTTTGCTGCACCGCCTCCGGCGTGCGAGTTTGATGCTTAAAGGCGCGCAGAACATCCATCCTCGCGCTGCTAATTTAGCGTTAGATTGCGGGCTGAAAGTACGATCGCCCTTTTGCGATTTTGCTCTCGCAGACTGGACTTTTCAACTGTCAGGAGAGTTGTGTTTGCGGGGCGCTTGCGAGAAATACATCCTCAAACGGGCAGTGGAAAATTGGCTGCCAGCAGAAATAGTTTGGCGGGAAAAACGGGGGATGGGAGTTCCTTTAACTTCCTGGTGTTTTAATGAATTTTGGCATCAAATTGGCGATTGGTTGAATCCGGCGGTACTGCTGTCAGAAAAACGCTGGCAACCCGATTTAGCCGATCGAATTATCTCGGGCAAATTCGCAGCAGGAATTCAAGGGCGTCGCATTGGCGAAATTTTGTGGCTGTTAATTATGTGGCAAATTTGGCGATCGCAAATTTTAGGTGAAGAGGTAAAACATAAATCTTGGAATCATCCATTTTGGTTGCCTCGATCGATTTGGAGTTACCGTCAGCGCTGGGCAAAATAAAATTCAATACCGTTTACAGGAATGATGCCTCAAGACCAAAGAAACCGGGTTTTTTACCTAATCTTCGGGGTGGGACGCATAATTTTCGTAAAAAAACCCGGTTTCTGACTATGCGTGCGTAATTTTATTGAACAAACACCTAATTTACACTTATGCAAACAATTGTCGATCGCACCTCAATTCTCAAACAACCGCCTTTTACTCTCGCCCTAGCTGAAGAGTTATTAGCTACTTACGGTTCGCCACTTTACGTTTATCAAAGCGATATTTTGCGCGGAACGATCGCCCGCATTACTAACGCAATTTCCTATCCGCAAACTCAATTTTGTTTTGCCAGCGTGACAAACGGGAACATCGCACTGCTGCAAATTTTTCAAGCTTGCGGGTGGGGACTGCACGCCAATACACCGGGAGATATTTATTTAGGAATTAAGGCAGGTTTTGCACCAAAAAAAATAGTTTACAGCGGCAGCAATTTGCACCAAAGCGAGATGGAACAAGTTCTTAGATGGGGTGTCAAAACTCTGAATTTGGACAGCCTCTCTCAGTTACAATTGTGCTGTGAAGTTTATCAAACTTTAAGGGAAAACCAACAGATTTTAGCACCGCCGCGTTTGGGATTGAGACTGAATTTGCCCGAACTAACTGGAGACAGTCGCATAGGAGTGCGATCGACTGAATTTCCCGATGCAATTTCCATAGCTAAAACAGCAGGATTAAAACTCAGCGGCTTGCATTTTTATCGCGGTACGGGAACTAATTCTACCGCAGCTTTTACTCAAGTAATCGATACTGTAATTGCCACCGCCCAGCAATTGCCAGATTGGGAATATCTCGATTTTGGCGGGGGTTTTGGCTATCCTTATCGCGGGGGTACAGCCTTTGATTGGGAACTGTTCGGCGCGGAACTAACTAACAGAATTAATCGGCTCTATCGACCGATTGATTTGATTGTTGAACCGGGGCGATCGGCCGTGGCGGGATGCGCAACTTTGCTCGCCAGAGTTGTTTCTACAAAATGGCAGGAAGCCAAACAAATAGTCGGCGTAGATACCACTGTTGCGAATCTTTCTGTACCCTCAGTTCACGGCGGTTATCGAGAGATTTGTACTTGGAATTGCCAGGATTCCTTGCACGTTACAGATGTTTGCGGGAATACCACTTATTCGCGAGATTATTTGGGAAAAAACTGTCAACTTCCGGCTTTGAGAGTTGGGGAAGTTCTGGGTATTTTAGATGTGGGGGCTTACGGATATGCGATGTCGTCGCACTTTTTGCACCGTCCTAGGCCAGCGGAAGTGCTGTTAGAAAATAGCCACCACCGCCTAATTCGCCGCAGAGAAGATTACAGAGTTTTGTTAGCCAATCAAGTTTTTTGAATCATCAAGAGGAGAGTTTTATGAAGTGCATTAAATGCGGAACAGACAATAAGTTAAAAGATCGCACATCCAGAGGTCGCTGTATGCGATGCAACCATCAGTTTGCTTTTGAACCGACTCGAATGACTGGTGTCAAAATAACTGACCCGATGTTTGCCAAGGCGATCGACGATGTTTCTGTGAACGATACGCTGTTTTTTACTCCCCGACAGTTATTTTATCTTTTGGACAAGCGATCGAAACCAAAAATTTCTAAGGCTTTATTAACAGTCCCAGGATACCTATTTCTTAATGTATGTTTGGGTATCTTTGTTGCTCTCTGGACAGCAGGTATATCTTTTGAAGGGAATATAGTTTGGATTCTCATAATGTTTGGGATCAATAGTTTATTGATTAAACAAACTTTTACTGCTAGCCGTTCTAGCACATATCCATACCAAGAACGCCAGAAATTTGCGAAAAAATTGCAAATTTGGGGAGTAATAGTTCTGGTTTATGGAATAGGTGTTAATTTGTTATCAAGTTCCTTTCTACTGTTTTTAGCTAGCTCTATTCTAGGAATGATATCTATCTATTTGGGTAATTTGAAAGTTGATAAACAACCTGCAAATAATCAAGGATTTACGATTAATTTAAATCAGTTTCAAGACTGGATTGATACTTGGGTACGAATTAACTCTCTGACTAAATTGCTACCCTCTCCCCGCGATACAAATGAAAATGTCGCCGTCAATCCCGATGTCAGCGCTTACAGTTTCGATCGAGTGGTTGTGTGCGATCGCGCGGAAATTGCCCAGTTTTTAATCGCCAACAACTTTCATTTTGAACACAACTGTGCAGTCCTCAGCATTACCGGATATCCTCAAAGTATCTTTGACACAACTATGCAAATGCTGCGCCGAAATCCCGACTTAAAAGTGTACGCTTTGCACGATTGCACTCCCCGAGGAATTGGTTTAGTTAACCACCTGCGCACCAGTCCTAATTGGTTCCCAGATAGCAGCGCGATAATTATTGATATCGGACTGCTACCCCGGCAAATTATGGCGGCTGACAGCAATATGTTTGTTCTAAATTCTCAGAGTTCGGCACAAGATGCTAGAGAATTGTCACCAGCAATTCGCCAAGATTTATCTGCTGAAGAATCCCAGTGGTTGGAATCAGGTAATTATGTAGAATTGGAATCATTCAGTCCTCAAAGGCTCATTCAAATTCTGAATTTAGGAATTGCCGGGAGTCGAGATTTAGATAGCGATGACAGTAGTTTAATTCTGGTAGGGGGTGTGGGTAGTTCTATCTATGTTGTTGACAGTTTTGGTTGAGGTTTGTAGCGTTGCGCCCGGAAGGGATAGCGCATCTTACCTTAACGTAACAAGCGGCGTCCGGCAGGGGTTTAAACCCCTGCCTCATAGCGAAAGTCCTCTGAAGAGGACTAATGAATATCAAGAAATTAAAAACTGTTCATGGTTAAGCTGCAATCTAATTTTTCGATAATTATAGCGATCCTAAATGATTCGCAAAATTTGTAGGGGTAGTGCCCCCGTGCCTACCCCTAATCTATCCGGCGATCGCGGGGGGATTGCCCCTACAATAATTACGCAAATGATTTAGGATTGCTATATCATCAATTCTTCAGTCCTCTTTTAGAGGACTTTAGCTATTAGCCAGGGGTTTAAACCCCTGGCGGGATTCTGGGTAAAGCGATATTTCGGAATTCGGTGAAATTGACTGTGTTTAAAAATACATTTAGGTGCCAAAATATGCTCGATTACAAATCATTGTTAAGTAATAAAAGCCACCACCAACAAACATCCCATCTCAGTTCAAATTCAACGCTTGAATCTGCCTCAAATTGGCGGATAGCCTGGGGTAAAATAGATGCGATCGACCCCTCCAGTACAGTTTTGCATGAAGGTAAAATTGCAATTATCTCCTCGAATCCCAACGCTCATCTAAGTATAAGTCCTTCAAAACAATTTATAGTAATCGGCGATATTTGGCTCAGCAACCGATTGGAATTGCTGGCAAAATTGGGGATTGCTGCTAGTAATTGGCAGGGCTGCGATCGCCAATTAATCGCTCAATTGTGGGAACGCTGGGGAGTTGAATGTTTGCCGCTTTTGGCGGGTATGTTTTGCTTTGCAATTTGGGATCGGGAAAGGCAAGTTTTGCGGCTGGTGCGCGATCGCGCGGGGGCACGAACTCTCTACTATACTAATGTTGGCGCGACTCGCTGGATTGCTCCTCAATTGCGGGCGATCGCACCTTACCGTTCCAGCGAACTCGACCTCGTAGCCCTGCGAGATTACCTCTGTTGTTCCTTCGTTCCGGGCGATCGTACCCTCTGGCAACAAGTGCGAGAACTCCGCCCAGGAAGCATTTTAAGCTTCCCTGACGGCACGATTTCCGCTTACTGGGAACTCCGAGAACAAGTTGTCGAAGCCACACAATCTTTAGAATGGCACGGCGCGAGATTGCGTTCTCTTTTAGATGAAATTGTCCGAGAATATTTGCCAGAAAATCAATCTGTAGGCGTCTTTCTTTCCGGCGGGTTAGACTCTAGCTGCATCGCCGCTTTAGCTGCTAAATTTCACGATCGCACCGTTCATACATACTCAATTCATTTCGGTGCAGACACCCCCAACGAATTAGAGTTTTCCAGTTTAGTTGCCCGCCACTGCAACACCGAACACCACATTTTAGAAATTACCTTTCGGGATATGTGGGAAAAGTTGCCAGAAACAATGGCTTATTTAGACGATCCGATCGGCGATCCGCTGACAGTGCCAAACTTGCTGTTAGGAAAATTAGCGCGAGAATCTGTCGGAGTTGTCCTCAACGGCGAAGGCGGGGACCCCTGTTTTGGCGGGCCGAAAAATCAACCGATGTTAATTAACAGCTTGTACAATTCTCTCACTAATTTGGATGCGCTGCCAGCGTATTTGCTGTCATTTAAAAAGTGCGCTGCGGATTTGCCTCAACTGTTAAAACCGGAAATTTGGGCGGCGGTAAAAACAGCACCTTCGGTATTTACTGCGGATTTGAATGCTAGTAGCAATTATCTCAATCGATTGATGGCGTTAAACATTAAATTTAAGGGCGCAGACCAGATTTTGACCAAAGTGAATAACTTGACTCAAGCAGCAGACTTGCACGGGCGATCGCCCTTTTGACCAGCGAATAGTCGATCTGAGCATGACTGTACCTCCAGAGTACAAACTATCGGGAGTTGTAGAAAAAGCTGTTTTAAAACAAGCAGTTGCTAACATTTTGCCAGCCGAAATTTTAGAACGACCGAAAAGCGGCATGATGGTGCCAGTACATTTGGGATTTAAAAAGTTTTGGCAGCGCCAAGCTAGGGATTTGTTGCTGTCAAAAAAAGCTGCGATCGCTCCTTATTTCGAGCGAGATTCGATCGTTCAATGGTTGGATTATCAAGGAGATACTTGGGGGCGTTACGGCGCTAAACTGTGGCTGTTGGCGAGTTTAGAGATTTGGCTGCAAAACAATAAATAGGAGATGGGGATGGTAGGGGCGATATTCATGTCACTCAAATGAGTTACCCCAAATGAGTTTCACTTAAAAAAGCGACTTGTCACTTTATTGGAACCAAAGCATATTTAAATAAATGACTGTCTAATCCAACTGTTAAAAGCGCTGGCTGTAAGCTGAGGGATTTTAGACAGACATATTAAGTAAATTACGCAAACCAACTGAATCAGTAATTGTATGTGGATAGGTTCAATTAGACTGACTGTGGCAACGAAGGATGCGCCTTACTACGCAGGAACCGATAGTTTAGTTCAGGCAACAATATTAAGAGATGGCACCGAGCTTGGAGTATTGAACTTGGATTACCCGACTGAAGACGATCTGGAACCTGGTGCAGTGCGAAATTATGACTATATCGGACCAACAAAGTTGCCTCGAAGAAACGATAAAACACCGGAATTGCCACCTGGGATCGGACAAGATCCGATGCCATATCCAGATTATGGTTTTGAATTCTCCAACGGTTTAAATGGTTCCCTCAAAATCCGGTTGAGAATACGCGGACGCGATATGTGGATCAAAGATAATGTGGATTTGTACGTTGTATTTATTCGCCAACGAGCCACTAGCTTTGACACCCTAGCATGGCAGGAAGATTCTGACTGGACTTACATTGGCAGTTGGACTCAAGATGTCTCAATGAGTACCGATTCTAGCGAAGGCTTTACAACTTGGACTATGACTCTGAATTGAGAAAAGAATAGTCCCGGCGATTGCTTCGCAGGGACTATGGCAATGATAATATTGTGGGGTAATAAACCCAGATTTGTTATTATTTATCGACTGCTAGCTAAAGCCTCCCGCAATTTACGATCGCGCTGCGATTTATCAGAAAGTCGTGGAGTCGCCATCCGCAACACAAAATCCAGCAGCCAAGGGGCAATTCGGTGACACCAAACTGCTAAATGACTTTGATATCCTACTAAGATTTCCGGTGCATCTTTGTGCAATCCCGCTACCAGTGCGAGGGCAACTTTTTCGGGAGTTGTCGGCACCACCCAGCGAAATTGTTCCAAGTCTCGCACCATGTCGGTATCTGTTAGAGATGGGAGCAAAGCAATGACTCGAACATTGTATGCTGTTAACTCGCTGCGCAAAGCTTGGGTGAATCCCAAAATGGCAAATTTGGTAGCAGAATAAGTTGCCATTGTCGGCGCAGCAATTTTGCCCATCAAGCTCGAAACATTGACGATTGTTCCGTCTTTTTGCGCCGCCATTCGCCGCGCTATTAAGCGAGTAACTGTGTAAGTTCCGAGTAAATTCAAGGCGATTTCTTCCTCAATTAACGGTAGCGGGGAACGCAAGAAAGATGCTTGGTGTGCGACGCCTGCACAGTTGACTAACAGGTGAATCGGGCCATGATCTCGCCAAGCTTGGGCGATCGCAATATTCACCGCTACTGACTGAGTTAAATCTAAAGCTAATGGCACTACTTCTGTACCAAAAACTTCGATTTCTGTCGCCAATTCAAGTAATTGTTGGCGATTGCGTGCTACAATCAACAAACGTTTGATTCCTTGTCTTGCTAATTCTAGGGCGATCGATCGCCCAATCCCGCGCGAAGCTCCTGTAACAAGAGCTGTTTTTCCTTGAAGCTGCATAGATTAAACCCTCTGAATTTGAAGCTCATCGCGCACGGAGTTATAAGTTGCGAGTTATAAATTTTGTGGAGTTAACTCAAAACTTTTGAATCGCCAACGTGCGCGTGAGTTGAACTAAACCGTGACTTACGCAAAAAAATTCTTCGATGTGGTATTGCTGTAAGGTGCGCAGTGTGCATCCTACAAGTAGATTTTGTGCATAAGTCCTATCAACTTTTGGTTTGCCAGAAATTTGCCACAAATTTGTCATTAATCTGGCGACTATACCTCAAAAGCGAATTATATTCGCCGGGGATTTTTGAGCAATATAGAGCATCAATCACATACCTCCTAGATATGAGTTTTTCGTCTCTATACACACCTTAACAACTTGACAGAAAAGCGGCAACAATTTTTAATAAATCTTCCGCAACACTTCTTTACAAACTTCTCATACGGCATTTTGCCAAGTGCCATGAAAGCTCAAAGGTATAACACCAGGCAATTCTAACTGACAAACAGGAGCGCGATCGAGCTTGTCGCTATCAAATATCCAGACTTCGCTTTTATCAGAATTGCCGTCATAAACAACTGTTACTATCCAGCCTTTTTCGGAGGAAATATCTGGAACGTAGATGGGTTCTGTGGGGTAGCGATTTTCGCCGCAATCGGCAATTGTGAGAGTGCGATTTTGGGTATCAAAACGGGCGATCGCGCCGTAACGTTCCGCTACAATATCAACATCAGGGCGATACATTGCCAGATAAATATATCGCGACTCTTGCCCGATTTCGGCAGCAGGTACGATCGGAAATTCGCAAGGTGTATCCAGCAATTCTTCTATTCCTATCACTTGCCCCGTCTGCGGATTGAGATGCACTCGGCAGAGAATTCCCTCCGCATCAGTGCGAGTTTCACCTGTTGCTACTTCTTGCAATCGCTGATTGCTTTTCAAGTCAGCATAGCGCACAAAATCCACCGCAACCTCACCATCTTTGGTGACAAAACCGTTAGCAAAATGCCACTGAAACCAAGCATCAGTTTGGCTGCGACTAACCAAAGATAGAGTTTCCGAGTCAACAACTAAAATTTGCGTTTCTAACTCCGGTTTCCATGCAAACGAGTCGCCGTAACTGCTAATTCCCGCTAACACAGGCAAAAATTTGAGTCGCACCGGTGGCAAAAAAAATACTAGATACTTTCCTGCAAAAACAAAATCGTGCAACAAAGGAATTCCATCTAAAGCAACAGTTGCTTTTTGGACAATTTTTCCTGTACGATCGCTTTTATATAGATGCAACTTGGTACTAGCACCAGGGGTAACTCCAAAGTTAAAAATATTGCCACTAATCGGGTCGCACTTGCAGTGAGCGGAATAGGTGAATTGTCCTTGCGAATTTCCTAAACGCTCTATGCCAATAGTTTCTAAAGTTGTCAAATCAAGGCTGTGAGGCGGCCCACCTTCCCACAAAGCTAAAAGTCGATCGGGCAAAGCTAAAACAGAAGTATTGGCAGCATTTTTAACAGGTTTAGTCCAACGCAGCCACACAGGTCCTGGTGCAGTCATGCCATAATTAGTGTAGAGAAACTTATCAGCTTTTTCCTCAGCTTGATATCCCGCTGTTTGCACGTAGCGATAAACAGCAGTAGCACCAACATCGGTAAAATGTACAGCCAAAATAGCACCATCGCCGTCAAACCAGTGTCCCGCAGGTACGCCACCGCGTTCCAAACGTGCAGGCCCATTGCGATAAAGAGTGCCTCGCAATCCTGCTGGAATTTTGCCACTTTTGACAGATAGCTGAGTCATGGGAAACTCCGCAGCAGTAAGGACTACCGCTTTTGCCCAAGATTTTTTTGCCGATATTTTACTGTCTGTTTTCATTGAACTCTGATAACTTTTAACTGAGATACAATACATTTTGCTATAGAATTATACCAGCAAGTAACTAACAGCTATGATTCTACCGCGTCGCTATCTGCTCCGAACTTTTGGGCTGACCGCCATTAGCACTCAATTGTTGCCGATCGCCCAAACCAATTTATCCCCACAAACTATCATTAAACCACGCCGCCTGCAAGTCGGTGATACTATAGCTTTAATCAATCCTGCTGCTTTCAGCTACGAAAAAGAAATTCAGCAATTTTTTAAAGTGGCAGAAAACTTGGGTTTAAAAGTTAAAGTAGGAAAGCATTTTTACGATCGCTACGGTTATTTAGCAGGCAAGGATGCTGAACGCGCTGCCGATGTCAATGCTGCATTTGCTGATGACTCAGTGCAAGCTATTTTTACCGGAATGGGTGGCTGGGGATGCAATCGAATATTACCGCTGCTGGATTATAACACGATCCGCAATCATCCGAAAATTATCATGGGATTCAGCGATATTACTGCGCTTTTATTAGCTATTCATGCTAGAACTAATCTGCTCACATTTCACGGGCCTTTGGGTGTGTCTAGCTGGAGTCCATTTACAGTAGATTATGTCAAACAAGTTTTGTTTGATGGTGAATCTGTTACTATGCAAAACACCAAAACTGTGAAAATTGAAACCATTGGAAGTGGAAAAGCAAGGGGAAAATTACTCGGAGGCAATTTGTCAGTAATCGCAGCAATGATCGGTTCGGATTATTTGCCAAAGTGGGAAAATAGTATTTTGTTTGTCGAAGAAGTTGGAGAAGAGGTTTATCGGGTCGATCGAATGTTGACGCAACTTAAATTAGCTGGAGTTCTCGATCGAATATCCGGTTTTGTTTTCGGACAATGTACGAAGTGCGACGCCGAAAAACCGCAAGAATCGCTAACATTAGCTCAAGTTTTGTCCGACCACATTCGCCCGTTGAGAATTCCCGCGTGGTATGGTTCAATGGTCGGTCACATTCGAGATAAGTTTACATTGCCGATCGGCTTACAAGTTGAAATTGACGCTGACTCTGGTACAATTAAATTGTTAGAATCCGCTGTCAATTAAATTTTAAACTATTCTCTATCTTGGCGAGGCAGAGCCTCTGGATCTGCGTTCCCAGGCAGAGTCTGGGAACGAGGAAAAACGAGAAAACGAGAAAAATATAGATATGTAGGGGTGAAGCATTTGGGCGACAATTCATCTTGAAAACCCTTAATTTTATGCCCAAATGCTTCACCCTCCCCAGGGGATCGAGAAAATACAAAATTAGGACGATCGTGAAAAACCGACAATTCATCAAACCACTAGCAGCAATCATCTTAGCAATAATTTGCCTGTTGCCACTCAGTGCTTGTGCAGCGGTAAAAGCAAGTGAAACTGCCAGCAGCAACGCGATTTACCAGCAGCGAACCGTTCACAATCCCGACGGAATAGGAAAATTTTACATGGGTCGAGAAATTGCCCAAGTCATGGGATATCAAGGCGCTGGCTGGCTGGAAAGACCCTCTCGCGGCATGGAAGAAAAATCGGCTAGATTAGTTAACAATCTCGATTTAAAACCAACCGATATTGTAGCAGATATTGGAGCGGGTACGGGATATTTTAGCTTGCGAATTGCTCCCTTACTTACTGAAGGTAAGGTACTCGCAGTTGACGTGCAGCCGGAAATGATCGAATTTATAAAATTGAACAAACAAGAGAAAAATATCACTAACGTCGAGCCAGTTTTGGGCAGTATTTCCGACCCAAACTTGCCAGAAAATAGTGTAGATGTCGCGCTGCTAGTGGATGCTTATCACGAATTTGCATATCCCAGAGAAATGATGCAAGGAATTGTGAAAGCACTAAAACCGGGCGGCCGTGTAGTATCGATCGAGTTTCGTGGCGAAAACCCGCTGATTCCGATTAAAGGTTTGCACAAAATGACGCAAAAGCAAGTAAAAAAAGAAATGGCAGCCGTAGGTTTAGTCTGGAAAGAGACAAAAGATATGTTGCCTCAGCAGCATTTGATGGTGTTCGAGAAATTGAATTAATTGAGAGGCATAGTCGCCGAATCGTATTTCCAGCGTTTGACGCAACGTTCAGCTCGATCAGATTAAGCTCTTCGTGCAAATCTGTCTTAGTAAACTCGCCGCCGAGGCCCACACCCGCGTCGATCGCGTCTACGTGTCGTCCTGTCTTCTGAATCTGGTTGTAGAGCTTCTCAACTGGATGGTCAACCCATTTGAGATTTGAGATTTGAGATTGAAGATTGAACAAAGCGACCTCACGGGTGAATCCGGGGGCTTGTAACCCAATTGCTCGATCGTCAAAACCAGCTTGAATTGTCGCAATCTATAATAATAAAAATAACCGGGTAATTTTTATAGAGAGAAACACATGGCTCCAAATCCGCAAATTATGCAAGCTGTCGAACAACTTGGCTACCGCGTTACGGTGGGAGACGTGGCGGCAAAAGCTGGACTAGATGTCAATTTTGCCCAGCGAGAACTGTTAGCCTTCGCCTCCGAAGCAGGCGGTCACCTGCAAGTAGCAGAATCCGGCGACATTGCCTACTTATTTCCCAAAAATTTTCGAGATATTTTGCGGAACAAATTCTTGCGCTTGCAGTTGCAGGAATGGTGGCAGAAAATCTGGCGAATTCTATTTTACCTGATTCGGATCTCTTTTGGCATAGTTTTAGTAGCTTCTATCCTCTTAATTTTTGTGGCGATTACGCTTTTACTATCTAGCAGCAGCGACAACAATGGCGGAGGCGGAGGTGAGGGAGGGAATGACAGGGGCGGCGGCTTTTTCTTCTTTCCCTACTTCTGGAACGACTTAATTTGGCTATTTTATTGGCACGACGAACCTTACTACCAAAGGCGATCGCGATTAACAGGCCAAAAACCAGAGATGAATTTTCTGGAAGCAGTTTTCTCCTTTCTCTTTGGAGACGGCAATCCCAATTACAATTTAGAAGAGCGCAAGTGGAGCAGCATTGCCGCCACTATTCGCAACAACAAAGGTGCGATCGCTGCCGAACAAATAGCTCCCTATCTCGACAACCTCGGCCAGGGATATGCCTTAGAATACGAAGAATATATGTTACCAGCCCTCGCCCGTTTTGACGGTCGTCCCGAAGTCAGTCCCGAAGGGCAAATAGTCTACCACTTCCCGCAATTGCAAACCACGGCCACCGACAGAAATTCTGAACCAGTAGCTGCTTATTTGCGAGAAATGCTCTGGCGTTTCAGCCAAGCTAGCTCTGGACAAGTTATGCTCGCAGCAGGCTTGGGAGCCGTTAATTTGGTCGGTGCATTAGTTTTGGGAAATTTATTAGCTAAGGGTGCGGCCGCAGGTGGATTTCTTGTTTTTGTTAGCACTATTTATCCCATGCTTTTGATCTACGGCGTCGGATTTCTGACAATTCCCTTAATTCGCTACTTCTGGATTCAGTGGAGAAATAGCACCATCGAAGCCCGCAATCAAAAGCGACAGCAGCGAGCAATATTATTAAACCAACCCGATGCCAACTTGCTCCAAAAACTTGCCTACGCCCGCGAGTTTGCAGCAGAAAACGTTCTGACAGGAGAAGATTTAGCTTATACAACAGAAACAGAATTAACCGAACAAGAATTAGAACAGTCCGCAAAAATAGATGCGGAATGGCAAAAGCGGATTGGGCGATCGGACAATTTGTAACCGAAGGCAGAAGGAAGAAGAACCCCCCTATGGCTGATACTAACCATAATTTTATCAGACATAAAGTTATGGAAAATCAGCAACAGATTGAAATTAAAATTGTAGAGGAGCTAGTTATACTAAATCCGGGTTACTTACCCCCTTTATAATCAGCAGTCTCGTAGGGTGCGTCGCCACGAATGATTTTCGCTATAAACCAATATTAAACGAGCGACGCACCATACAGTTTATAACGGGGATGAACACCCTCCGCTTCGCTCCGCCCGGATTTGGTATTAAAGAACTCTCGGCTACAAATATCATTTTTTTTGAATCTCAGAAGCTGGGGTTTTTCTCGTTTTTTTAATAACCTTAGGACGTTTGAAAATCAAACAATTTTGGTCGTACTTCGAGTCATGACGGAGAGCCACAAGTTCCCAGCCTTCCTCCCCCAATTCATTCACAAATAGATACAAGATTCCTTGTTTCCAATCTCGTTTTTCTTCACCGTTGACATATAAACTAATCAACTTGTTTCCAAAAGGATACATATTCGCATCCACAAATAAATATTCCCACTTTTGCATACCAATCCTTAATTTAGTAAGTAGTCAGTAGTCACTAGTCATTAGTTATAACATATCCGGTCGATCGCCAGTAATAAAAACGGTTTGTACAGAGGATTTTAGTTATTACAATCGAAGGACTAAAGTCCTCATTACAAACTCGTTCGATCGGACACGATCTCATTAGTCATTAGTCATTTGTTGCAGCTAATAAATCACAACTGTCAACTGTCAACTGTCAATTACTGAACTGCAATTCTAGCTAAACTAGCGCCTCGGTAATAGTGCAACAAAATCTGTTGGTAACCATATCCTTGCCTAGCCAAATTGTATGCCCCCCACTGACTCATGCCCACAGCGTGACCGAAACCTTTACCAGCAACTTGAAAACCTGTAGGAGGTTGGCCGCTATTCCTCGCACTCGCCCCGCCCCCGTACTGAGGTATCACTTTAAAGCGCGTGCTCCTCAAATTTAAAACCCGACGCAAATCCGCACCAGTCATTACTCTAGAACCGCCATCTCCAACTACTTTCATGCTAAGGACGCTGCCATAAGCAGTAGTGCGTTCCGGCTTCATTGAGATCACATTCCCAACGCCAGAAATCCGGTTGCTGATTTGAGCTCTAGAAAAATTTTCTTTCCACTGGTAAACTGGCGCACCTTGGTCGAAATCGGGAACAGCCCGCAGGTAAGGTAGCGGTTCCATCCAAACATCCTCGACATTCTCAGTATGTCCGCCAGAAGCAGAGTGAAAAACCGCCAATATAATCTGACTATTGTAGGTAAGAACTTGACCGGCGGTGGCATCGACTGCGGTATAAGTGCCCGAAGATTCTGTTTGCAATCCCTTGTAAACTTGCGAGGATTGAGTATCGTCTACATCATAAAGATCGGTTTCGCTTTTGAGACGCTTGTGGAGAGCGTAGGAACGGGCTGCGACTGCTTGGGCTTTTAAAGCCTCTTGAGGCCAATTACCACTCATTTCGGCGCCTAGAACGCTGTAGAGATACTGTTCGATATCGACATAGTTGATGGCTGTCAGCCCTCCTTTTTGAGGAAGTAGAAGCGTGCGGCCGCGATACCATCGATCGCCTATCCAAATATAACCGTTTCCTGTCGGCTCGATCCAAATTTGATTGGCGGCCCACCGATTAATCGCCACTCTTCCCGATCGAAATTGGGCCGACTGGGCACTGTTTGCGGCTAGTTCGCCCAAATTACGACCGTTACCATCGCGGATTGCAGCTTTAGTAGAACTGCCAACTTTTACCGCAGAAGCTCCTTCTTGGACTGCAACTCGCAATATCAGTGCGGCCTGTGCTGGGGCCGCTATTACCAGCGAAAACACCAGCGAAATCCAAAAATAGCGTTTTCCTAAGATAGAAAGAAGGGAAGCAAAGAATACTCCTGGCTGCATTTGATAAATTTCCTCCTGTGTTGTACAAGTTTTAAAATTTTAACCAATTTGAACGGGAAGTCCGCTTTAATTTTTTAGACAGCATTAGGTTCGTAAGAAGATGGTAACATGAATACAAAAGACTTGAGGTGTCTTTGATAACAGACCAATAAAATTGTAGTCTATCATAATTACCCAAAATTTAAGGGATCGACATCAATTGTTAAACTAACAGAACGCGGCGTGCGATCGCGCAATCCGATCGAATCCGATAAATTCACCGACTCATCCAAAGGTAACTTCAGCAAAATTTGCCACCGATACCGATTTGCAACTCGCATAATCGGTGCAGGTGCCGGCCCCAACAACTCGCAACCCGGTACAGACAATCGCTGAATGTACTCCTGACAAATAGACGCCAATTGGACTGCTGTTACCGCAACTTCCGCCGCATCTACACTGCTTAATCGCAACAAAATTAGTCGCCCGGAAGGAGGATAATTCAACGACGCCCTTTCTGCTAATTCTGTTTCCACAAAACTTGTATATTCGTGTCGCTTCACAGCTTGAATGACTCGATGTTCGGGAGTATAAGTTTGGATAATTACCCTGCCCGGATCGTCGCCTCTACCCGCACGCCCCGCCACTTGAGTTAAAGTTTGAAATGCTCGTTCGCTAGCCCGATAATCGGATAAGTTTAGTAACCCATCAGCCGACACAACTCCCACCAATGTAACTCCAGCTAAATCTAACCCCTTAGTTAGCATTTGCGTACCCAACAAAATATCAGCTTCTCCATTGGCAAATTGCGTTAACAATCGGCGGTGGTCGCCCTTATTTCTCGTCGTATCGCTGTCATACCGAATCGCCCGCAATTGCGGAAATAATCTAGTTAATTCTTGTTCGACTCGCTGAGTACCGCTACCAAAGTTTTTGAAGTAAGGAGAACTGCATTCTGGGCAGTTTTGAGGATGTCTTTCCGTGTGGTTGCAGTAGTGACAGCGCAAGATTTCGGCTGTCCCTTCGCCGACGTGGTGATAAGAAAGCGAAACATCACAATTAGGGCATTCCATCACATAGCCACAGCTCCGACAAGAGACAAATGTACTGTGTCCTCTTCGGTGAATAAATAGAATCCCTTGCTGTTGTCTTGCTTGTAATTTTTCCAGAGCATTTTGCAGGGAATTACTAAAAATAGAACGATTTCCTTGCTGCAATTCTTGACGCATATCGACGATTTCAATCGGCGGCATCGGGCGGGAGTAAATGCGTCCTGGCAAAGATAAATAATGGATATTTGGTAAGGAGTAATTATGGCTGCGCGTTTCGACAAAAGTTTCTAAAGCTGGGGTAGCAGAACCTAAAATTAGAGGACAATTTGCTAATTCAGCGCGCCATTTGGCAACGGTGCGCGCGTGGTAGCAGGGGGCTGGTTGTTCTTGTTTGAAGCTGGTGTCGTGTTCTTCATCTAAAATAATTAAGCCTAATTCCGGTAAAGGTGAAAAAATGGCCGATCGCGTGCCGATGACAATTTGTGGGGTTCCTGTCAGCATCTGACGCCATGTATCGTAACGTTCGCCGTCGGATAGGGCGCTGTGATAGACACAAATTTGCTCGCCAAAACGGGCGCGGAATCTGTCGGTAAGTTGCGGTGTGAGGCCGATTTCGGGAACGAGGACGATCGCAGATTTGCCACTTGCTAAAATAGGGGCGATCGCCTGTAAATAAACTTCGGTTTTACCAGAACCTGTAACCCCGTGCAGCAACACTTGACGAAAACCCGAAAAACTGTTAATAACTGCTAAAGCTTCAGCTTGAAAATGAGTTAAAGTTTTCGGTGCATCGGGCAATTGAGCAATTCCGCGATCGCCTCTGAGCACTTCCCTTTGGTCAATTACCACGCTACCTTTTTGTTCCAAAGCTTTGACAACGGAGGAACTCGTACTGCAAATTTTCAATAAATCGTTCAGCCACATTTCACCACCGCCGCGCCTCAAAGCTGCCAATACTTCTTGTTGACGCGAAGTTAAATTGGTCACAAAAGCACTGACAATTAATGTGACTGCTGGTTGGAGTTTGGGTTTCGGAGGATTGGGAGGTTCTAAATAACTTTCGACCCAACCCCGTTTTAATAAATCTCGCAATCCCCGATAAGCACCCTTAACTTGTCGCTGGAGATATTGCCAAGTATAATCGCCGTTTTTTTGAGCTTGTAATAATTGTAAAATTTGACGGGCTGCGGGATTCAGAAATGTTTCGGCATTCGGAGAAATAGCACTTTTAATTAACCGAATTCGGCGCACGGAACGGCTTAACAAACCTGGTGGTAGCGAGGCTCTAATAACTTGAATTAAAGGAGTACAATAATAGCTAGCAGTGCGATCGAGCAATTCCCAGTAAGTAGGGGCAAAAAATCCCTTGCTGACAATATCTTCTACATCTTTAACTCGCGCTGGATCTAAATCTGGCGGTAGTTGAGCAACAAAACGAATCGCGATCGCCCCCACCTGCTGATTGCCAATGGTACACTCAAAATATCTCCAGGTTGCACCGTCAGTTCGATCGGCAACCGATAGGTAAATAGCTTATTTTCCTCCCCTGGGGAGTCCCCTGCACCCCTGAAAGGAGAGTCTACCAACACTTCAATCCACTGTTCCCGGCGAGTGGTGATACTTGGCGGTTGGCTGCTGCCGTAGGATGCTCCAGACTCAGCCACTACTGGCGTTGATAAACCAAAACTGACAGTAGACATAGTGTTACGCAAAATTAAGAGGAACTGCGATCGAAAAGCGTTTTTGTTATCACTTAATTTATCATGTTTATCTTAATTTTTGGTTTGGACGATCGGAATTGCGATCGTAAATTCAGTCCCTTCTCCAACTGCGGATATGCAATGCAACTTCCCACCATGTTTATCCACAACAATCTGATAACTAGTTGACAATCCCAATCCTGTACCTTGACCCACTGGTTTTGTCGTAAAGAAAGGGTCAAAAATTTTGCCTTTCACTGCATCATCTATGCCCGATCGTCCAAAAGCCAACCTACGTATTTCTACATATTTCTAAGTAAATTAGACACTTCCCAAAAGTAATATAACTAATAAATTTAACCCCAAGGTGTCGATCGCACTCACACACCCGCACCATTTTGTGCTAAGAACTAATACTCAAGCAGTTTACATTGGGAGAGTATTGGATGTCAGGTAGCGAAGTTCGTGCAGACTTTTGGATGAGCGAGTACATTACCCCTTGGGATATCTACGTTCACGGCATCATACGGGTGCTTGCTTACAAAAAAACAGCTTTTCAAGAAATGTACGTCGTTGAAACCGGTACCTACGGCAAAGGCTTAGTTTTGGATGGCAAATGGCAATCTTGTACAGGCGACGAGTTTCTGTACCACGAACCGCTAGTTCACCCAGCCATGGCTATGCACGGTTCACCCAAAAAAGTCCTCGTTCTGGGCGGAGGCGAAGGAGCTACAATTAGAGAAGTTCTGCGCTGGAAAACAGTTGAGAAAGTGGTGATGATTGATATCGACGGCGAGGTAGTAGATGCTTGCCGCGAACATCTGCCAGAAATGCACCAAAATGCTTTTGACGACCCCCGTTGCGAAGTGGTAATCGGCGATGCTTTGGATTATTTAGATAAAACTGACAGTGATTGGGATATTGTCATTTCTGACTTGTCCGATCCCATTGAAGAAGGCCCTTCTTTTCAGTTGTTTACTAAGGAATACTTCGAGAGAGTTCGCCGCGTGATGTCGCCTACGGGATATTTTGTTGTGCAAGCGGGCCCAGTTTCTCCGGCAGAAATGAAAATGCACGCTCGTATTGTGAATACGCTGAAGTCGGTTTTTCCCAACGTTCAATCCTGCACCAGCTTTATTTCTACTTACGGAGCTCCTTGGGGTTTTGCTGTAGCTTCAACTCAAGAGATCAATACCCGTCCCGAACCAGAAGTTACCGACAAATTACTCGCTGAGAAAACCATAGGTGGGTTGCGGATGTTCGACGGAATTACACTTTTGGGATTGATGCAAGTTCCCGGTCACTTGCGACAAGTAATCGCCGCTGAAACCGAAGTTTACACTATTGCAGCACCGCCGAAATTTTTCGGGAAAGGTTCTGTCGGTCAGTGAAGTTAAATTGAAAGAGAAAAGTCGTTTGGAGTAACTGAGATGGGCAATTTAATTCGCATAGTCGCTGCAATTTTTCTTCCCCCTCTGGGCGTATTTTTGACTGTCGGGATTGGCGGTGATTTTTGGATCAACCTGCTTCTAACCTGTTTTTTCTGGTTTCCGGGTATGATCCACGCTATTTGGGTGATTGCCAAGCACGATCGAGGTTAAGTTATTTTTGTAAGGTGCGTCGCTGCGAAATTTTCGAGTTGATAATCAGATTGTCGATCGCGACGCACCCTACGGTACTGGAATAGTCAGGTGCGTCGCTGCGAAATTTTCGAGTTGATAATCAGATTGTCGATCGCGACGCACCCTACGGTATTTACTGGAATAATCCACTTTGAGATTTATCGTTGGGTGAGGGCGGGTTTACGAGATTCCTGGTTTTTATTACAGATATTGGCGAACCCGCCCCTTGTATCTTAAAAGAGACAGTCGATCGAACGGGCATAACATCAGATGTATTTATGATTGTAAATCAAGTTCTTCGCAAACTAATTCAGCTATTTTCTGCGCCGCCCCAGATTCTCCTCGAACTTTGCGCAAACGATCGCCCATTCGTGCTAATTTTTCAGGATGGCTCAAATAGTCGATCGCCCGTTCCGCTACTGCTTCCGGTTCCAGTTTCCCAATCAACTCCGGCACAATCTCTTCCTGGGCCCAAATATTCGGCCAAGCATAAAGTTTTCCCTTCCCCAATTGCCAAATTAGCCAATTAATAACCGTCGCAAAAACAGAACCAACGAACGGTAAATTTGCCAACAATCCCGGCAAACCATCCCAAGCTTTCATCGCATCCAATTGCTGCGTCGGAATCAAAACAATCATCGGTACAGCTAATGAACCCAATTCGGCTGTATTGGCTCCAACAGTAGTTAAACACAAACTGCATTCTGATAGCAAATCGTAGGCTGGCGTCTGCGTCCACAGTTCTATTTGCAAACCATTTGCTGTCTGCAAAAACGGTGATTCTGTCAAATGAAGTTCGGCGGTTATATTTCCAAATAAATGCAGACAAGGATTTTGTTCGGGGTCGGCAAAACGTGCTAAAGTTTGTAGATCTATGGTGGGAGCAACGGGAATTACAAAGCGAGTTTCAGGGCGAATGCGATGGATGGATTGGGCGATCGACAAACATAAAGGCACGCCTAAAGCTAGTTTTGCAGCCTTGGAGCCTGGTAACAATCCAATTAGTTCTTTTTGGGAAGTTGGACGAGGCAGAGCCTGGGAACGAGCTACTTCGGCGATCAAATCTCCGACAACTGTAAATTTAGTAGCATATTTTGGGGGAATTTTGGCAAAAACTTCAGGTTTCATGGCGGCAAATTTGTCAATCCAGCGATACCACCGCGCGTCCCATTCAGCATAGATAACAGTCCGATATTTTAGCCTTTTACCAATAACAACCGTAAAAAATTGATCGCCACCTAAAAATAAAACAACTCCTGTTTCGCGCCAATCCCAATTTTCAGCAGTTTTGCCCGACAATAGGAAGGTAAAAAAATCCTCTGGTGCTTGTACTCTGTCAACTTCTGGGTAGGAACCTGCGATTTGTGCTTCTTTCCCGGTGGCGTGGGGACAGGGGGACAGGACAACGGAAATGCGGACTTGAGTGCGATCGTACCCCAAATGCTGCCGCAAAGCTTGCACAGTAGGACGTACCCAGGTTGCTAATTCTCCGGGGCCGTTAGAGAGGATTAAAATATCTACTGGCATGGGATTTCAGATTTTAGAAGATGTAAAGGAGAATTATGACAGACCTAATTAATGCTGCCAAGACTGGTGATGTATCTACTGTAGAAGCTTCGATCGAACAACGTGCAGATGTCAATGCCAAAGATGAGGAAGGTGCGACGGCTTTGACGGCTGCGGCTGAGGCTGGCAATGCTGAAATTGTCAAAAAATTGCTCGCTGCTGGTGCGGATGCCAACAGTCACGATAATGATGGTTGGACGCCGTTAATGAGTGCCGCTGCTGCGGGACATACAGAGATTGTACAAGTTTTGCTCTCGGCGGGAGCGGATGTGAATGCTAAAACTAATTTTGGTTTGACGGCTTTGATGAGTGCCGCTGGTAGCGGGCGCACTGATGTTGTGGAATTTTTGATCGATAAAGGAGCTGATATCAAAGCTAAGGATAATAATACTTGGACTGCGTTAATTTGGGCATCTTCCGAAAATCACAAAGATGCGGTTGAGGTGTTGAAGCTGGCACGCAAAAACTAATCAGAAACCCGGTTTTTGGATGGTACAATTAATTAATAAATTTGCCATCTTTCTGTCATGGTACAGTTCGATCGAGAAACTCGTTTGCCAACTAGCGCCGAACTTCCCTCTTCGGATGATACTCCTGTGGATAACGAAAATCAAAACTTCCTTCCCAACTTACTGTTATTCTTGCTCAAATTTCACTGGCGGCAGCGGAACGACTGGTTTTTTGCGGTGGATATGGGAGTTTATCACACCACGGGAGTAAGTCATCTGGTTCCAATAGTTCCTGATGGCTTCTTGAGTTTAGGTGTGGAAAGATTCAAAGGCGATACTTTGCGCCTCAGTTACGTCCTGTGGGAAGAAAATAATATTCCCCCGATTTTTGCCCTAGAGATTGTTTCTCAAACTTACGGCGGCGAATACGATAAAAAGATTGATATTTACGCGAAGTTGGGCGTGCTTTACTACGTAATTTACAATCCCTACTACTGGCGACGAGACCAACATCAACCGTTTGAGGTTTATCGTTTGGTAAATGGCGAGTACGAACAACAAATTGGTGAACCTTTCTGGATGCCGGAAGTGGGTTTGGGAATCGGTCGAGGTCGATACAGTGAAGGAGAAACACAGTTGGAGGTTTTGTATTGGTTTGACGAACGAGGTAGTAGGTATTTGACGGCTGAAGATACTGCGGATCGAGCACAGCAAAGAGCGGAGGAATCAGAACAAAGAGCGGAGGAAATACAGCAACAGCTTGCCAGATATCGCGATCACTTTGGGGAGTTGCCGGAATAGGCGCATCTTGATGATATATTTTGAAGGTGCGATCGCAGCTCTAATTTTGGTTTGACGGCTTTGATGAGTGCCGCGGGTAGAGCGTAGGGTGCGTCGCCACGAATAATTCTCGCGCTTAAACCGAGATTAAACGAGCGACGCACCATACAATTTATAACGGGGATGAATCAGCCGGATTTGGTATGATGACCAATGACTAATGACTAATGACTAATGACTATCCAATCATGAAAGTACCGTTACCATTAGATTCTTGGAAAGTCAAATTCAAACCTGCTCCTCCTTCAATCACGCCGAGCACATCTCCAAAACGCTGGATTAACAAATTACTGCCAACAGGAGTCAAGCTGTAGCCGTCGCTTAAAGAATTTCCTTGCAGTTGAATCAAATCGTCTGCTGCGTTGAAGTTGCGAATAGTAGCTTGACCGCTACCCAAATACAGCGGTGTCGCGAATGGATTCCCGGCTGAAGGGGGAACTCCGAGCACGAATGTATCAACTCCCGGACCGCCAATCAGGACATCGAATTCATTGGTTCCAAAGCTTTCAAATTGCCGATTACCTATGGGATTGATACCTACTTCCACTCCAATCAATTCGGTATTCCCCACGCCAACACCAGTGAGAATATCATTGCTACGGCTGCCAACAAAAGTTGCTTCGCGGGCCGGCTCGTTTTTCCCGAAATTGAAGTAGTGTTCCCGACCTGTTTTCAAGGCTCCATTGTCGATAAATGGTACAATGTCGGGGTTTTGTTTTAAGTATTCTGGTTCAAAAAATGAAGTCCCAAAACGGCCTTCTTTGGCCCCGAATTCAATGAAATGTTGGTATCCAGATTTGAAAGGTGCATTCGGACCGATAAATGATCGCAACTCTGGATTATTTGCTAAATAAAAATCTTCGTTGTACTCAGGCGATACTTGAGTGCGGCGGCCTCCTTCATCGTAACCGAACTGGATAAAATGATCTAAGCCTGTAGCAAAAGCTCCGTTTGGATTGACAGTCTTGACAAAGGGTTTGAGGTCGGGATTTCCGTCAAGGTAAGTAGCTTCGTCAAAATAACGCGATATTTTTGTGAGACCCGCAGCTTGACCAAATTTTTCAAAGTGTTCTCTTCCAGATTTGATAACTCCTGCATCAATCGCTGGTTTGAGCCAAGGATATGAGGCAAGGTAATATTTTTCGTCAAAAATTGCGTAGTTAGCCATGTTTTCCCCCTTAGGTATTGATGATTTAATTGTTGACAACTATCTGGTTTCTAGGTCTCTAACCGACAACTAAAAACTCATATATAGCAATTGAAGTTATCAGATAGCGTTAAGTTCCCAGCCATAACATTAATTGTTTTTATTCAATTTATAGCCTAGAGCTTACACAATATAGAAGTTGTAAAATGTCTTAAGTTCCCGACAAATAGCTAGACTTGTTTGGTGCGATCGCCCATTTTAAACTTGCACTATAGTAGATGCTGCAAAACCATTTTAAGTTCCGCGACAAATATCAACTTCTTTTGTTGGACCGCCAATCTAAAAATTTCACTATCTATGGTAGATGCTGCGAAACTGTTTTAAGTTCCCAAGAAAATATGAGCTTTCCTGTTACCAAGTAACAAGGGCATCGCATCCCCAGATTGGCAGATTGTTTTTAGAGCGGGCTTTAAATCGCAAGCCCTAAAAACTCCGCCCGCAACTGTCAACTGTCAACTGTCAACTGTCAACTGTTTACTAAACTGCTCAGTCCGCGTCGGTTCAATTATTTTCAGTTTCGTTACCAATCGTTCGATTTTTGACTCCCTTAATTGTTCGATCGCCTGTTCTATCAGTTCTACAAACTTGGGAACTTCTGTCAGGATTGTTTTCGTCGCAGATTTATTTGTTATTTTTATTCATCTTAGCTTTTGCTGCATAAATTAATTCATATGTCAAGTAAATTTATGTAAAGAATATTTTGAGCATTTACTCAGTCATTTTGTAACAATATGTAACGAAAAACTGGCAGATATTTGTCGAATTGTGTAGTGTGCAAGCTCAAATCGCCTAATGGTAAGCGTTTTCTGGTAAAAATGCTCATGGGGTAGAAAAATTCCCGATTCCCGAAAACAGCATTTCAAAGGAGCCTAACTGGATGTTCACTCACGTCAAGCCCACCATTCGCCACGTTGTGCCGGAAAACTTGCAGGGTCGATCGCTCCTCAAGGTGGTATATGTCGTGCTAGAACCGCAGTATCAAAGTGCCTTGTCGGCGGCGGTTCGATCGATAAATAAGAAAAATCCGAATCTGGCAATCGAAATCAGTGGCTATTTAATCGAGGAACTCCGCAGCCCGGAAAATTACGAAGCCTTCAAGCGGGATGTCGCTGATGCCAACGTATTTATTGCTTCTCTAATTTTTATCGAAGATTTGGCAGAAAAGGTTGTAGCGGCGGTGGAACCGGTGCGCGACAGCTTGGATGTCGCCGTCGTCTTCCCGTCGATGCCTGCGGTGATGCGCCTCAATAAAATGGGCAGTTTCTCGATGGCACAATTGGGACAAAGCAAAAGTGCGATCGGCGAATTCATGAAAAAGCGGAAGGAAAAATCCGGCAGCTCCTTCCAAGACGGAATGCTAAAACTGTTGCAAACTTTGCCGAAAGTTCTGAAATATTTGCCTCTTGACAAAGCCCAAGATGCACGTAATTTTATGCTGAGTTTCCAATATTGGCTGGGAGGTTCCCAAGAAAACTTGGAAAACTTCTTGCTAATGCTGTCAGATAAATATGTGTTCAAAGGCCAGAGGGCAACCACGGGGGGATTGCCCGTACAATATCAAGATCCAGTTGTTTACCCGGACATGGGGATTTGGCATCCTTTAGCACCGTCGATGTTTGAGGATGTAAAAGGATATTTGACCTGGTATAATGCCCGCAAAGATATTTCTGCCGACCTCAAAGATCCTCTCGCACCTTGCATCGGTTTAGTGTTGCAACGCACTCACTTAGTAACAGGAGATGACGCGCACTACGTAGCAATGGTGCAGGAATTGGAGGCAATGGGGGCGCGGGTTGTGCCGATTTTTGCCGGCGGTTTGGACTTCTCAAAACCCGTTGAAACTTTTTTCTTGGAAGTTGGGGCCAAAGGCGTCACACCGCTGCCAATTGTTGATGCGGTGGTTTCTCTGACTGGTTTTGCGTTGGTGGGCGGCCCGGCGAGACAAGATCACCCAAAGGCGATCGAATCTTTGAAAAAATTGAATCGTCCTTATATGGTGGCTTTGCCGCTGGTTTTCCAAACAACAGAAGAATGGGAAAATAGCGATTTAGGCTTGCACCCGATTCAAGTTGCTTTGCAAATTGCAATTCCTGAGTTGGATGGTGCGATCGAACCGATTATTTTGTCGGGAAGAGATGGCACGACGGGCAAGGCGATCGCGCTGCAAGATAGAATTGAGGCGATCGCCCAGCGTTCCATGAAATGGGCAATGCTGCGTCGCAAACCGAAATTAGATAAGAAAATTGCGATTACAATTTTCAGTTTTCCGCCCGATAAAGGCAACGTGGGAACTGCCGCTTATCTGGATGTTTTCGGCTCGATTTACGAAGTAATGAAAGCCTTAAAAGGCAACGGTTACGACTTGCCAGAATTGCCGGATTCTGCCGAAAATTTAATGCAAGAAGTCATCCACGATGCCACAGCCCAATATCAAACTCCCGAATTAAATATCGCCCACCGGATGTCCGTAGCCGAGTACGAAGAATTCACTCCTTACTCGGAACGCTTGCACGAAAATTGGGGACCACCTCCCGGACATTTGAACAGCGACGGACAAAATTTGCTGATTTACGGCAAACATTTTGGCAATGTATTTATCGGAGTCCAACCTACTTTCGGATACGAAGGCGATCCGATGCGGTTGTTATTCTCTCGTTCCGCCAGTCCCCACCACGGTTTTGCTGCTTACTATACGTATTTAGAGCGCATTTGGGGTGCGGATGCGGTGCTGCATTTCGGCACTCACGGTTCGCTGGAATTCATGCCCGGTAAGCAGATGGGAATGTCTGGGGAATGCTATCCCGACAGTTTAATTGGCAAGATTCCTAACATCTATTATTACGCGGCTAACAATCCCAGCGAGGCAACAATTGCGAAACGCCGCAGTTATGCTGCAACGATTTCTTACTTGACTCCGCCGGCGGAAAATGCTGGTTTGTACAAAGGTTTGCAAGAACTCAATGAGTTGATTGCTTCTTATCAAACTTTGAAAGATACAGGCCGCGGCATATCGATCGTAGATGCGATTATTGAGAAATGCCGTTTGGTGAATCTCGATAAGGATATTGCGTTACCAGTCGATAAAGGTGGACAAGGAAGCGTGGCGGCCCAAATGACTGCCGAGGAACGAGACAATTTAATCGGGTTGGTATACCGCAAATTGATGGAGATTGAGTCGCGGTTGTTACCTTGCGGTTTGCACGTTGTTGGGAAGCCACCGACTGCCGAAGAGGCGATCGCAACTTTGGTAAACATAGCCAATTTAGACCGTGAAGAAGACGGACTTGTCAGCTTGCCGCGGATTATCGCCAACAGTCTGGGACGCGATATCAATGAAATTTACACAAACAGCGACAAAGGCATTTTAACCGATGTCGAATTGCTGCAAAACATCACTTTTGCCTGCCGCGATGCTGTTAGCGCCTTAGTCAAAGAACAAACCGACGCCGAGGGTCGAGTTTCGCTAGTTTCCAAGTTGAATTTCTTCAACATGGGCAAGAAAGAACCTTGGATTGAATCCTTGCACGCATCGGGCTACAAAAAAATCGATCCAGAACCCATTAAACCGCTGTTTGAGTATCTGGAATTCTGCTTGCAGCAAGTTTGCGCCGACAACGAATTAGGTGCATTATTGCGCGCCCTAGAAGGCGAATATATTCTCCCCGGCCCCGGTGGCGATCCGATTCGGAACCCGGATGTTTTGCCGACGGGCAAGAATATGCACGCTTTAGATCCGCAGTCAATCCCCACCACAGCGGCGGTTAAGTCTGCGAAGATTGTAGTCGATCGACTATTACAAAGACAGCGCCTCGATAACGGCGGCAACTATCCCGAAACCATCGCCGTCGTCCTCTGGGGAACCGACAACATCAAAACTTACGGTGAATCCCTCGCCCAAGTAATGTGGATGGTGGGAGTCAAGCCAGTTCCCGACGCTTTAGGCCGGGTAAACAAACTCGAATTGCTTTCCTTGGAAGAGTTGGGACGCCCCAGAATTGACGTAGTAATTAACTGTTCTGGCGTGTTCCGCGACTTGTTCATCAACCAAATGAACCTGTTAGATAAAGCCGTGAAAATGGCAGCAGAAGCCGACGAACCACTAGAAATGAACTTCGTCCGCAAACACGCCTTGAAGCAAGCCGAAGAAATGGGAATCAACCTACGGCAAGCAGCAACCCGCGTCTTTTCCAATGCCTCCGGTTCCTATTCATCTAACGTCAACTTAGCGGTAGAAAACAGCACCTGGGAAAGCGAAAATGAGTTGCAAGAAATGTACTTAGCCCGCAAATCCTTCGCTTTTTCTTCCGACAATCCAGGAACAATGGAACAAGATCGGCAGATTTTTGAATCATCCTTAAAAACTGCTGAAGTCACCTTCCAAAACTTGGATTCTGCGGAAATTTCGCTAACCGACGTGTCGCACTATTTCGACTCAGATCCGACGAAATTAATCGGCAGTTTGCGAGGCGACGGGAAACAGCCGGCATCATTTATAGCTGATAGCACGACGGCGAACGCGCAGGTACGGACGCTATCAGAAACCGTGCGTTTAGATGCGCGGACAAAGATGCTAAATCCCAAGTGGTACGAGGGGATGTTATCGCACGGATACGAAGGTGTGCGGGAACTTTCCAAGCGTTTGGTAAACACGATGGGATGGAGTGCGACTGCGGGCGCGGTTGACAATTGGGTGTACGAGGATGTGAATGAAACGTTCATGAAAGATGCGGAAATGCAGAAGCGTTTGCTTAACTTGAATCCGCATTCTTTCCGCAAGATGGTGAGCACTTTGCTGGAGGTGAATGGCCGGGGTTATTGGGAGACTTCGGAGAGTAATTTAGACCGTTTGCGCGAGTTGTATCAGGAGGTGGAAGACCGGATTGAGGGTGTAGAGTAAGATTCCCAAATTAGGTTTAGAATGGTGGATGGGTACAAGAACCTCATCCATCATTTGAAAACCTTAAACCTCATTATTTGAATTCACGTGAGTTGTTAAAGTTTGTCATGAGGTGCAAGCTGGGACTGACGGCATAGATAGAATAGCCTACGATAAAATTTGTGTTTTTCACTCACCTTAGTCACCTTTACAAAAATTAAGTTCAAAATCTAGAGATTTTTTAGCTACCATGACTAATCTTTTAAAAGAAGAATTATCCAAACAAGAATTAGGACAAATTCGTTCTAATATTGAACGTATTATTTCTAGTTATAGACACATTTGGGATGTTTATACAGAACTACTACAAAATAGTGCAGATGCAATTATTGAACAATTTGGAGAGGAAAATATTAGTAAAGGTAAAATTGACCTCCACATAAATCCCGATGATAGAGAAATTATTATACTAGATAATGGTGTGGGAATAGAAGAAGCAGAAATATCAAAAATACTTGTTACTGGTAAATCTCTTAAAAGAGAGCGTAATGCAGGAAAGTTTGGTTTTATGGGTTATGGATTTACATTTGTTGTTTTTCAAAGTGAATATTTAAAAATAGAAAGCGTTACAAATGGAAAAAAAGCATCAAGAACATATAAAAAATTGTATCAATTTGTTTATTCATCTTCAGATATACCAAATTCCGAAGAGGAGGAAGCGGGCTATCAAGCACAAGAAGTTAGTCAAGAAAATGGTACAACAATTACAATTAAATTCCCCCAAAACTTTCCAGATGAAGTAGTTGAAGAATCTTTAGCAGCAACATTTAGGATAGCAAAATCAGACGAAAGTATTAAAGCAGTCCTTAGAACTCAATCAATTGTAGGCTTCTTAGATCGAGTATTTAATGACGGTGATTGTTTTGAATTTAACTTGAAAATAAGTGGAAGAATTATTCCTATAAAACTGGTTATTTGACTATTAGAGAGGTGGTTCAGTCAGTTCTTAAGAGTGAAAGTCAATTTTATGATAGACCTACTGAATATGAGAAATTTATAGAGTTGACAGAAAAATTACCTGCAAATGCCAAAGAACAAGCAAGGAAAGCTATAGTATTAGATGAAAAAATAGACCATATAGAAATTGGCATTAGAAATCCAATACACGCTCGTATATTTATTTCTGCAACAAGTAAATCTCATATTAGTCAATTTAATGAAAATTTTAGAAATGGGGACGGTATCTCCTCAGATTTTCAGTTAGAACATGGATTGTGGTTGGCAATATGTGGGATGCCTATAGGTGTTTGTTTAGACCCATTTCAACAAAGTAACTACTTGCCTTATACAGTAATTGTTGATATAAAAGATATGTCTATCCGCAAAGAACTTGATGCTGGTCGTAAAGGGATTAGCGCTTATCGGATGAAACAAATAGCTGATAAAATTTTAGAGGTATTGAAGGAAAGAAATTTCATAAAATACCGTCGCTATATTGTAGGGGGTGGTGATAGTCGAATTAGTAATCCCCTCTACGATCCCAAACAAGAGCTGGGTATTAAATTTAAACAAAAGAAATGGTTTGATTCAATTTTAACACATAAATATTTTCCTCCCTTTGAAGAACAAGAAGTGATTAGTATCTTTGTGGAAATGGTTTCTCAAAAAATATTAAGAGGGTATTTCCTTAAAGTTCTTTCAGGTTATCAAGTCTATGATGGGCTTTACGAATATCACTTGGAGCAAAATGAAGAAGTAGAGTATTCAGAAAATAATAAATTAGGCGTGTACAGAAACATATTCAATGCTAATGGTGGTAGTCTAAAAAAAGAAATTTTGTTAGAATTCAAGAAAGAGTTAAATACCATTTATAAAGATATCGATACCAACAAAAAAGATATTAGTCACATTGATATTTTAGTGGTTTGGACTGTAAATTTTGAAAGTAGAGATAAACTACAAAAAGATAAAGGAGACATTCTCAACGAGAAAGATGTGACTACTAATGTTTTTCATGGTGTCACTCATCAATTGTTTATAGGAAGTAGACAACAACCGTTACCGATTATTGAACTCAAAAGGATATTAGAAATAATGTATAATTATCAAGAATAAAATGAATCCAACTATGTACGCTCAACAACTAGAATTATTCGATCTATTCAATCCAAGTTCTAACAAAGCCCGATCGCACTTTACATTTGTAGACTTATTTGCTGGAATTGGTGGCTTTAGAATTCCTCTGGAAGAATTAGGAGGTCAATGTTTTGGCTATTCAGAAATAGACAAAAAAGCTATTCAAGTTTATCGCAAGAATCTTATTAAAGATGACAACTCGGATGAGGTATATTTAGGAGATATTACCAATCTCAATAAATTTCCTTTTGACATAGATGTATTAGTCGGTGGCGTTCCCTGTCAACCTTGGTCGATCGCAGGTAAATTACAAGGTTTAGACGATCCAAGAGGCCAGCTATGGAGAGATGTATTTAGAGTAGTCAAAGCCAATCGTCCCAAAGCTTTTATCTTTGAAAATGTCAAAGGCTTGACCGAACCCAGAAATATAGAAAGCTTGAAATACATAATTAATAATTTGACAGCATCTGGTTATGTTGTCAAATACGAGGTGCTAAATTCCTATGATTTTGGGCTCCCGCAAGATAGAGATAGATTGTTTCTTGTTGGCATTAGGAACGACATTGAAAAATCCTGGGGATTTACATTTCCTAAACCCCTCGACCGCCAGATAAAACTTTATAATGTAATACCAGGAATTGAGCGCAGCAATTTTCAGAAGAAAAAATTTCCCCCAAGCGTTTTATTTGATGGCAAAATCCCAGCTTCCAGAGGCAGATTTCAAAAGATAGATGAATTAAATGATTTCTTCTTATTTACTGATATTCGAGATGGACATACTGCCATCCATTCTTGGGACTTAATAGAAACAACCAGCCGGGAAAAATTAATTTGTCAAACAATTATGAAAAATCGCAGAAAAAATATTTATGGAGACAAGGATGGCAATCCTTTGGAATTTAAAGTGTTAAAAATGCTCGTACCTGAGTTACAACAATCAGAACTCGATTGCTTAGTTGCCAAAGACATTTTGCGGACTGTAGATAGTAAAGGTTATGAGTTTGTGAATTCTAAAATATCTTCAGGAATTAACGGAATTTCTAAGATTTTCTTGCCTCATGCAGATGCGATCGCCACTTTGACTGCAACTGGAACTAGAGATTTTGTAGCCACAATGTCGATCGAATGTCAAGAACCAGCAGCCTACAAGCAAACCTTTATTACAGAAATTTATCAAAAGCATAAATTCCAACCCTTAACTGCACGAGATTACGCAAAATTGCAAGGATTTCCCGAATGGTTCAAAATTTATGAAAGTGAAAATACCGCAAAACATCAATTAGGTAATGCTGTGTCAATTCCAGTAGTTTACCATTTAACCAAAGCGTTACTGGAAATTATTTTGTAATTGTCAGGTGAAATATGGCAGCTATTAGCACAAAACAGCGAGAAAAAATTAAAGGATATCTTGAAGGTTTTATTCAGGGTATTATAGATGAATATAAAGGGCGTATTATTCACAAATCAACTACTGCAATAGAGTATCTGTCCCGAAATTCACTTAATGGAGAGTTAAAACCTTTTCAAGCCGCACTAGTTCCACCAGAATTAATACGCATCAATCAATTTGAGCGAGGTTTAAGTACCAGATTAGGAAACACTGTGGAAGAATGCGCTCGCTTAATTGCCCTTGAATATCATCAGGATGCACGTCGAGGATACGATATAACAGCGGAAGTCAGTATTGCAGCTTTTGCAGAAGCGGAACGTCAGAAAGAATACTATGAATCTATGGCTAACAGAGGACAAGCTAAACCATCTTTTGAGGAGATGGTAACAGCAGTGCTTAATGCTAGACGAAACGATGATTTAGTCACAAAAACTGTACGCGCTGACATTTGTGTTTTTGCGAATGACGGAACAGAATACTTATTTGAAATAAAATCTCCCAAGCCCAATAAGGGTCAATGCTTAGAAGTTATCCAGCGTTTATTGAGGTTTCACTTATTGCGGGGTGCAAAGCGTCCGCAATTGCAAGCTTACTATGCGATGCCTTATAATCCATACGGTGTTACAAAAACTGTTTATAAATGGACTCAGGCAAGAAATTATATGCCTTTTAATGAAGCTGTAGTTATTGGAGATGAATTTTGGAATATTGTAGGTGGAGCTACTGCTTACGAGGAATTATTGGAAATATATCTTGAAGTGGGACGCGAAAAAAGTAAATATATGTTGGATGCTTTAGCTTTTGGATTTTAAGGATTGAAATAGAATCACAGGCTCAAGCCCCTCCGCTATTAAAACAGGAATAAGTATTACAGCCATGATAACTTACAAAGGTTACAATGCTAGCATTGAAGTAGATTTAGAAGCGGAAATTCTGTTCGGGCGAGTCCTCGATATTAATGACGTAGTGACTTTTAAGGCGAAAACAGTTGAAGAAGCTCGGCAAGAATTCCAAAGTTCGATCGATGATTATCTAGAGTTCTGCAAAGAATTAGGACAGGAACCGGATAAACCTTAGTTCGATCGCTCTTATATTATCTTGCACAATTTGTTAGATGCTGCGAATTCACCTCAAAGCCGATCGCAAACTCCACTTGCGGCAGCAATCTTTTAATAATTCGCAAATGTTCCTCAGCATCATTTCGGCGGCGAAAACGTGCAACAGTCAGGCGTTGCAGGTTGGGTAAAAATCGGTAAATCACCCAGGGGTAAAGTTGTTGTTTGTAGTTCATGCTAGTTCTGCCATAGATTGCGGACAAAATGAGACACTAGAAAGGCTGGGCAAATTAACCCCTAACTTTTAGTGGTTTGCCCTTTCTTCGTTCACTTAACGCCATTATGACGCGCCAAATATTGATATGTCAATATGACGCGCCAAAAATCTTCATGAAGAAAGACAGAAGGCCCCAAGATAGTGCTTCACCAATGGAGACGCTGAGAATTGAGCGGACACAGCTTTCTCAAGCGGAATTTGCCGTGCAGTGCGGCATTCCTTTGCGAACATATCAGCGGTGGATTTCCGGCGAAACAGAAGCAAAACCAACCCCTCGGCAGTGGAAAGCCATGATGCAACTGCTACACATTGAATCAGCGCTGGACATTCCCGATGATTTCGGTCCGATCGCACTCGGGGAAAATGAAGACTAGCAAACTATCGCTTTCTGGGCGATCGCACCGGGTATTATGACAAAGCGAAGACAACCTAAAGCAGCAGCGGGTGAATCACCCCTCAAAACACTTCGAGACGAGTTGGGGATGTCTCAGGAAGAATTTGCTCGGCAAATTGGGACATCGGTACGCACTGTGAGTCGTTGGGAGGCGGGGGATAACGTGCCGACGTTCACCATTGCCCAAATGAAAGCTTTAGTTAATTTACTGCGATCGCGCGGGTTAACTCTTGATGACTTGCCCGATCGCTTTGGCCCGCCTGGGTGAGTATGCGATCGCCCCTTATGCTATCCTCTGATACCTCCGATCGTCCTGAGTTAGATGCGAGTTTTTGGGAACAAGCCAAACTGGCAAAACCGCTGACAAAACAAGCTATTTCTTTAAGAGTCGATCGCGATGTCTTAGAATGGTTTAAAAGTCAAGGAAAAGGTTATCAATCTGTAATGAATGCTGTGCTGCGATCGTATGTTGAGCATCAAATAAAGAACAGTCAATAAAAGTGCGATCGCCCCTCCGCTATTGAACAGGAAGAAGTATTACAGCCATGATGACTTACAAGGGTTACAATGCTAGCATTGAAGTAGATTTAGAATCCCCTCAAGACTTAACTTACTTGAAGTGCTACAATTCTCACTAAAAGTCTTTTAGCCAGCGATACTTCTATGACAGCTATTACCCTAAACCTCAACCCCATTATTAAGCTGACAGACGAACAGTTTTTTCAGTTGTGTCAGGAAAATGAGAATATTAGACTGGAACGCACAGCAAAAGGAGAACTAATTATCATGTCGCCAGCAGGAGGAGAGACTGGAAACAGCAATGCAGGATTAACTGCACAGATTTGGATTTGGAACCAACAAAATAAACTCGGTAAAGTGTTTGATTCCTCAACAGGATTCAAACTGCCTAATGGGGCCGATCGCTCTCCTGACGCTTCATGGGTAACATTAGAACGCTGGGATGCCTTGACTTCCGAACAAAAAACGAAATTTCCCCCAATTTGTCCTGATTTTGTAGTTGAGTTAATGTCGCCGAGCGATAGCTTGAAAGAAACTCAGGATAAGATGAAAGAGTACCGAGATAATGGTGCGCGTTTGGGTTGGTTAATTAATCGCAAATCCCGGCAAGTTGAAATTTACCGTTTGGGTGCAGAAATTGAAGTGCTTCAATCGCCTGCTACTTTATCGGGTGAAGATGTTCTCCCCGGATTTGTGCTGAATCTCGATTCGATTTGGTAAAGCGATTTCGCTTTTTCCTTATTGTACTGGGGGCATGACTTTCAGGTTTTGCCCGAATTCACCATCTTATGTTTGAGTTCAGCGATCGCAACAATAAAATGAATCCAACTGTTGATGCCAAACAACTTGAATTATTCGATCTGTTCAACAAGCCAAATTCTCGGCTCTCCTGGGTATTCGGTGATAAGTGAAGCCTATATGACTCCTGGTATGAGTTTCAATACTTGCACCGGGAGAATTTTATAGCTTAAGATACAGTTTGCACCACAATCCCAGGAGAGCCGATCTTACCATTCCTTACCCGAACTCGGTGGCAAGCGCAACCTAGGAAATCTATAAAAAGTATCTCCTTCATCATCTACCTCTAAAACCGCCGAAAAAATCTTAACTTGTCTGTCTAAATACTGCTGAGCGACTTGAGCCTCAACCCTAGCGCTAGCAGCCAGTTGAATCAACGAAATTTGACTGTTTTGATTTTCCAGTAACTGGTAAAAAGCCTCATCTAACTGTCGTTTTTGCTTGCTTTCATTAACATTATTTACAATCAACAAGCCGACAAATCCACCCAAACCAATTACAAATAAAAATTCTAAAATTGCCATATTTTCGATAAAATTGCTGATTTTAAGAACTACACCGAGAAAAGCTATATTCTTCTAATTAAGCTAACCTAATTTAACGTAAAATGCTTTTCTGTTAAATACCAGACTTCTTTAAGAAATCTGGTATTTAGGTATTCTGTTTTTTGAGTTGGGCTTACCGAACCGGCGTAGGCCGGCTTTTTTTTGACAAGAAGCGATTGCGATCGCCCTCATTAATTAAACTTGAGGTCGCACCAAATTTTCCATCCCTTTAATTACCTTAGCAGATACAATCTTGTCTCCCTGCTTCAGTTGCTCCAAAACTTCTTTTCCTTCAGTCACATAACCAAAAACAGCATAGCGACCGTCCAACAGATTCAGACCAGCGGGCGTCAGTTCAGGCTCAAACAAGAAAAAGAAAAACTGAGAAGAAGCGCTATCCGGGTCGGTTTCAGTGCGGGCCATCGCCACAGTACCAAAAGCAGAAAAAGGCAAAACAGGCTCATCGCGATAACGCCCCGCATCTTCTAGAGTAATCCCATAAGTCGGTTCCTTGTCATCCCTGACGAGCACCTCCAGCGGAATATTTCGGTATTTGCCAGTAGTAGGGTCAATAAAACCCACTTCCTTGCCTTCGGGATCTCCTGTTTGTAGTACATAGGATTCTTCCGATCGAATAAATGGCAAACCATCATAAAAACCTCGATCGACCAAATCCACAAAATTGCCAGCCGTCACCGGCGCACTGTAGCCGTCAACCACAAGAGTAATTTGCCCCTTCTCGGTTTCTACAACCACAGTAGCGCGACCTTTCAGTTGAGGCAGATTAGCATAGGATGTCGGCACTTCAAAGGGAAATTTTGTCACCATCAACTCTTGGAGTTCGCCTACCGAACCGAGTATTTTGGCTTTCAAATCAATCACTTTTTCCCTGTCTTTAGCCTCAACAGCTTCAGACAGTTGGGAAACTCTTTCTTGGACTTGTGCTATTAGAGTTTCAGCTTCGGGCTTTTTCGCGTCGGGAATACTTCCTAAAATTTCAGCATCGCGAATGCTGAGAATTCTGGAAGCCTTACTGACATCGTTGCTAATCGGCCCCCAACGTTTCGATCGGATGTGATTGCCAATGTCTTCAAGACTGATTTGCAACTCTCGTACAGTCTTATTGTCAATAGGTATAGCGTAGCGCAGTAGCGCCTGACCATCCGTAATCGCATTGCCCGCAGGCATACTGCTGCTGGGGCGTTTCGCAGCCTGCGAGACCGAACTGAAACTAAGGGAGAATGTGAATAACAGGAGTGCTAAGACAGCGGTTTTGACCCAGCGCTTGCACGTATCGATCGAGAAATTAGACAAATGCAACATAACTTTAACTTTTATTGCCTCTATCATCTTCCCACAGCCGTTACAAGAATGATACAGTACATTCAGCGTACTAAAGAGACTCAGCAACCGCTCGTGCAGACAGTAAATGGTAAACTGAGGTAGTTGTCCGAAAAGAGTTAGCGTAGCAAAAATTGCTCCATCGGCTCGATCATGCAGAATCTATCGCCGCTACTGGCAAGAAAATAGAAGAATTTGAGCCGAGAAAAGGCAAACCAGCACGAAAGGCTTTAGAAGATTAGAATAATTTATATGCTAAAAAAATTAGAAATCCAAGGCTATAAATCAATCAAAAATCTCAGCATTGAATTAAAAAATATCAATATTTTAATTGGAGCAAATGGAGCCGGAAAGTCTAATTTAATCTCCTTTTTTAAATTATTAAGATGGAGCTTGCAAAATCCCGGTCAGATGCAACTTTTTGTCGCTCAATCTGGCGGAGCCAACTCATTTTTGTTTGATGGTTCTGAAGTGACATCTCAAATAAAAGCTGAATTAAGTTTTGAAATAAATTCAGGTAGAAATGATTATTTCATGAGGCTATTTCATGCTGCTTCAGACACGTTGATTTTTGCTGAAGAAAAGTATCGTTTTTCTAGCTCCGATCGCGATTCTTTAGCTGATTGGATATCTCTTGATTCAGGACATCGAGAATCTAGATTAATCGAACGAGCCGATCGAGGCGATAAAACGGCTATAGTAATTCTAAGTTTAATTCAAAAAGATTGTGTTGTTTATCAATTTCATAACACTTCAGACACAGCAAGAATCAAAAGAAGATGGAACATAGATGACAATAAATATCTTAAAGAAGATGCTGCTAATTTAGCTCCTTTTCTCTTGAGACTGCGCGAGTACGAACCTAAATATTATTTGAGAATTGTCGCAACAATCCGACAAATCGCTCCTTTCTTTGCTGATTTTGTTTTAGAACCTGTTGGCAATAGCGTAATTTTACAATGGCGAGAATACAACACAGATCTGATTTTCGGTTCTCATCAAGCGTCAGATGGAACTTTAAGAACACTATCACTAATCGCCTTACTTTTACAACCTGAAAACCAACTTCCTGATGTAATTATTCTCGACGAACCCGAACTAGGGTTACACCCTTATGCAATTAATATTCTTGCCGAATTAATGCAGAGCATTTCTCATAGTACCCAAATTATTTTGGCAACTCAATCAACAACTTTGATAGATTGTTTTGAACCAGAAGATATTATTGTTGTAGAACGTCGAGAAAGAGAATCTTTATTTCATAGGTTAGACTCCCAAAAATTACAAGAATGGCTGGAAGATTATTTATTGTCAGAGCTTTGGCAAAAAAATGTTATTGGAGGCAGACCCAGTAAATGATTAGGCTACATATAATTGCCGAAGGACAGACAGAAGAAACATTTATTAGGGATTTCCTGAGCGAATATCTAGGAGGATTTAATATTTCCACTGATGTACGCTGTGTCAATCCCGGTAGCAAACCTACAAGATCTAAAGCAGATAGAGGTGGTGTTTTAGATTACGAAAATGCCAAAAGAGATATTCAGCGGTGGTTAAAAGAAGATAAGAAGAGCGATGCGCGTTTCACAACTATGTTTGACTTATACGCTTTACCTAATAATTTCCCTGGTTTTGATGAAGCAAAAAAGTATAGCAATCCCTCTGAAAAAATTCAATATTTAGAACAAGCTTTTGCAGCAGACATAGATGATTATAGATTCTTACCTTATATCCAGCTTCACAAATTTGAAGCTTTAGTGTTATCAGACCCATCTAAATTAAATAATATTTTTTCAGGATATGAAGAAGCAATCGGGCAATTAGTTAAAGAATGTGAAGGGTATGAGTCTCCAGAATTAATTAATCAAGGAAAAACTACAGCCCCATCCAAGAGAATCATTCGAGCTATACCAAGATATAGTAAAATATCTGATGGTTTAACGATAGTGGGAAGTATCGGCTTGGATAATATTCGCAGTAAATGCCCTCATTTTAATCAATGGATAACTACACTTAAAAAGTTACAGGTTTAACTGTCTTAGGTCTCTGACTAGCTAATTTACAACATATTATTTAAATTGCATCCACACAAAGAGCGCCAGCGTCCATCGGAGTTCCGGGCGAACACGGGGGTACTGCCTTCGCTTCGCCCAGACGGATAATGGAATAGCTCTGCGCACAGGAGGGCTTTGTTGGTGCAGGGGCAACCTCAAAGATAGGAATTTGGACCTTTGCATGCCTGCTCTTTAACTGCCCGTGCAATTGGATCCTACAGGTACAAGCCTGGGATGCGCGGCTCAATCTCGCACAAAGCTATAAGACAACTGTCCCATTCAGCAACGATCGCCCTCACTCTAAAATTTAGTTACAGTTTCTCGCGCTGGGAACGGTAAAATAAAATGCCAATTGTTTTTTGATGCCGTCAGCTAGACTGCGACTGTAAACTGCCCGTAGTTCCCCCGTGCCATTTGGCGACGGGATTGCCTGCAAAAATTTATATGATCTCCAGTAACGACTTTCGACCAGGTGTTTCAATTGAATGGAATAACGGCGTGTGGCGGGTGATTGAATTCCTCCACGTCAAGCCAGGAAAAGGCTCGGCTTTTGTGCGGACAAAACTCAAAAACGTCCAAACCGGAAACGTAGTAGAACAAACCTTCCGGGCTGGCGAGACTATGCCTCAAGCCAATTTAGAAAAGAGCGCCATGCAACATACCTATAAAGAGGGCGAGCAGTTCGTCTTTATGGATATGGAAACTTACGAGGAAAGTACCCTCACTGCCAAGCAAATAGGCGATCGCGTCAAATACCTCACTGAAGGGATGGAGGTCAATATCCTCCGCTGGAACGACCAAATCCTAGAAGTGGAACTTCCCAACTCGGTTGTCTTGGAAGTGACCCAAACCGATCCTGGAGTCAAAGGAGATACTGCTACTGGCGGCAGCAAACCCGCTATCCTCTCCACCGGAGCTCAGATTATGGTACCTCTGTTTATTTCGATCGGAGAACGGATTCGGATTGACACTCGCGAAGACAAGTACCTCGGCCGAGAATAAAGAG
>JAAUPI010000160.1 GCA_012035135.1 Microcoleus sp. CSU_2_2
GACTCCAACACCGCCGAATCCTCCGACTCCAACACCGCCGAATCCTCCGACTCCAACACCGCCGAATCCTCCGACTCCAACACCAGAACCACCAACGGATAGTAACCGCCCGCCAGTTGTAAATAGTTCTGTCTTGTCGCAAGGAGGTTTTAAAACTAATGAGTTGACCTTCGCTGCAAATACTGATACTGACCCCGATCCAGGCGACAAGATTAGTTATACGATCTGTCTAGCCGATTACAATGCTGTGGATTCGTCTGCGTACCGTTGGAAAAGCGATCGCAACGGCCGTAGCTATCGGGAACTAATCGATAAGTCAAGTTTTCCTGAAATTCCTCTCCCCTCATGGTTAACTTTCAATCCCGAAACTCGCACGGTTAAGATAGACGAAACTCGCCCGAAGAATTTTAACTACTGGCTGAAGATAACCGGAACGGATTCATCAGGTGCCAGTGTTAGCGAAATCGTCCGGTTCAAGAGTAGCAGTTTCAGAGGTTTTGTAATAGACTCTTACATTGCTGGTTCTACTATCTTCTTAGATGCAAACAAAAACGGCATACTCGATCCTAATGAACCGTCTGCCATCACTGGCCCTAATGGTGAATTTGAACTGAATCTCGCATCCGACATTTTCGACAAAAATCAAAACGGGGAAATCGACCCAGAAGAAGGCAATTTAGTTGCCACCGGCGGCACTGACACCGCCACTGGTTTACCTCTAGAAACACCAGTCACCGCACCGCCAGATGCTACTGTTGTCACCCTCTTAACCAGCTTAGTCGCCGACTTAATCGACAAAGGAGTTACACCAGCAGAAGCACAATCTTTAGTCAAAACTTCCCTTGCTATTCCCGCTAATATTGACCTGACTAGCTTAGATCCGATCGCGGCTACCAATAACAACCAACCGGGCGGTATTGCAACTTTATCCGCAATGGTGAAAGTCCAAAACTTCATCACTCAAACTGCTGCTGCGATCGACGGTGCTTCTAGTGCATCTAATACCGATATTGTCAAGGCTGTTGTTAGTTCAATTACCAGTCGAATTCAATCCGGTACAGTTTTAAATCTCAGCAATGCAGCAGATTTAGAGCCAATAATTCAGCAAACTGCCGCAAAAATCCAGCAAATTGACCCGAGTTTCAACCGTCAAAAGTTCGCTCAAACTACCTCGCAATCTGCGACAGTAATGGCAACAGCAAATCAACGCATTGATGCCGCTATCTCCAGCACGACAACTTCAATTCCTGAAGCAATCGCCCGCGTCCAAAAAGTAGCTTTGGGCGAAACTACTCAAGATTTAAAAGCTGTTGGTGCGGGAACTAAATCGATTTCCCAGGCAGTTGCTGAGAATACTGGTACGGCTTTAGATACCCAAATTCAAGCTGTTACGTTACCTGCTGGGATTGCGACTCCCGTTGTCACCGGCGATGCAGATTTGGGCAGCAATTCGCCCGATCGCATTCTTGGTACAAATGACGACGATATCCTGACTGGCGGCAGCGGAAATGATGTTTTGATGGGCATGAGGGGCAATGATTACCTCGACGGAACTCTGGGAAATGACTCTCTTTTCGGCGGCAAAGGTAATGATATTCTGCTGGGCGGTGGCGGTGATGATGCCTTGTTTGGTGGCCGCGGTGCTGACATTCTGAATGGCGGTGATGGCAACGATATTCTGCTGGCAGGTAAGGGTAATGATTTGCTGACTGGCGGTTTGGGAACTGATACTTTGACGGGAGGTAATGGCAATGATAAATTCTTGCTTGCTACCAATGCTGGTACTGATACTATTACTGACTTTGAAGTTGGTAAAGACTTGTTAGTATTGGGTAACAATCTCACTTTTGCGCAATTATCAATTACTCAAGAAAACAGTGCAACTTTCATCCGATTGTCAGCAACCGGGGCGATTTTAGCCTCTCTCAATGGAGTGGCGGCAAGTGCGATCGATGCTACCAATTTCAACATAGCTTAGACAGTCCCGGACGAAGGTATTCTAGATGTAGGGTGCGCAGCGCGCACCTTACAACTACTAGGTTCGTCGGACAAGAGTAAAGACGACTTGGATGGGTTAGTTCGACAAGCGCGGAATCCGCTTAGTAACGATGCTCATCATTTCGCTAGAACCGGGCGCAGGTATGGGGCAACTCCATTCGGATATCTGAGCGAAAGAAAGCCCGTAGAGCCATCGGATCGTATAGCGAATCCCGTAGTTCGAGCCAAAAACCACTACCCTTACCAGTTCGTAGCCATCAGAGCAAGGTGGCAAGCTGTTAGCACCAGGAATGACCGACGGCAAAGTATCGCCGGAGGAAGGCACAAAACCTAGAGTTTGCGAATAAACCAGTTGTGGGGGGAAACTTGGTGTCGTTTCCCAACCAATGCCAAAGTTTGCCATCAGAGAACTAGGTCTGAAACCCTCTTCTAGAAGAACGGCTTTCTCTTCATTAATTGACATAAACATATCCATCCTTTTTGTAATTGGTAGCGGGTTCTGTCAGCAAATCGGAGAAGTCCCGGCGTCCGTGGCAAGCACCACAGCACCGGGGCATCCTTCTCACCCTAAAACCTGCGATCGGGTCTGTCAAGCAATTTACCGTATAATTTATGGTATAAATATCAGGTGATTTGCTAGCGAGATTGTTTGAGGCGTTCTGCAATAATGTCGGAGAGTTCGGGATTGTTACCCGCTGCGTCGATGATGGATCGGAGTGAATTGGCGTAAGCCAGCGTTCGTTCGTACTGTTCCGGCATTTTCTCGAAATCAATGCCGCTTCCCCATTTACTCGAAATAGTCTCTGTTTGCACCGCCAGGATACGGCTCAACAAGCGAACGCATTCCGCTCTATAGCCCCTGGCAGCTTCCATCTGGGCATCGGCACCAAACCAAAGCCTACAAAACTCGCGCGCTTTCACAGGTTTTATAAATTTATCGATAGAACGTCTTTTTAGTGCCAACATAATTTTTCCACTTTACCATATAATTTATGGTAAACTAGGAATATGAGGTCAGCGATATTTACCTGATAATATCATGTCAATATAATTTGAGCCTGCTACTGACTCTAGGGGGTTAGTCGCGCGGGGGATGTTCGAGATCCTCTGCACGGCGCGATGTAAAATCAGCAATTATATGAATATGGAATATTGAAAATGCCCGAAATTGATGCTCCTAAAATGGTGCGCATAGATTTTTCCGTGCCTGCTCCGCTTTTAGAACAAATGCAAGAATTAGCAAAAGACGAGGGCTGGAAACCAGCGGAATTACACCGGATGCTCTGGGTGCTGGGTTTTGCAGCCTATACCGAGCAGAGCAACAAACGTTTGGTAAACTCCAGGCTCAGAGCAAACAAGGCAAAAGAGAACCTCGAACCCCAGTAATAACGCCCCGTAGCCTCGCGTACCAAAAATTTAGCGGTATCTTCGGTACTCCAGAAACCTACTTCAGAAACCCGGTTTCGTCAAAGTTACCGGGTTTGGAGGGTGTACTTCACGCTCCTTGAAAAAGGCTGTAATAGCGGAGCTAACTATTTTTTGACACTGATATTATTTTTGCACTGATGCAATAGCACTTAATAAAATTCCTAAAATCTTTCCCACGTCTCTCAGGTAATATTCGATCGGATCGATATAAATAACATTCCTCTCTAATTTCAAAAATCTCCATACAGTACCAGATGTTACGGCTCCATAAATAATTGAGATGTTATTTCCTTCCTGTTCGTTAAATAACTGAGCAGCTAACATCTCTGCCCCGCACTGCCCCAACCCAGATTTAATATCTTCTTTTTTAGCTTCCACAAGGGCAATTACAGGGGCGCTGATAAACAGGCGTTCCGGCGACAAACTCACCAAAAAATCGCAGGTTCCATTCAATCCTTGTTCGGGATCAACATTAAATTCAGAGCCGGAAAATAAACTAATTTGATAATTTAATTGCCGCCTAACTTCAAGTAAAATCGGTGCAATAATCAGTTCTGAACGAGCTTTTTCTGTATTAATATCTACTGCTAATGCTGAATTTTCTATCAACCAAAATTTCAGGTTTTCGCTAGGCTCTACTTCTGGTGTAGCGCCAAATAAATCTTGGTTTTCATTGAGAGTTAAGTCGAATTGCTTGACAAGTTCCTTCAACTTGAAGTCGCTATAAGCCATTTTAAATTCTCTGTTGTTATTTTTCTAATTATTGAGTTTTTCAATTAGTCCCCATAACTGGCCGTACTTCCAACACAAATCCCGGCAAAATATCTTCCCCTGACACCGTAACAGGAGACTGCAATATTTCTACTTCTCTCTCGCTCCTATAAATCTCCACACTCCGGGTTTGCGGGTCAATCAACCACCCCAAACAAGCACCATTTTCGCGATACTCCTGCATTTTCTCTCGCGTTTCTTTGAGAGAATCAGTGGGCGATCGCAATTCCACAACAAAATCAGGACACAATGGCGGAAATTTTCTTCTTTCGCCGGCAGTTAAAGCTTCCCACCTTTCGCGTTTTACCCAAGAAGCATCGGGAGAGCGATTGGCACCGTTTGGCAGTTTAAAGCAAGTAGAAGAATCAAAAGCAATTCCTAAATTTGGATTTCGGCGACTCCAGGCTTGCAGTTGATAGGATAAATCTATATTGCGATTTCCCGTTTCTCCTCCCGTCGGTAGCACCATCAGCAATTCTCCTTTGGAATTCCGTTCAAATTTATAATCGCGGTGATGTTGGCACAATTCGTAAAACTGATCGTCTGTCAACTCGATCCACGGACTTAAATCTAATTTTAAAGTCAGCATGACTTAACACCTATTTTCCCAATTCTTGAGAGCGCAAACAAGCTGCTTTCACTGCTTCGATCGCGCTCGATCGAAAGCCGTTACTCTCTAATTTAGCAATACCCGCAATAGTTGTGCCGCCGGGACTTGTCACCATATCTTTCAATTGGGCCGGGTGCATTCCCGTTTCTTGCAATAGTTTCGCCGTACCCAATACCGTTTGCAAAGCTAATTGAGCCGCGATCGCCCGCGGCAGTCCAGCACAAACTCCGCCATCTGTCAAGGCTTCGATGAAAATCGCAACATAACCCGGACCGGAACCAGAAAGGCCAGTCACCGCATCGAGCATACTTTCAGGCACTTCCACCACTTCTCCCACCGCCCCAAAGATGCGCTTTACCAATTCTAAATGAGCCGGTTGCACGAATTTTCCAGGGGCGATCGCGCTCATTCCTGCCCCTACCGTCGCCGGAGTATTCGGCATCACCCGCAACATCGCCCGCCCCGGAAACGCTGGTTCCAGTTTGCTCAGCGGCACCCCCGCCAAAATCGATACCACCACCGCCTCCGACTTCGGATTAGCGGTTTCTCCATTATTCTCCTGCTTTCCATCGCCCGCCACTGCTAACTCCAAAGCTACCATCTCAAATACTTGCGGTTTAATCGCCAAAAACAGCACTTCTGTAGCGGCAGCAACTTCTAGATTGCTGGCTGTTGTTCCAATCCCGTATTTCTCAGTCAAAAATTCACGACGCTGAAGCTGCGGCTCGCTCACCAAGATTTCTGAAGGCAAATAAACCTTTTGTGCAATTAAGCGGGATAAGAGAGCTTCTCCCATTACCCCACCGCCGATCGTACCAAACTTTATCTCAGTCATTAGTTATTAGTGAACAGTGCTAATTCGTAGGGTGCGTCGCCTTCAACCATCTACAATTTCCATTTCTGATCTAGTAGCGACGCACCTTATTATAGTCGTGTTACGAATGAAATGCTGTTGTTATTAGTGAACAGTGCTAATTCGTAGGGTGCGTCGCCTTCGACCATCTACAATTTCCATTTCTGATCTAGTAGCGACGCACCTTACTATAGTCGTTTTACGAATGAAATGCTGTTGTTATTAGTGATCAGTGCTAATTTGTATGGTGCGTCGCCTTCGACAATCTACAATTTCTATTTCTCATCTAGTAGCGACGCACCTTACTCGTTTTATGAATGAATTCTGTTATCAGCCAACAGTCAACAGTCAACTGTCAACAGTCAACTGTCAACAGTCAACTAACTACTGAGCCGCTTGAGCTTGTTCCGCTGGCCAGACTGTCGGTGCAGGGGCAGCAGCGCGAGGCCGTCCTTGAGCTGGTGGCACTTCGTGAACCACACCCGACTGAGTTCTCACCTGCACACAACTAGGCGTAAACAAGAAAATACTTTCGCCAATTCGCTCTTGATGACCGTCCAGGGCGTAAGTACCGCCCGCCACAAAGTCTACAGCTCTTTGTGCTTGGTCGGGGTCCATCACCGTCAGGTTCAAAACCACTGACTTGCGTTCCTTAAGAGCGCGAATTGCTGCCGGCATCTCCTCAAAAGTGCGCGGCTCCATGACTACCACTTCCGAAATTCCGTTCATAGATCCAGGCATTCCAATCACATTATTCATAACCGATCCGACTCCCCCAGTTGGTACTACAACATCCGTACCTGTCGATCCTACTACTGACCGCTCCCGCAGTCTGCGATTTTGGCGACGTTCTTCTTCAGCAGCAGCTACAGCGGGGTTTGGTTCTGGCGGTTGTGGGTAGGTGTTCGGATAGCGGTCTCCTTCCATTTCGTCATACTCGTAATCGTACTCAGGCTCATTGTTGAAGCCCACAAAATCTCGCAGCTTGGAAAAAACGTTCATGATTTACCCTCCGTCACGACTTTGCAGCCCCGACTGCACTCGCGTTGCGGGCTAGTCGTGGGGCGCTGACTAATTTATATTTAACCCAAGTTGTCTTGATTAGGAGATGTTATTTAGTCAAGCTCCTAGAGCCAAATAAGGTTTGTCCTAGCCGTATCATAGTAGCACCTGCCTGAATCGCCAAGTGATAATCTCCCGACATTCCCATTGAGAGCTCCTGCATTTGAATGTGCTGCAAATTTTGCTGTTTGATGTTGTCAGCAAGTTCGCGGGTGCTGTTAAAAAATTCTAGGATTTGCGACTCATCTAATCCGAGAGGAGGTATTGTCATCAAACCTTGAATTTTGATATGCTGACATTCGTCCAGTTCCCGAAGGTCGGCAAATAGCTCTGGGATGCTCCAGCCATATTTGTCGGGGTCAGGCAAGATTTTGACTTGCAGACAGACTTGGGGAGAGCAAGACATTTCCCCCGCCAAGCGTGAGAGTCGCTGAGCGAGTTTGAGACTGTCGAGAGAGTGAATCCACTGGAATTGCTCTAAAGCTTTGGCAACTTTGTTAGCTTGCAAGTGACCGATTAAGTGCCAATTGATATCTGGCAAATCTTGCAGTTGGCTTTGTTTTTCGGCCGCTTCCTGAATCCGACTCTCGCCAAAATCCCGGACTCCGGCGTTATATGCTTGGCGGACAGCCTCTGCTGATACTTGTTTGGTAACGGCAATTAACCGCACTGATTCGGGCAACTGTTGGCGAATGCTTTCAATCCGAGAGGCTATAGAGGCGATAGTCATGGGTGCTGGCGGCTCAGAACAGGATGCCTGTTCCACAAGAATTATGGGAGATGTCTATTACCAAATTACCAATTACCGATCGCCAATTGCCAATTACTGATTACCAATTGATTATTGAAACGTGCGCTGGTGAATTACCTGCAATTGCTCGTACTCGTGGTACTGGCCGCTGCGACGGAGGGTTCGCAGGCGCATTTCGACCATGAGGCGAGCATCGGAGCGACTGATGGGTTCAAATCTCAGACCACCCGGGCCGTTTGTTACTAAAAAAAATAGGCGCTGGGCGTATAGGGTCGTAAATAATTCCTGGTTGTCTTCAACTTGGCATACCTTGAAGAGGAGACCAAAGTTGGGATGGTTCAGGTAAGTTTCGGTAGTCATTCAGGTTCACAGTCAGTCAATTTTAGATTTTAGATTTTAGATTTTAGATTTTAGTTTCGCTGTCGGGTCCGACGGGGGTGGTGACAGGCGGGCTACAAAGGGCGATGGCTGTGGCCGTGCAGTAGTCTCCGTCATGGCTGAGGCTCAATTGCCATTGGCAATTTCCCCTAGTAGCGGCTAGTGCTGCTGCTGTTCCGTGCAGTTGCACGTTTGGAACACCGCTGTGGGAACGCTGAACTTCTACATCTGTATAGCGCAATCCCCGCCATCCCGTGCCTAGGGCTTTGACAATAGCTTCTTTGGCTGCCCAACGCCCCGCTAGTTGGTTGCAGGAAACTCGACCCATTTTACCTTTAATGCTGCTGAGCTGAGAGTTTATTTGTTGGCAGTCTGTTTGTTCGGCGGGGGTGTAAACTTTTTGCAGGAAGCGATCGCCAAAACGGTCTAATGCGGCTTGAATGCGGGGAATGTATACAATATCTGTCCCCAGATAGATGTTCAACGTTTTGCATCTCTAAATATTCATCGTTATTACTTTAGCAGAACTGTGGAAGCAATCATTCCCAACTCTTCAATCTAAAATTTATGGACTGACTTGTATCGACGCTTTTGTTGGGATCTGAGATTCTGCGTTTCACCTGTCAACTGTCAACTATCCCAACCCCAAACTAAGCGGGCACTCCAAAGCACGATCAAACAACCGATGGCTATCCAGTCTCTGATTTTGAAGTGTAACTGATGCCATTCTACGCGGTGTCGATCGGGACTGGTGAAGCCACGAACTTTCATGGCGCTGGCAATTTGTTCGGCTCGCAGGAGCAAGTTTTCTAACAGTCTCTCTGCTATCATTAACCAAACTTGGGCCGCGCGGCGAAATCCTAGTTTTTTCCAGTTTATGGCTCTGGTTCTGACCGATCGAACTAAATTTTGGATTTCTTCCAATACTAGGGGAATGAATCGCAAAGATAAAGTTAATGTTAATGCTATTTCCGTAACAGGCCAGTTCAATCGACGCAGGGGCTGCATTAAATTTTCGATCGCGGCGGTGATTTCTTCGCTGGCTGTGGTAAGCAGATAAAGGTTGGTACTATAAATTACTGTGAAAAATAGGGTGCTGACGTTGATAGCTAAATCTAGGGATTGGCGGGTGATTTTGATCGGCCCTTGTTTGAAGAGAATGTAACTGTATTTTGTGGGTTGGGGAAGGGAATTTTGGGTTTTGGATTTTGAGTCGAAATTAAAGGGATTCTGATACCAGGGTTTTTTGGGGGCTGGCGGGGGGAGGGTTGCGGGCTGTTGGGAAAAAGCTAATTCGTCGGCGGGGAGGCGGGGCTGGTGTTCGGAGGGAAGTGCATCAGGGGCGATCGCGCTAAGGCAAAATACTAAAAAGCAGAATAATAGCAATAATCCCATTTGCTGTTTCCACACGCGCAGAGGAATTGATGCTGTTAGTGTCAGTATAATTAACATTCCTACTAGCATCAACCGCCAAAGTGGATTGGCGAGTATTGGCGCAATTAGAAATGTCATTAACCAGGCTAATTTGATCCGCGAGTCGAGACGGTGGAGCCAAGTTATTGGTTGTTCTAGGTATAGTCCTATAGGGAGCGATCGCAATAAATCCATTTTGCTATTTTAGATTTTCGATTTTTAATAGTACCAATTTATTGAACCGCGAAAACGAGTTCTGCGAAGCAGTTCCCGAAGGGTAGGAGGCGAAGGAAGAGAAGAGAAAAAAACGCAATTTCCTGAGATCGTTAAATTGCGTTTTTTCTTGAATCTAAAGTCTAAAGTTACTTAACACGAAGCGCTCTATTTGTGCTGCTTTGTTCTGATTCCCTAACTTTTTTGCCTCTCCAAAGCAGTCGCATTGGGGTGCCGGTAAAGCCGAGGTGTTTGCGAAATTGGCTTTCCATGTAGCGGCGGTAATTTTCGGTAAATCGCTTGGGATCGTTGACAAATAAGGCGATGGTTGGTGGCTGCGATCGCACTTGGGTTCCGTAATAGATTTTGCCTTGTTTTCCTTGGCGAGTTACAGGGGCGGAGTGCCAGCTTGTGGCTTCTTCTATAACTTCGTTAATGACGGCGGTGGTGACGCGGCGTTTGTGTTCGCTGGAGGCTTTATCTACTAATTCAATGGTTTTTTCAACGCGCTGTCCTGTCATAGCGCTGACAAAAATCATTTCTGCCCAATCGAGGAAGTAAAGGCGTGCTCTGACTTCTTTTTCGTATTCGTAAATAGTATCGGATTCTTTGTCTTCTACAGCGTCCCATTTGTTGACGACGATGATGCAGGCTCGTCCTTCTTGGCTGATGCGATCGGCTAATTTTTGGTCTTGGTCGGTAACGCCGTCGATTGCATCAATTACTAACAGCACTACATCGGCGCGACGGATCGCTTTGAAAGCGCGGTTGATGCCGAAGAATTCTGCACCATATTCAACGTTTTTCTTCTTCCGAATTCCGGCGGTATCTATCAGGCGGTAGGTATTTTCGCCGCGCTGGACTATGGTGTCGATCGCATCGCGGGTTGTCCCGGAAATCGGGCTGACTATGGCACGATTTTCTCCGAGAAATGCGTTCAACAAACTGGATTTACCGACGTTGGGACGCCCGATAATTGCTACTTTTATTTCGTCAACTTCGGGTAATACTTCTGTGGGAAGGTAAGTAATTAATTGGTCGAGCAATTCGCCGGTGCCGTTACCGTGAATCCCGGAAATTGGGTAAGGTTCTCCTAGTCCTAATTGCCAAAAATCGGCTGCTTGAGTGAGTCCTGTAGTGTCGGATTCACATTTGTTGACGGCTAAAATGACCGGGACTTTTTGCACTCTCAGCCAAGATGCGATCGCTTCGTCGCCACCGGTGAGTCCGGTTTTTCCGTCTACTACGAAAATGGCTGCGCTGGCTTCTGCGAGGGCGGCCATTGCTTGTTCGCGAATTAAGGGCAGAAATTCGGTTTCGTCGTCGAATACTAAGCCGCCGGTGTCTACGACTTGATATTCGCGATCGCCCCAGTATGCTGGTCTGTAGGTACGATCGCGCGTAATACCCGGTTCGTCGTGGACGATCGCATCTTGGCTGTTGGCTAGGCGGTTGACGATCGTGGATTTGCCGACATTGGGGCGTCCAATAATAGCAACTATAGGTAGAGGCATAAAAGTAGCAGCAATTAGGCTGCTTTGTAATTTTGAGCTGTAGCCTCTTATTGTAAACCAACTTGACTGAGATTGCGTGACAATTTCCACCGCCGATCGCTAGAGCACTCTGGCGGGAGTACCCCGCAGTTTAGATCGGATTTGTAAAACCGCGCTCCTAATCATACTTAAACATTTTGGGTTGGGAGTAAAAGTCTTGAACTTGTCTTCAGTCAATAGCATGACAAATACAGCAGATTCCGCGTTGATGAAGTACACGCCCAAGCGATATATCGCCGTAGGGACACGGCACTGCCGTGTCCTCTATCTTTGCTAGTACCTACTTACCTGAAAAATGCTGTATATCGTCGCTCACAATCATGCAAGTGGCTGTTTCGTCGGTAAATTAGGCATTAAAACTGAAGCCAAGTTTAGTAAAAAAATCGACAGATCGATCGAGGTTCTTTACTGCTAAATTCACAAAAATTTTAGTAGCCATGCTGTCTCCTTTTGAAAAGTAATCACACTTCGATCGCACGGTGAAGTATTAGCCAATACGGTTCAGTTAAGTCAAATTTTAGCGATTGTGTTGGGTTTCGTGACAAGGGCCCAACCTACTCACACAATCTGTTGTTGAGCCTGAACCGTATTGAATTATTAGCGAAAAGTCACTAATATTTGAATTGAGGTAACGCTTGCGGGCAACCTTGGAAGGGCTAGAGCGTCAGTCCAGTAGAATGAGTTGATAAAAAGAACAAGGTATGTATTGTGTAGGGGCGAAGCATTCGGGCGACAATATATCGGGATCGTCAACTATTTTTCTGAATACTTCGCCCTGTCGGGGTCCATAACACTGGAATGGCACTCTAGGAAGCTCGATCGCAATTAATCATCCACGGCGTGCCAAAACGATCGACAACTATGCCAAAACGGCTAGCCCAGAAGGTTTCTTGGAGTGGCATCTTTATCGTTCCATTTTCTGCCAATGCCTGAAATATTCGCTCGGCTTCAACTACATCGTCAAATTGGAGCGACACGGAGAAACCCTGTGGTGTTTCAAAGTGCGATGGCGGAGCATCTGACCCCATCAATGCCATGTCGTTCACTGTTAAGTGGGCGTGCATGATTCGATCGCGCGATTCAGGAGACGTTTGCTCTGCCTCGGGCGACTCTGCGTAGGTCATCATCGCATCGATTTTGCCACCCAGACATTGCTCGTAGAACTTAAATGCAGCTTCGCATTCACCATTGAAAAAAAGATAAGGACTTAATTGCATAGTGGCCTCCTTGGGCGAATTGCTGTGATTTCCCCGATGATTTCAGAATCTAATATCATGTCCTGTCAATTAACCTTAATTAAGGATTGAGTGGGAGAGGGGGAGAGAGCGAGAATTGAGTGGGAGAGGGGGAGAGGTCGAGAGAGGGGAAGAAAAGTTAATTAGGGCTTGCTGAATAACTCCAAAACATGAGTCCCATGAGAGTTTTCAGGTTCAATAAGTGGAGAGAATGCCTGTGTTGGACCTCAATGGCCGGAAAATCCATGCACTTCACTCTTGAAAGTTCCCT
>JAAUPI010000161.1 GCA_012035135.1 Microcoleus sp. CSU_2_2
TTGGGTTGAATCCGGGTCTTAGCTTCGGCCAACTCAGTATTACTTCGAGCAACAATCAAACTTTGATTAGTGTGACTGATAGCAATCAATTGTTGGCGAAGTTGAATGGTGTTGCTCCGAATACTCTGACTGCTAGCGATTTTATCAGTCAGTAGTTATTACAGCAAATTGCTGGTAATTGAAGTACACCCCAGAAACCTGGTTTCATGATGAAACCGGGTTTCGCGTATCTACTTACGTGAAAAGTGCTGTATTGCTACCAACAATGTACGCAAGTAATTCGGAATTATTTAACCGCAGAGAACGCAGAGAACGCAGAGAGAGACAAGAGAGAGATGAATAATTCGGATGAAGAGCGGATTTGATATCACTCCCAAGCAATGTGTTACGATCGAGTTCTGATAAGGCGGTGAAAACTCATTCCGAATCCTGCTGCCATTTTCGGTGGGTTTCACTTTTTTGCCTAACTTAGACATCCTAAAAACCTCCCCCTCAACTGTTAACTAAGAGGGCGGGCACGGGGGCACCGCCCCTACCAACTGTTAACTAAGAGGGCGGGCACGGGGGCACCGCCCCTACCAACTGTCAACTGTCAACTGTTTAACTGCCAAAAGCAAACATTATGTGGGAATTACTCAAAAATCTCTTTTCCCCAACTCAGTATATGCCGCATGGTCACTGCTATCTGTGGCAAACGCCTTTAGTGTGGCTGCACGTAACTGGTGACTTTTTAATCGCGATCGCCTATTTTTCAATTCCGGCGATGCTGATTTATTTTATCTTCAAGCGGCGCGATGTTCCTTTTTTAGGAATATTTGCTTTATTTGGTGCCTTTATTATTCTCTGTGGCACGGGTCACTTACTAGAAATTTGGACGCTGTGGCATTCCGCTTATTGGCTGTCGGGCATTGAAAAAGGAGTTACTGCTCTCGTTTCCTGTTACACCGCAGGATCGATGGTAACGTTACTTCCCCAGTTTTTATCATTAAAAACTCCTCAAGAATTAGAGGCAATTAATATCAAGTTGCAGCGGGAAATCGCCGTGCGGGAAGATGCAGAATTAGCTTTGCGCTGTGCTTATGATGACTTAGAAGTTAAAGTGCAAGAGCGCACCGCACAGTTGAGAGAAACCAACAAGCACTTAGAAAGAGAAATTTGCGATCGCAAGCAAGCCGAGTTAAAATTGCGCTCCGTTACCGAACGCTTGCAATATTTACTGGGGGCAACTCCGGCGGTTATTTTTAGCTGCAAATTAGAGGAAAATTTTAACGTAACATTTGTCAGCGAGAACATTATTTCAATGATGGGCTACGAAGCACGAGAATTTATGGATGGTTCCCTTGATTGGCATAGCCTCATTCACCCAGAAGATCGAGAGGTTGTTGCTACTTCATTCGCTCAATTATTGGAAAAAGAATCTATTTCTTACGAATACCGCGAACGGCATAAAGACGGTAGTTATCGCTGGATATACGATGAGATTAAATTGGTCAAAGATGCTGCTGGTATACCTGTGGAGTGCGTTGGTTATGGAGTAGATATTACTGCTCGCAAACAAGCGGAAATAGCCTTGCAGCAACAAGTAAAAAGGGAACGGCTGGTGAATTCGATTCAAGAACGGATTCGCTCCTCTCTTAACTTAGAAGAAGTGATAACAATGGCTGTTGAAGAAGTCCGCCAATTTTTGGCAACTGATAGAACAGTTATTTACCGCTTTAATCCAGATTGGAGTGGATTTATAGCCGTCGAGTCGGTAGCAGTCGGTACGATGCCGATTTTGGGAATTGACATTAATGACACTTGTTTTCAGGAACACTACGTCTCTGTTTACGAGCAAGGACACATTCGCGCGATCGACAATATTTACACGGCAGGTATTTCAGAGTGCCACATTAATTTACTTAGCCAGTTTGAAATTAAAGCTAACCTCGTAGTTCCCATTTTGCAAGGTGAAAATTTATGGGGACTACTGATTGCTCATCACTGCCACAGTCAAAGAAATTGGAACTCTTCTGAGATAGAATCTCTCAAGCAAATTTCCGTGCAGCTAGCAATTGCCATCAAGCAATCTATCCTGTTTGAGCAAGCCAAAACTGAAATTGCCGATCGCAAGTTGGCAGAAACAGCATTACAAAAAGCTGTCGTAGCTGCCGATAAAGCTAACCGCGCTAAGAGCGAATTTCTCGCCAATATGAGCCACGAATTGCGGACTCCCTTGAATGCTATTCTGGGATTTAGTCAGGTGATGGTACGCGATTCATCTCTAAACGATCGACACCAGCAGCACCTAGAAATTATTAATCGCGCGGGCGAACATTTGCTGGCGCTAATTAATGACATTTTGGAAATGTCCAAAATTGAAGCGGGCAGAAGTCAGCTTAATGAAATCAGTTTTAATTTAATGCACCTGCTAGAAACCTTAGAAGAGATGTTCCGATTGAAAGCGGAATCTAAGAAATTGCAGCTCAATTTTGAAGTGGTTGACGGCGTACCACATTTTGTGAATGGAGATGAGGGTAAATTGCGCCAAATTTTGATTAATCTTGTCGGAAATGCCATCAAATTTACAGAGACGGGTAGCGTTACTTTGCGAGTGAAAAAGAAGGTAGAAGAAAGCTTGGCGGTTGAAACCGCTGTACATAAGCGCGAAGCGCTGGCTTCGCCTACGAGTTTTACTCCCGAAGCGAATTCGATTCGCCCGGTATTGTTACTTCAGTTTGAAATTGAAGATACGGGTTCTGGCATTGCCGCAGAAGAGATGAATAAGTTATTTGAGCCCTTCGAGCAAACAAAAACAGGTCAGAAATCTCAACAGGGAACTGGATTAGGTTTATCAATTAGCCGCAAATTTGTACAAATGATGGGAGGAGATATTACTATAAACAGTATACCTGGTTTGGGAAGTAAGTTTGCATTTGATCTGGAAATCAAGCTAGCCGATCGTATCGATGTTAAAATGGTTAAACCGCAGAAAAAAGTAATTAGTTTAGCGCCGAATCAACCAGAATACCGGATTTTGGTAGTTGACGATCGCGCCGATAATTGTCTCGTCATAGATAGATTATTGTCACCATTAGGCATCCTCGTTCGAGAAGCTAGAAATGGTCAAGAAGCTATTGCTATATGGGAGGAGTGGCAACCGCATCTGATTTGGATGGATATGCAGATGCCTGTGATGAATGGCTATGAAGCCACCAGAAAAATTAAAGCTCATCCTCTCGGAAAACAAACCGCGATCGTGGCGCTGACTGCTAGCGTTTTTGAAGAGGAACGCCAAACCATTTTAGCCACAGGCTGCGATGATTTCATGCGTAAACCCTTCGAGGCAAATATATTATTTGCGAAAATGGAAGAACTTTTAGGACTGCGCTACATTTACGACGAATCTGTTGAGACAAAACTTGAAAATGCCAGCGAAATTAACGTTGCTAGCAATCAATCTGTAGAATCACAGCTCTGTCAAATGCCTGTTGAGTGGGTGCAGAATATATATGATGCTGCCCATGAATGTTGCGACGATAAAATTATCCAGTTGATTGAGGAGATGCCGACAGAATTTGCTAGCGCTGCACAAATTTTAACTGCTTTAGTGCATGATTTCCTATTTGACGATATTATAGAGCTAGCGAAATTGGCAGTTACGGGGCGTCAGTGTTAATATCTTTTATCTTCAGTCCTGGACGCAACTGGCATATAGTAAGGTGCGTCAGATCAGAAATCCTCGATAATCGTTCAATAACGGAGTCCGGGCACCCTACAAGTTGAGTGGAGTGTGACAGTTGGCCTTAGTCTTAATCTTAAAAAAATACCGTGAGCGATCGCATGGATAGCAATCAATCTCCGACAATTCAAACCAGCATTCTAGTAGTTGATGATAAACCAGATAACGTGCGGCTGTTATCAACAATCTTGACCGAACAAGGGTATCAAGTGCGTAAAGCGCTGAATGGGCAAAGGGCGATCGCGACAGTGCAAGAGTTTCCGCCAACTCTAATTCTGCTGGATGTGATGATGCCAGAGATGAATGGATATGAGGTTTGTGCAAAGTTGAAAGCTTCACCAAAAACCTGTTCCATTCCAGTGATTTTCTTAAGCGCCTTAGATGATGTTTCAGATAAGGTGAAAGCCTTTGATGTGGGAGCAGTTGACTATATTACGAAACCTTTTCAAGATAAAGAAGTATTGGCACGAGTGGCAAATCAGTTAACAATTCAAACTCAACAAAAGCTACTTCAAGAGCAAACGAAGCAATTAGAAGAACTTGTCGGATGTTTGCAAAACGAAATTCAAGAGCGGCAGGGGGCTGAGCTAGCTTTACGTCTTGCTCAAAAAAAGTCAGATCATTTATTGTTAAATATTTTACCAGCAGCGATTGTTGAAAATTTGAAAAAAGGCGAAGGTTCTCCTGCCGAGAGGTTTGACTCAGCAACAGTTTTATTTGCCGATCTTGTTAATTTTACTTCTATTGCTGCCAGAATTTCCCCTCTAGAATTAGTGAATTTTCTCAACCAGATTTTTTCAAAGTTTGACCAATTAACTGAAAAACATGGTTTGGAGAAAATTAAAACGAATGGGGATGCTTATATGGTAGCAGGAGGGTTGCCGGTGCTGAGGCCAGATCATGCAGAAGCGATCGCGGATATGGCGTTAGATATGCAGGGAGCGATCGCTGATTTTAAAACTGACACGGGCGAACCTTTTCAAATTCGGATTGGCATTAATACAGGCCCAGTAGTTGCTGGCGTAATTGGCATTAAAAAATTTAGCTATGATTTGTGGGGAGATACTGTGAATGTTGCTTCTCGGATGGAATCTCACGGATTACCGGGGTGTATTCAAGTTACTACTGCTGTTTACGAGCAGTTAAAAGATCGGTATATATTTGAGGAACGGGGTGCGATCGCGATTAAAGGTAAAGGAGAGACGATCGCCTATTGGCTAAAGGCTAAAAAACAGTTGACAGTTGATAGTTGACAGTTAGACCAAGTCCGGGTTTCCCATCCCCGTTATAATTGGTATGGTGCGTCGCTATGAGATCTCCCAATAGCAACGAGAGTTGTTCGTAGCGACGCACCCTACATTTACTACATTTACGAGATTATAAAAGGGGTAAGTAACCCGGATTTGGTATTATACCAAGTCCGGGTTACCCACCCCCTTTATGAGACTGTATGGTCCGTCGCTATGAATGGCTGTAAATAGAGGGGATTCTCAGAGCGACGCACCCTACCACTATCGAAGGGATGAGTAACTCGGATTTAGTATTACATATAGCAAGCGATGAACGTCGGCGCTGTTGGCGATCGATTGCTGAATCATTAAAAAATAAAGATTATTTGTAGTTTCACCTGTGAATTTTCCCGGACTATCTCAATGCGATCGATAAATTCTCGAAAGTAGAACCTGCGTTCCGATTCTGATAAGTCTAGCCAAAATTGGGGAAGAGAAACGGTTTGAGCTATTTCTCGCAAATTCACTGGCGGTAATTGCGCCAGTTTGCTTTGCATTTCGGCAATTTCGGTGCGGAGTTTGTATGCTCTCAAATCGGCAGTTTCTGTGTCTAATATGCCATTTTCTATCAAAGCTGGTAGTCGATCGATGATTTGTTCTTTAAAGGCGATCGCCCCCATTATTCCCCCTTTAATACTATTCATATCCGGTATTTGCAACCCAGCCACAGCATCGGGCAAATCTCGACAAATTCCGGCGATGGTTAATTGCAATATTTCGTCGTAGTCAAGACCACTACATTTAGGTTGGTTGGGACAGTTAATAGGTCGCAAATAAAGATATTCTTTGTCTTTACGATACGGTGTAACCTTGGTGACGGTCATGGGCGATCGACATTCCGCACAAATTGCTAAACCTGCAAGGGAACGAGGGGCGCTAGCGGTGCGCGGAGGCAGGCTGCGATTGCGGCGCAGTAATCTGTCTACTTGGGCCGCTTCTTCTCTGGAAATAATCGGGATGTGAGTGTTAGAAATTACTTGACCGTTGTGATATTCCAAATCGCCTCGGTAGGTGGGATTTGTCAGCCAGCGGCGGCCCGTACTTACAGAGATTTTTTTGTTGTATTTCTTGGCTAAATAGCGCACGGAACCTCGCAAGGAACCGTAGATTAAAAAGTGTTCAAAAAAGTCTTTGACGGTGGGGGCGGTGCTTTTATCGATCGTGTAACGGTCTTTGCTACGTCGATAGCCGTAGGGAGCTTTACCTGGTGGTATCCTGGCTTTGATCCGGTTTGTAGCGTGTCCTTTGCGGATCTTGCGGCTGTGTTGGCTGCGCTGAATTTCGACGAGGATTTGCAGCAAGTTTTTGCGGTTTCGTGGTTCTGTTTCGGCTTGAACAATGATTTCGATGCCGAGACTTTCGAGTTGTGCTAAGTGAGAACAGACTTCCTGTACTGTGTCACCGAGTTCTTCAAAACGCTGAATTAATAAGTATTTAGCTGGTTCTGTTTCGCAGTCTTGGAGGAGTTGCTGGAGTTGTTGTCGCCCTCCTAGATCTTGATAAGTGCGATCGACTTCTTGTCCCCAAAATTCTGGTGCGGGTGCAGTTTCTAGCAGAGGTTCGGTGTAAGAGTAGGCGATGATTTTCATCTTTGATACTCCCCATGCCTAAAGGCTAGGGGATTCTTGAAGAGTCCAGAGTCGAACTTTCAAAGGCGCTATCAAATCGCCGCTACCGATTCCACTAAGATTTAATCCTAGTTTTACCGCTACTTTCCTGATAATATTTGCTGCACCATAATTAGACATTTTTTTGATTCTCAATATACTGCTTGACAACAGATAGCGGCGCACCACCAACGGTAGCGACAAAATAACTATTTGTCCAGAGAGTTGGTAGTCGGCTTTTCAACCCAGGAAATTCTTGCCTTAATAGTCGAGACGAACGTCCTTTTAGGTATCTAATCAGTTTCGCGATCCCGAATTGTGGGTCTACTCCTACCAGCAAGTGAACGTGATCTGGCATGACTTCCATCTCTAGTAACTCGGCATTGAATTCAGTGCAGACTTCCTGCAAAATTTCTTTGAGACGAACATCCACACCGTGAACTAATACCGATCTGCGATATTTGGGACACCAAACAATATGATAATTACAGGAGTAAATTACGTTGGCATTGGACTTGAGCTTTACTTTCATACTTACAGTATACACCATCTAACCTGTATATTGTGTTGCGAGATATAAAAAAATATTCAAGGCCGCTGTCACTGAGCGCAGCCGAAGTGTTGAAACCGCTGCCGACTTCCGAACCATGTCGGGAGCCACGGGCTTGCGTCTCGTTCTTCGGTCAATCGCTGAGTTCGATGAGATTACCATCTGGATCTTGGGTAAATAAGGCCGATCGACCTGAAGCGCTCATTTGAATTCGACAATTGTGAGCGATTAATTGCTCTTTAGCTGCTTCTAAGTTGACCACGGAAAATGCTAGGTGTCGGTTGCGTCCCCATTTTTCATAATCTACGGTATCTGGTATAATTGTGGAAGCTAGAATTAAGTGAATCTGGAAGTTACCGATTTGATACCAGATTCCCGGAAATTTTAAGTCTCTATCTACTTTTTGTAGTCCTAATATATTGCTGTAAAAGTGTTGAGATTTTTCGAGGTTGGAAACTATTATGGCGGCGTGGAGGGATTGGGTTATTTGCATTTTTGTTAAGGATTTATTTTTTTGTTTTAACCGCTGATGCAGGCAGAGGGACTCCGCGAAACCTGGTGCTAGTCAACTAAACGCCCAAAAGATAGACCAGTGCAGTGTTGGGGAAACCCTAATTAGAGCAACGGCGTGTCACCACGCTCAAAAAGCAAACGTAGTGAGTTTGGGAACCCTAGCAATAGGATATTTTGACCGAAATGTTTTAAGAATCCTCACGCCTTTAGGCCCAGGAGTGTCAAGTATTGTACAACACGATTTGACCGCAGCACTTAGAATAGTCTGGATTTACCGATCGAGTTTACCCTTTTCCCATCAATACTTCTGGTGACCGGGTGATGTCTGTTAGCATCTGTTAGCCAGATTCGGGAGGTTCCGCTTCCAAAAGGCTGATAATGGTGCACAATTTCAAATTAACTCGCTTGGCGGGAAGTCCCCCGCTATAGATGTACTCATCAAGCACGGCGGGATGAACGCCAGAGTTATCTGTTGTTGTACCATTTTGAGCAAGCTTTTGGTAAAACAGGCTTTCTGGCCCGTTTCTAAGACTAGTGCAAAATATCAAATCTATCCTCAATCCTGTCCAACTACCAATTACGAACCTATGCCCCGCCGCCAAGACTTAAAAAAAATTCTCCTCATTGGTTCCGGCCCAATTGTCATCGGCCAAGCGTGCGAGTTCGACTATTCGGGGACGCAAGCTTGCAAAGCTTTACGAGAAGAAGGTTTTGAAGTAGTGCTGGTGAATTCCAACCCTGCAACGATTATGACCGATCCGGAAACTGCCGATCGCATCTATATCGAACCTCTGACGCCGGCCATCCTCGAACAGATAATAGCCAAAGAAAAACCTCAAGCAATTTTACCGACGATGGGCGGTCAAACAGCCCTGAATTTAGCTGTTGCGATCGCTAAAAATGGCGTTTTGGAAAAATACAACGTTGAGTTAATTGGTGCTAAGTTGCCGGCAATTGAAATGGCAGAAGACCGACTGTTATTTAAGGAAGCAATGGCGCGAATTGGCGTCGCTGTTTGTCCTTCGGGAATTGCCAACAATCTCGACGAAGCCAAAGCAATTGGTCACCAAATCGGTACTTATCCTTTAATTATTCGCCCTGCTTTTACAATGGGTGGTACGGGAGGTGGCATTTCTTACAATCAAGAAGAATTTGAAGCAATGGCACAAGGTGGCGTTGACGCCAGCCCGGTATCGCAAATTCTGATCGAACAATCTTTGATTGGCTGGAAAGAGTACGAACTGGAAGTGATGCGCGATTTGGCAGACAATGTGGTGATTGTTTGTTCGATCGAAAACCTCGACCCAATGGGCATTCACACGGGGGATTCAATTACAGTCGCCCCGGCTCAAACTCTCACAGACAAAGAATATCAACGACTGCGGGATGCTTCGATTAAAATTATCCGCGAAATCGGAGTCGAAACCGGCGGTTCTAACATTCAATTTGCTGTTAATCCAGTAAACGGAGAATTTATCGTAATTGAAATGAACCCCCGCGTTTCTCGTTCCTCTGCTTTAGCCTCGAAAGCAACTGGTTTCCCCATTGCTAAAATGGCGGCCAAATTAGCAGTAGGTTACACGCTAGACGAAATTTCTAACGATATTACCAAGAAAACTCCCGCGTCTTTTGAACCGACAATTGACTATGTGGTAACAAAAATTCCCCGCTTTGCTTTTGAAAAATTTCCCGGTTCCGAACCAACTCTGACAACGCAAATGAAGTCAGTTGGGGAAGTAATGGCGATCGGGCGAACTTTTAACGAATCTTTCCAAAAAGCGCTGCGGGGATTAGAAACCGGTCGCGCGGGTTTTGGGTGCGATAAATCGGAAAAATTGCCGAGTTTGGAACAAATTCGCGCCGGATTACGGACGCCGAATCCAGAGCGAATTTTTACAGTTCGCCACGCGATGATGATGGGAATGACTGTGGAAGAAATCTTTGAGTTAACAGCAATTGACCCCTGGTTTTTAGATAAAATGCAGGAATTGTTGGAAACTGAAAAGTTCTTGAAGCGGACGCCGCTGAAACAGTTGACAAAAGAGACAATGTTTGAAGTAAAGCAGTTGGGATTTAGCGATCGCCAAATTGCTTACGCTACAAAAACCTCGGAAGATGAAGTTCGCGCTTACCGCAAAGAGTTAGGCGTCATCCCGATTTACAAAACAGTTGATACCTGTGCCGCTGAGTTTGAAGCGTTTACGCCTTATTACTATTCTACCTACGAAGTGGGAGCAGCAATTTGGGAATTGGGCGATGAAGAAAAGAAGATTTCTTCTGTTGCTCACAGTCTGCCACCGGAGTCGGAAGTTTCGCCTTCTACAAAGCGAAAAGTGATGATTTTAGGTGGCGGCCCGAACCGGATCGGACAGGGGATTGAGTTTGATTACTGTTGCTGTCACGCTTCTTATTCCTTGGGAGAAGACGGGTTTGAAACAATTATGGTGAACTCGAACCCGGAGACAGTTTCGACAGATTACGATACGAGCGATCGACTGTATTTTGAACCGCTGACCAAAGAGGATGTTCTTAACATTATCGAGGCAGAAAATCCCGAAGGAGTAATTATTCAATTTGGCGGACAAACGCCGCTGAAATTGGCACTGCCTTTGCAAAAATCTCTCGCCAACCATCCCGACGTACAAACCAAAATTTGGGGAACTTCGCCGGATTCAATTGATACTGCCGAAGACAGGGAGCGATTTGAAAAGATTCTGCGGGAGTTGAATATTCAGCAAGCTGCTAACGGTTTGGCGCGCAGTTTTGAGGATTCTTTAATCGTAGCCAAACGGATTGGTTATCCAGTGGTGGTGCGCCCCAGTTACGTGTTAGGCGGGCGGGGCATGGAAATTGTTTATTCCGATGCCGAATTGGAACGCTACATGATGTATGCTGTACACGTAGAACCGGATCATCCGATTTTAATTGACAAGTTCTTGGAGAATGCGATCGAGGTGGATGTAGATGCGATCGCCGATGCTACAGGAAATGTGACGATCGGCGGCATTATGGAACACATTGAAGAAGCCGGAATTCACTCCGGCGACTCAGCTTGTTCTATCCCTTATCAAACGCTTTCTGACGAAGCTTTAGTAACAATTCGCCACTGGACAGTAGAATTAGCAAAAGCCCTAAAAGTGATTGGGTTGATGAACATTCAATTTGCCGTTCAAGGCAAGGAAGTTTTCATTTTGGAAGCTAACCCGCGCGCTTCTCGAACAGTACCTTTTGTCTCGAAAGCGATCGGAGTTCCCCTAGCCAAAATGGCATCGCGGGTAATGTCTGGTAAGACTCTTGAAGGTTTAGGTTTTACTAAAGAGATTGTCCCATCTCACGTTTCGGTAAAAGAGGCAGTATTACCCTTTGCCAAGTTCCCCGGAACCGATACTTTGTTGGGGCCAGAAATGCGATCGACCGGCGAAGTTATGGGAATTGACACAGATTTTGGCAAGGCATTTGCCAAGGCTCAATTAGGCGCCGGACAAGTAATGCCGCTATCTGGTACGCTGCTCGTATCGATGCGCGATCGGGACAAATTAGCTGTAATACCTGTTGTCAAGGAATTCTTGGAATTGGGTTTTACAGTAGTAGCAACTCACGGTACTCGCAAAGTTTTGCGCGAGCAAGGTTTAGATGTGGGTTTAGAATTGAAACTCCATGAAGGGCGGCCGAATTTGTTGGATTCGATTAAGAATGAGAAAATTCAACTAATTATCACCACACCTTCCGGTGAAGAGTCACGTGCCGACGGCATCTTTATCCGTCGTACTGCTTTGACTTACAAAATCCCGATTATTACCACCATTGCCGGTGCTAAAGCGACTGCTGCGGGAATTCGATCGCTCAGATCTCACCCGATGGAGGTAAAAGCAATTCAGGATTATTAAAAACAGCAGAAGGGGGCAACCACGGAGGGATTGCCCCTACTAAAATTGGGATTGCGCACGGGTGATCAGAAACCGGGTTTTTTACGAAAATCCTTCGTTGTTACCCACAGATTAGGTAAAAAACCCGGTTTCTTTGACCTTAGTGCATATTGCGTAGGTTGGGTTGCATGACTCAACCCAACCTACAAGAATGCAAGTCATTTAATTCTCATTTCTAATATCTGCTTCTTGATATTTTTCAAGCAAGCCACTAGATACCATCAATCTCGGCCAAACTAACAAGAAAAAACCCATCCACAACAATAACGGTATTGCAACTAAAACCGTTATCCAAACATTTTTCAATAAAAACCAACTTCCCCCAATCAAACTCGTTCCAGTCAAAAGAATCGACCAAGGTTGACACCACCAAGGCTTATAATCCCAAGGACTAATAGCTGTTTCATCAGACACAGATTTCATAATTTAATTTAATTATTTTGACAACATCAGTATATGCAAATCTGCGTACCATTGGGGAAGGCTTCGCCTACATCCGCGTCCATCAGCCCACATCTGCGGTTAAATTCGATCGGGATCGAGTCCCTGCGATCGTAAAAATTCGGCTAGTTGGACTGCTCGCTGCTCGGCTTCTGAGGCTCGCTGTTCGGCTTGAGCTTTCTCTTCCTCAGCTTGAGTAGCTCGCTGCTGGGCTTCAGTAGCTTGCTGTTGGGCTTCAGTAGCTTGCTGTTGGGCTTCAGTAGCTTGCTGTTGAGCTAGAAAGGCCTGTTGTTGAGCGTGAATCGCCCACTGTTCAAGCTCTGCGGCTCTGAGAAGGCGCTCTTGAGTGTGAGGGTTCACCACCACCACCTCGCCGTCTTGCAATCCCACCAACAAATTCACCGTTTCGCACAGAATGCGTCCCTCTTCATCGGGAGTAATCGGCACGTAAATGTTATCAATTAAACGGTAGCCCAATACCTCA
>JAAUPI010000162.1 GCA_012035135.1 Microcoleus sp. CSU_2_2
TTTTATAATCTCGTAAATGTAGTAAATGTAGGGTGCGTCGCTACGAACAACTCTCGTTGCTATTGGGAGATCTCATAGCGACGCACCATACCAATTATAACGGGGATGGGAAACCCGGATTTGGTATCAGTTGATAAATCCCTAACTTCTTTTAATGTTTTCATTTATGAAAAGACGCGTTGCAGCATCACAGATTGGAAAAAACCCGGTTTCTGGGTCGGAGTGCGTAAGTCCTGTAAAATTTACCGACTATAACTTGAGATTTTACCATTATTGAAGTTTGGCGATCGCCCCTTTTTTAACCAAAGTTTCACCAGTCACTAAATCTCGCACAGTCGCCAACAACACTCGCCTTTCATCCACCTCAAAACTCACTGCAACTCTGTCAATTCCCAATACTCCGGGCGGGTTCAAATGAGCCACGCAAACTTGCTGGTGGTGGCTTTCCAGAGAGCGAAAATCACTCTGTCTGTGCAACATGGTGCTAGTCATTTGCCCTTTTTCATTAAAAATCACCTCCGCTTGGGATACCTCTGCAACTTCTCCAATATCTAAGCGAACTTCCCTTTGTCCCTCAATTGCTACTTGTAGCGTCAACTCTTCGGAACTTTGACAGGGATACTTCATTTCTTTTCTAAATATCGGCGCATAAGAATAAGCTTTGGCGTAAGGTTCCCAGAGGCGAATTGCATAGCTGTGACGTAAATAATCGTCAACACTTGTCAATTGTGTTAGGGCTAAAGCACCCCAAGCAACTGCTTCAAAAGGCTTATCCATTTTGACCTTTTGTCGCCCAAAGTAAGAAACAACTAAGTTAGATACAGCAGGAATTAGAGAAGTTCCTCCTACCAGCAATACTTGTTCGATATCGGTTTTACAGATCCCTTTTCCGAGTGCAATGCTCAGCACTTCATCTAAAGCTTGTCGCAATTGTTCTAATAACTGTCTAGATTCCAGAATCTCTTCAAGCTTTTCGCGGTTTAACTCCAAGTCATAAGACATAAAATTTTCATCGTCAAACCAACTTTCTTTGGCTTCATTCACTCGAGAAAGTTTAATTTTTAGTTTTTCTGCTATTTCTAATAAATTCTGCCAACTAACTGGGCTAACTTCTGCCCGCGACGAACCAATCTGCCGCAAATAATTTTCGACAATCCAGATGTCAATATCTTCGCCACCGACATAGGCGTCCGATTTGGCTAATACTTCGGCACGCATTAAATTGGGATTTTTAGATTGGCTATTTTTAATTGATGGAAGCGGTGCTGTGCGGACTAAACTTAAATCTAAAGTACCACCGCCAAAATCTACGACTAAAACTAAAGAACCGGGGCGTTTTACTGCATATCCCAGAGCGGCTGCGGTGGATTCATCTATTAGCTGAATTTCGGAGACTCCTAAATTTTCTGCTAAGTCACGAAACCAGTCTAGATATCGTTCAAATGCTCCTACTGGAACTGTAAAAATTACTTTGTCTGGTTGTATTTTTTGCAAATGTAATTGTTTCCAGATAGTCTTAATAAAGTTTTCTGATACTAATTCAGTAGAGTAAGTTTTGCCGTCTAAATTGCGGGGAGGTGGCTGAAAGTCGGCGGTTAAGTCGCGCTTGAAGGCTTTGAAAAATCGCTCTGGCTGGGATTGTCCTAAACGTTGCGATCGCACTTTTTCACCCAATACCAATTCTCCTGGCTCTTTAACAAATACTAGAGTCGGTAACACAGGTATTTCTTGGATATCTCCGCTGGCTTTCTTCGTTTTAAAAATGCGAGAGAGTTCGCCTAATCTTAAGGTTTCTGGTGTTTGCGTATCCGGGTTAAGGATGCAGACAACTGTGTTGCTAGTGCCGAAGTCAATTGCGACTGTAGTCATATCGATTTGAGATTTGAGATTTGAGATTTTATAGAACCCATTAGAGATCTTTTAAATCGCCGATGATGGGTCGGATGAAGCATTTGAACATCAAACATCGGGTTGTTATGAGCGATTGTTCCCTCGAAGCTTCATCCCTAAACCACATGAACGTTAATCTTTGGAACTGTCAATTGTTTAACTTTTCATGCCTCCTGGAAGGGTACGACTGACTTTCGCAGGAGTCAGGATTCGCTCTCCTTCACGATAGCCGACAAATCGAATGTAGACTAACTCTCCTTCGGTTATATCCTCAACATCGGGTTGGTGCAACTGCGGATTATAGGCGACTTGTTCCCAGGCTATACCAATCATTTCAAAATCCCAACTTTTCAGCAGATTTTCTAGGGGGGTAAAAAGAGAAGAGAGGTTTTTGGCTGGCAAATCTGGCTTGGCTTCTGCCATTTTGCGGGCGGCGGGATAGTTGGTTAACAAAGTTTGCAACTGTTCAAAGGTAGCATTGCGAAAATCTGTAGTTAGTTGCATTTTTTGCTGTTGCAATTCTTCTCGCAGGCGGAAACACTGCTGTCTTAATTCTGCAATTTCAGTTGCATGAGTTGCCTCTGTTGTCGATGTGGGCAGTGCGGCAAAATTGCGATCGAATTCTTGGAAATTCAAGTTGAGCACTGTTGCCAGCCGCTTCAGTTCGTCTAGACTGAGGTTTCTCACATCCCCGCGTCGCAGCAAACGCAACCCGAAACGAGTTAAGCCAGCTTGTTGGGCTAAATCTTGCCAATCCGCAATATCTAGCTGATTCATCCGTTCTCGGAGAATTGTATCGTACTTGAATTCGATCGCATCTCCCGCTGCCGATGCAGCATAAGCATAGATTAAAATGAGAAAAATGCCCCCGACAGCTAGCATGATGCTGAAGGAAGGCACTGTTGTTACAGCAAACAGATCGAACATTGTTAACTTTTCTAAACTTGTTTTAAAGTCTGGGTTGCTTCGGCTATTAAGTTTTCTGCGCCTTCATAGTATTCTGGGAGCAAGTTTTGAGATTCTATTTTGCCGAGGGCTTTTTCTACTCCGGCGGTGGTTTCAGTACAACTTGAACCGGTGGCGTTGAGGACGGTTTCAGTAATTTTGCCGTCTTTGCCGATGCGGTATTCTATTTTGCGATATTCTGCCATAATAGTTCCTCTTTGTTTCAGAGTTGACTGTTGACTGTTGACTGTTGAGTTATATTATTCGGACGCACTCGACAATTTGATTAGAATGTGATAGTTACGTAAGTTATATTATAGACTCTGTTTACCAATTCTTGAAATGAATTTTTGTAGCGACAATGCAACGGGGGTTTCGCCGGAAATTATGGCCGCGATTGCAGCGACTAATTGCGGTGCTGTTTTGTCTTATGGAGATGATGAATATACAAAAGGTTTACAAGTTAAGTTTTCGGAATTGTTTGAGACATCGGTGACTGTTTTTCCGGTGGCAACTGGTTCGGCGGCAAATTCTCTAGCACTTGCAGTGATGACTCCTCCCTATGGTGCGATTTATTGTCATAAGGATGCTCATATTAATCTCGATGAATGCGGTGCGCCGGAGTTTTTTACGGGTGGTGCAAAGTTGGTGACGCTAACAGGAAGTCATGGTAAAATTGATGCGGATAATTTAGGGAAAGTTCTCGACAAGGCTGGCGCGGGTGTCGTCCATCACGTACAGCCTGCCGCCGTTAGCATCACTCAAGCAACGGAAGCTGGAACTATCTACAATCCAGCGGAAATTTCGCAGATTTCGGAAGTTGTTCGCGATCGCAATTTACACTTGCATATGGATGGAGCTCGCTTTGCTAATGCTGTCGCTAGTCTTGGCTGTTCTCCTGCGGATATTACGTGGCGGGCTGGCGTGGATATTCTCTCATTTGGAGCGACTAAAAACGGGGCAATGGCTGCGGAAGCTGTGGTTTTTTTTAACCAAGAATTGGCTAAAACTTTTCCTTTTTACCGCAAGCGTAGCGGGCATTTGTTATCGAAAATGCGGTTTTTGTCGGCGCAGTTAGCAGCATATATCACAGATGATTTGTGGCTGAGAAATGCTACCCATGCAAATCAGATGGCGGCTAAGTTGGCGCAAGGGTTGGCGGGTATTAAGGGAGTGCATTTTTGTCATCCTGTGGAAGCCAATGAGATTTTTATGCAAGTTCCCGAATCGGTAATTGCTGCGGTTTTAGCTGAGGGATTTCAGTTTTATCGGTGGGAGAGCGAAACTGGATGTACTGTGAGACTTGTTACTGCTTTTAATACTCAGGAAGCTGATGTTGGGGCCTTTGTGGAATCTGTTAAATGTCATCAGTAATAGGTAATATAGCAGTCCTTTCAGGAGTCGTAAAGTTTTTTACCCCACCCCAACCGTCCCCTGATTAAGGGGAGGGAGTAAGAAATTCACAAATGATTTAGGATTGCTATATAGCTTAACCTTTACCGTTGCCGTTACCATTTCCGTTAGTTACCAAAACCCTCTTAGCTAAAGGTTCCGGTACTTCCTGCAAATGGTCGAACTCCCAATTGAAAAAGCCGACTCCCATTGTTTGCGATCGCAATTCGACGATCGTATCCTGCATTTCTGCTAGTGGCAAATAAGCTGAAACTGTATCCCATCCTTTCCAGTTTGATTTGCCTTCGTAGCCGAGAATTTGACCACGGCGACCGCTCACCAATTGCAGCACCTTTGAGGTAAACTCGATCGGAGCGTGAATTTCCACTTTGGCGATCGGCTCCAGGAGCACCGGTTCGCATTTCGCCATTCCCTCCTGCATTGCCAAACGCGCCGCTTGTTTGAAAGCTTGTTCGGAACTGTCTACGGAATGATAGGAACCGTTGATTAGCGTCACCGCTACGTCTACCACTGGGAAACCGAGGGGGCCGCGATCCAAATACTCTCGCACCCCGACTTCCACGCCGGGAATGTACTGTTTCGGCACGACTCCGCCGACGATTTTGTCGCTGAAATTGAAGCCTTCTCCCCGTGGCTGCGGTTGGATGTCGAGATACACGTCGCCGAATTGTCCGTGCCCGCCACTTTGGTGTTTGTAGCGCCCGTGGATGGCAGATGCGGGTTTGCGGATGGTTTCTTTGTACGGCACTTGTGGTAAGTGAGTTGTCATCGGCAAGTTATACTTACGACGCAATCTCTCTAAAGCTACTTTCAGATGGATTTCGCCTTGACCCCAAAGTATAATTTCGTGAGTGTCGCCGTGCTGTTGCCATACTAAAGATGGGTCTTCTTCCAGCAATTTGGCTAAGGCACTGCTGAGCTTAACTTCGTCGTTGCGCTTTTCTGGGGCGATCGCCAATGCGTATACTGGTGACAGGATGTCGGCTTTTGGCAACTCAATTGCCCGATCGACTGTCAGTGTATCGCCGGTTTTCACGCCTTCTAGCCTGCCTATGGCAACTATTTCGCCCGCACTAACGTTCGTCAAACTTTGGGTTTGCTGACCGATCAAACGGTAAACACCGTTAATTCGTAGCCCGTTCAAAGTTGCTCCGTCTGCCAGCGTTCCCTGCCACACTCTCACTAACGATAGTTTGCCACCCTGAGGTGTATAATAGGTTTTCAGGACTTGAGCGGCAATTTGGTTATCACTTTGTATAACACCGCGCCTTGGGGCCGTCGTTTCTGGCGCCGGCGCTTCCCGCAGTAAAGCTTCTAGCAGCGGGCGGACACCGAAATCTTGTTCGGCGATGCCGATGAATACGGGGACGATTAAATCGGCGCCCAATTCCATCTTTAAATCGCGGGTAATTTCTTCAGCATCGGGGTTGATTTCTTCAAGCAATTCTTCGAGTAAATGGTCATCAAAATTGGCTAATTCCTCAAGCATTTGTTGCCGCGCTTCATGTTCTTGTGCTTTGAGGTTTTCTGGTAGTGGCACGGGATCTGCGGGGGCTCCCGGATGGTAGTGATAAGCTTGTTCGGTTACTAAGTCGATAAAACCGATGATTTGTTCGTTGTGTCCGATCGGGTATTGGTGAGGTACGATCGGTCTGCTGGAAATAGATTTGAGTGCGTTAATGATGTTGGTGAAGTTGCTACCGCAAGTCGTTTCGTCGGTACAAGCGCGATCGATCTTATTGATAAAAACTAGGTGCGGAATTTCCCAATCGTCGAGGAATTTAAACAGCGGTGCGAGGGTGAGGGCGCGATCCGTCACAGGTTCGCAAACTATTATCGCAGCATCTACACCGATGAGTGCATTCAGAGTTTCTTGAGCAAATTCGATCGATCCGGGACAGTCAAGAAATGTGAAGCGAACATTTTCGTATTCGGTGCTGGCGACGTTTACTTCTGTGCTCATTTGGCGATCGCGCGCTTCCGGCGAACTGTCACCAATTGTATTACCATCTTTAGCATTACCTTTGCGGGTAATTGCTCCTGTCACCGATAGCAAACTTTCCAGCAGTGCGGTTTTACCGCTTAAATAAGGGCCAACAATTGCAACGTTTCGCGTGGCCCCAATGACTTTTTGGTTCATATTGCCTCCGACTGAAAACTTGTTTTCAATTGCTCCTGGTGCAATGAATTGAATATCATCTTCTAGACTTTTTCCAGGTAAATTTTTGTTACAGTCTAGAGCAATTTCAGATTTTGGTATGATTCAATACTTTTGACGCTAGCGTATTTTGAGTGACAAAACGCAGATTGTAGTTTTTCTTAATATTTTGAATTTTTAACCGCAGATGAACGCAGATGAACGCAGATAAAATTCTGGTTCCCAGGCTGTGTCTGGGAACGCATTTCACTCTTGTTTTGCCTCGGATTTGTCTAGTTTCTCAGCAGTCGCAAGCCACTTAAGGTGACGATTACTGTAGAGCCTTCGTGACCGATTACGCCTAATGGCATGGTGATATTTCCGAGGAAGTTGGCTGCGAGTAACAGTATAATGCAACTTAGTGCAAAGACAATGTTTTGTTTGACGACATTTTGAGCGCGGCGGCCTAAAATAATTGCCTTAGCTAGTTTTTCTAGTCGATCGGCCATTAATACTATATCCGCGGTTTCCAAAGCTACATCGCTGCCGGAAATTCCCATGGCAATTCCTACGGAAGCTTGGGCGAGGGCGGGGGCGTCGTTGATGCCATCTCCTACCATTGCGACGGTTTGATATTGTTTTTGCAGTTTTTTAATTACCTGCACTTTATCTTCCGGCAAAAGTCCGGCATATACTTCGTTGATGCCTAATTGGTGGGCAATGTGTTGAGCGGTTTGCTGGTTGTCTCCGGTGAGCATAATTATATGTTCTACGCCTAATTTTGTCAAGCGTTTTACCATGCTTACGGCTTCGGGGCGGAGGGTATCGGCAACTGCTATGATTCCTAAAAGTCGTAGTACAGGTGAGGACTCCCAGCGATCGCCCGCAGCTACCCAAACAACCGTTTTTCCTGCTGCTTGTAACTGCTGACTGATTTGAGTCAACTCCGCAGTCGCTTGCACGAATTCAGCTTTGCCAATTGTAATTATTTGGTTGTTGACTTTACCGACAATTCCTTGACCAACTTTGGCTTGGACATCAGTTGCGGTTGGGAGTTGTAATTGTTGCTGTTGGGCGGCTTGGACAATGGCGATCGCGATCGCGTGTTCCGAGTAAACTTCCACACCAGCAGCTAATTGCAGAACCTCTGTTTCAGTAGATCCGGCTGCGGGGACAATTTGGATAACTTGTGGTTTTCCAGTGGTAAGAGTTCCGGTTTTATCAAAGGCGATCGCCCTAACTTTACCTATTATCTCTAACTTCGCGCCACTTTTAAACAAAATCCCTTGTTTCGCACCGTTAGCAATTCCCGAAAGCAGTGCTGGCATAATCGAAGCCATCAGCGCACAGGGAGAAGCAACTACCAGGAAAATCAGCGCCCGATAAATCGTATCTTCCCAATTCCAGCCTAAAACAAACGGTGGCAAAATTGCCAGCAGCAAGCCGAAAATCACAATTAGCCGCGCATAACTGCGCTCGAACTTTTCGACAAACTGTTGAGAAGGAGGCGCTTCAGTTTGCGCTTGTTGCACTAGGCGAATTACGCGCTGAATCAAACTGCTTTCTGGAGTTTTGTGAACTTCCAATTGCAGCGCCCCAAAACCGTTAATTGTCCCTGCATAAACTTCATCACCAGCAGTTTTTTCCACGGGCATAGATTCGCCGGTAATCGAGGCTTGATTCAGGCTGCTAAAACCTTCGAGAATTATCGCATCTGTAGGGATGATTTCTCCGGGCTTAACTAAAATACGATCGCCAATTGCCAATTGGTCGATCGCAACTTCCCGTTCATCCCCATACATAACAACCCTAGCAGTATCCGCAGTCAAACTCATCAAACTCCTAATACTGCGTTCAGTCCGCTGCATAGCATAACCTTCTAGTGCGCCACTAATGGCAAAGATTAAAATCAACACAGCGCCGTCAACAATTAAATGATATTCGTGCCGCCACAGCCCCAAACCGGCAGCCCCCAAAGCAGCAACAATCATCAGCAAATCGACATCTAATTCTCGTTCTTGAAAAAGCGTAGTTAATCCTTCGCGGGCGCTAGAATAACCACCGATAATATAAGCCACTGGTAAAATTAATACAGCCAAACTCAGCCAGCCGAAATGCAGGGCTAGGGAACCTAAGATTACGAGAAATCCGCACAGGGCGGCAGTTAAAGCATCTGGGTGTTCTTCTGCTAGCCGGGAAAGGCGAGAGATTGAGAGGGAATTGGAAGCCATTGGGAAAATTTGATTTGGTAGAATGACTCCTGTAGCCTAAACCTTGACATTAATGTCAATGTCAAGAGTTTGGCCTGGGCGGTTTCTAACCCCAGAGTTTGCGGGCACACAAACCAACGGAGGCCCACCGCCGAGTCTCAATCACCCAGCCTCTTCTTTAAACCTATGCAAAAATACCTTACAATCAAACAACTTACACAAGCCGTAAAAGGCGGTATCACCCCTCGGATGGTGCGACACTATCACACTTTGGGGCTGCTTTCTCCGGCGGTGAGATCGACCTCCAACTACAGACTCTACACCCGCAGCGACGTGCAGAAACTGCAAAAAATTGTCGCACTCAAACAGCAAGGATTTCAGCTTTCTCACATCCGCAAACTGTTAGAAACTGACGCCGAAGCTTCCCCTGACGCGCTGATGGCGACTCTGCAACAGCAGTATCTGTCTGTCACACAACAAATAGTTCGCCTCAAACAAACGGCATTAGCGCTGGAAGGCTTGCTGGGGCGGGATATTTCGTGTCAAGCGGTGCAAGCGGGCGCACTCGCGCAACTGAGGCTGTTGCAGCTAGAAACTGAGGAGGGATGGGGAGATTTGGAACAAGTTTGGGATAGTTGGGATGCGGTGGCGCACACTCACCCGGAGGATTTTGGGGAATCTTTGCAGCATTTGTTGCCGGATTTGAGCGATCGATCGGCAATTGAGGTAGACTTGCTTTCAAAACTAGTTTTAGCCTGCGGTGATTGTTCGCTGTTGCCGTTTGTGAAGTTGAGCGAAACTGCTATTCAATCTGCCCGCGAAGCCCTGAAAAATCATTGTCAAATTGTGGCTGATGTACCGCCTGTTTTGGCAGCTTTGGATCGAACTCGCTTGGCGCATTTGGGTACGAGTATTGAAACTTTTAGTAAGGTGCGTCAGATTTTAAACTCTCAATAATCTCTCTCGAAATTCGCCTGACGCACCCTAGGATTTGATTTGAGTAGGCCCGTTGCCTAAGTCCTAGTAATGTTTGATAATACCATTTATTAAAAGTTTAGCTGCGGTAGAGATACCTAGAATAAGGTAAAATAAAAAATGAATGCACGATTTTTGTGGCGATCGCCCGAAAATAAACCTCGTTGGATATTCCTGTTTTTGTTCGGTATACTCGCTGCTGTGGCACTGGCAGCAACAGCAGCATACCTCAAAACGGCGATCGGCCAAACAAATAGTTTAGCTTTGTCTGTTGATGTGGGAGTCGATCGACATCCTATAAGCCCCGATATCTACGGTATGAATGATTACCTGCTAGACTCAGGTCTCGCCCGAGAATTGCGAATTCCGGTGGAACGTTGGGGCGCAAATCACACCAGTCGCTATAATTGGCTAGTCGATTCCTCCAACGCTGGTGATGACTTCTTTTTTGTGGGTGGTAACGGCAATAAAAATCCTGTTCCCGGTGCTTCCATAGATAAAATTGTCAAAACCAACCGCACAAACGGCAGCAAAAGTATTGTTACTATTCCGATGATTGGCTATGTAAATAAATTTAGCACTTGGAATTGCGGATTTAGAGTCTCCAAATACGGGCCGCAAGAAAAAACAAATCCCTACATTTTTCCCGAAGGTGATAAATGCGGCAATGGTAAGCGTCCCGATGGCACTTCGATAACTGAGAATAATCGCCTTGATGTCAGCATTGTTAGCACTCCAGAATTTCAAAAACCGTGGGTTCAACACTTAGTTAAAACCCACGGTACTGCTGCTAACGGCGGCGTGCAAATTTATCAAATGGATAACGAACCCAGTGGTTGGGGAAATACTCACCGCGATGTTCATCCAGAAGCGACAAGTTACGATGAATTGCGCGATCGCACCTACCAGTATGCCTCAATGGTGAAATCAATCGATCCGACTGCTAAGGTACTCGGGCCATCGGATTTTGGCTGGCCTGTCTATATCGATTCCGGGGTTAAGGGCGATCGTGAAAAACACGGCGGTGTCTGGTTTGCGCGGTGGTACTTGCAGCAAATGCGCGCTTACGAACAGCAAAAAGGTGTTCGGATTCTCGACTATTTCGACGAACATTACTATCCGGCGGCGGACAGTACCTGTTTGGCTAATTGTCCCGCCGGTGATGCCAAAACGCAAGCACTGCGACTGCGATCGACTCGCTCTTTGTGGGACCCGACTTATACTGATGAAAGTTGGATTGGCAAATACAATCCGCCACTAACACTTATTCCCCGGTTTAGACAGTGGATAAAGGAAGATTATCCAGGTACAAAACTCGCAATTACTGAATATAATTGGGGCGGTTTGGAGTCGATGAACGGGGCATTAGCCCAAGCCGACATACTGGGGATTTTTGGGCGAGAACAAGTGGATTTAGCTACGCTGTGGTGGCCTCCTAAGTCCTCGGAACCGGGGGCCTATGCCTTCCGAATGTACGCGAATTACGACGGTAAGGGTGGCAAATATGGGGATACTTGGGTGCGATCGCACAGCACAGATCGAGGACAATTGGCAATCTATGGAGCCGATCGCACAAATGATGGTACTCTGACACTGATGATTATTAATAAAACTGGCAAAAATTTGACCAGCAACCTGAGTTTGAAAGGATTTAAATCGGCGGGTAAAGCTCAAGTTTACACTTACAGCGAGGCGAATTTGCAGGCGATCGTTCGTCAGAATGATTTGGGTGTCAGCGCTGATGGCTTTGGGGCAACTTACCCCGCTAATTCTATGACTTTGGTTGCTATTCCAAAAGCCAAGGCTTAGTCAGTTTTCAGAATTTACTAGACTAGATTAAGTAAATTAATAAGTCCTACCCGCATCGATCTACTATTATCGAGAATCAACCATCCAATTAATACACATCTGCATTTGCTCGTGCATTGTTTCTCGATCGGCATTATACCTGCGGCCGTGTCCGGGCAACACCCACTCAAAGTCATAATTAGCCAAATTCTGCATAGATTTGATTTGTTCCGGCCAAGAATACCAACAGGCTGTCCGAAAACCAATCAAATGCTGTAAACTTTCTGACCAAGCCAAATGATCGCCGCTAAACAAAAACTTGTTATTGTAAAGTAAAACTGTGTGACCTTTCGTGTGACCCGGTACGGAAATAATTAACAAATCATCTGTTATTTGATGCGGTTCGCTGCCCGACAATTGAATTTCTACACTGCGAGTTCCCGCATTAATTTCGTCAGTATGCAGAATGCGATCGCACCCAAAATGATCTCGATACTTTTGATGATCTGCCACATCATCGCGGTGAGTCAAGTACAGATAGCGAATGCCACCCATTGCTTCTATGTTTTTAACTAGCGGCGGCACAAAACGAGGAGAATCAACTAAAATATTGCCCTCTGGACGGACAATTAAATAACTAGCCGCGCCGTAGGATTTTTCTGAATGGTAGCCACAATGGTAAATATTTTCTGTTACCAGTGCGGGCAAATTTTGCTGAACTTCTTTGATATTTTTTGGTTTGTCAACAGTGCCTATCGAACTGGTGGGACAAGACAAAAGAGCTGCGAGAGATCGCATTTCTTCTGTTGCGTTAGTCGGCTGATGGTAAACCGCCGATTTTTCTCCGGCTTGACCAAATACTTCAGACGCCATCCACCGACAAGTATCGCAGTCAATACAGGTAGTGTCTACATAAAAATTACCGCTGATATTTTCAGTGCGCCGCAGATTAATGTGAGCCATTTTTCTACCTCTTAATCAACAATAGAAATTATATGAAAGAAACTCTTTCTCCCTCTTCTCCCCCTCTCCCTCTTCTCCCCCTCTCCCCCTCTCCCCATC
>JAAUPI010000163.1 GCA_012035135.1 Microcoleus sp. CSU_2_2
TTGATCGAGTTGTTCGACTAATCCCATATCATCACAGATGCCAGCAATTAACCCACAGTGGTCAAGATCCTGTACTCTAATATTAGACGCTTCAATTTTGCTCATCTTTTAAAAATACTCGATCGGGCGATCGCACCTGCGGAATGTGGGTTCAAACTGGGAAACCCAGATTAAGTATTCACCAGGTTGCAAAGTGCCTTGAAGTTCCTCAGAATTTGTGCCAAATTCATCTGAAATACCAAGCACTTCAAAGCTGTTGAAACCGTCACTATCGATCGCTCCATTATTGTTGATATCTTCAACGAATATCAAATCAGCATCCGCATTCAAACCACTCAGGGCTATGTTGATGTCGCTAGGTGCTGTGATTTGCAATCGGTAGAAGTCCTCGGTGTCAATATCTCCCACAGCATCGCTAAAGGTTTGAGTACCGCTCAGAACGCCTATGTTACGAGCTGTTAATAAAGTGTTTCCAGCTAAGTCTGTTGGTGTCGGTGTCGGTGTTGGTACAGTTGCCGGTGTCGGTGTTGGTGTTGGTACAGTTGTCGGTGTCGGTGTTGGTGTTGGTACAGTTGTCGGTGTCGGTGTGGGAGTTGCTACGGTTGTTGGTGTTGGTATAGTTGTCGGCGTGGGAGTTGCTATCGGTGTCGGAGTAGCTGCAAACGTGCTGCTAGGAACATTCAGCAAAACCGCGATCGCCCGATTGCTACTTTTATCAATCATCACCGTGTCGCGACTACCAGCACCATTAGCACCCGTACCCGGACTAAAAGTGTAGTTATCAAAATTCAAAATGCCGTTATCGCTGGCAATGCGATCGCCTCCATTTTGATAATCGGTAATGTAATCGATACTCTCATCATCTAGCAGTAGGAAAAATGTGTCATTCCCACTGCCACCTGTTAGAGTATCGATCCCCCGATCGCCGTGCAAACTATCATTGCCACTACCACCGACAATTGAATCATTGCCTTGACCGCCGCACAAACAATCATCTCCATCTCCTCCGAACACAGTATCTTCATCTTTGTCACCGCGAAGGGAATCATTGCCACCTCCGCCCTCAATTTCATCATTTCCTTTGCCACTATATACAACTTCAGCATCAGAGGAACCGCTGACAGTATCATTACCTTTGCGAGTTACCAATCCTCCAGGGATATCCTGAAGTTGTCCGGCTTCGAGTGCAATATTGTCGGCTGTATCTTCTCCGATTAAATAAATCCCTTGTCGTTTGATAGTCATAATTTTCCTATTGGTTTACTCTGAAAGATACTCAACACGTTTCTGAATTAGTCTTTCTGTTGATTCTTGACAAGTAGTAAGGTGGAAATTACCACCTTACAAAAAATGATGGTAGGCTATCTTGGTGTACCAAAAACTTGTACGAAATAGTCTTTATTTCCCTCGCTGGCATAACCCAAACCTATTTCTGTCAAATTAGGGTTTAGGATATTCTCTCGATGACCGCGACTGTCCATCCACGATACGATCGCGCTTTTAGGATCGGGGTATCCACTAATATTTTCTGCCCACCAACTAAATTGATAACCAGTACGGCTAATGCGATCGCCGGGAATAGTACATCTGCACCAAATCCACCTTCAATGTAGTCGTTATCCCGGCCGCCATTGATAACATCGTTACCAGGATCTCCTAATAGATAATCACTCCCAGAACCGCCAATGATAAAATCATCTCCTGCATCGCCTACTAGCGTGTCATCGCCAGCATAGCCATAAATTTCTACAGGTTCAGCTTCATACCAAATGAGTTGGTCATTTTGCGTTGTTCCATCTAAACGAGCCATATTTAACCTCCAATTTGTCAAGTCAATTTGCGGAGAGAAAAACAAAAAGGCCGGAGAAGGGGCGATCGCACGCACAATGCGCCGTCACCACTTCCCCAGCCCCGCGAAACTCACATCCGTCTCGAACTAGGTTTTCTGTTACGAATATTCAATTGTTTGAAATTATCCGACTGTCGGCCATCACAGCCGTACAGGATAGATGCTTGTAGGTGTATTTCCCGTGAATTAAAAATAATCTACAGCATTTAATTTAACCTGTCAATACCCCTGCTTGTTTTTGTTGTAGTAAGTTTCATGGTTGGGTGGGGCGGGTCGATCGAGACTATCTTTAGGTAACAGAATCGATCGAATCACCCGCCCCCACTTCACCAACAAATGATGCAAATCCCACCATCACCCGAGAACCCAAAAAACTGTACAATGAAAACAGGTGATTTTCAGGAGTGCAAGTTATTCCTACAACATCCCAAATCTGGCAAACCTTCGTCCTTTGTTGCAATGCAACAAAATTGTATCTGAGTGTTAACTTAGTCCGTATGGATGAGCGGACTGGAAATGTCTTCATCTTAGTTGGCGAAGAAATCGAAATCGAAATTCAACCAAATGGAGAATGGATTGAGTAAATATGAAACCAAACTTCCATGACATGAGCAAGAAAGAGTTACGCACATACGTCCTCGCTCATCGAGATGATAATGAGGCCTTCTATGCCTATGTTGATAAAATCAACGCCGAAGGGAATCGGGTAACACATCCACCCTTAAAATCATTAGACGATCTCGAAAATTATCCAGATTTTATGGAAAAACTTCGCGGAAATCCGAAGCCACCAGAACCAGAATAAGAGCGAATTTTTCAGGTGATCGAGTACATTTAATCAACCAGGTTTTTGCAGGCAATAATTACGCAAAATAATCTCAGAAACTGGGTTTCTCGATCGCAACTTATGCTTTGGCACGAATCTACAGCCAAGAAACCCGGTTAATAACTGATTGGTAGGGGTAGCGCCCCCGTGCCTACCCCGCCCGTGCCTAGCCTGCTCGATCGCACCTACGATCTCGCATTCCACTTCTTAACATCTTCATCGGAAATATAGTACCGATAATAAGTTGAACCCTTGACAGTCACTTGAATTTTACCTTTACCTTTTTCCGCCCTCTCGCTCTCAATAGTCACCTGTCCGAACCCAGTATCTTCCCAAGTTTGACACAGAATGTCCTCGATTTTATCAAAAACCTGATTCATCGGATTCTCTCGACTTTCGGGCCCTGATGACATATCTGTTTCCACCTTCTGGTTAGACTGAGTTTTGTCCTTGCTGCTGCTTACTTGATAAGCCCGATCGCCTGCTTCATCCCTTGACAAAAACGCCATACCTCTTACCCCCGTAATAGTTGAATTCAAGCATTTTCGCAAACAAACATCAGAGAACTTTTCCAGCCTCTATAGGTATTCAGGGAAAAGTTTTCTATTTTTACGCAATATCCCAGATTTTGTAACAATAATTTACACGATCGCTCGCAGCGCCGCAGATAGTCAGGTACAGTAGGTGCGATCGTCACTGGCAATTGGTAGTCTTGGTATCCAAACTATCTCGACGCATCTCAATCTGGCAGAAACTCCATACTTCCTACCTCAAAAATGGTCTATGAAAAAAAAACATTCATTGGATAACTTTGTAACCCACAACTTAGTATAAAATCAATAAACATTCAAAACTCACAATTGTGCAGTCCAAAGCAGCAGAAGACCGGGCGGTTGAAACCGCCGTCCGATCCAGCCCGATCGCGATCGCACCCATACCCACACTCAAAGCAATGAATCAACAAGAGTTTGCCAGCATTTACAATAGATTAGGTAAAAAATGCAAGCAAGTTTTGCAGCAAAAACTCGCCGGAAAACCGAATAAACAAATCGCCAAAATTCTCGAAATAAAATCAGAAGCAACTGTACGCCAACATTTGACAACAGCATATCAAGCATTTGGATTGGGAGACAACCAGCGTTCTAGCTGGTCAGATTTACAGGCACTATTCTTTCAATTCATGCCAGAATTAATCCCCTCACAACCTGTAGAAACACCGCCCTTAAATACTCGCTGGGTAGAGCGAACTTCAGATATTGCTAAACTCCAACAGTGGACATCGCAAAATTACAAAATATTGATCGTAGTAGGAGAAGGCGGTATCGGCAAAACAACCTTGGCACAGCAATACTTAGCCAACAGCCAATTTGAAAAAATCCTGGATATGAAAATTGCCTTAACCCCACAAAACGTGCAAAGTGCTGAGTCATTTGTTCAGACTTGGCTGCAACAAGACTTTCAGGAAGATGCACCCAGAGATTTTAGCTTGAGTTTAAATTTGCTAGAAAACAGGCTGCGTCAAATCAAAGTTGCAATTTTTATAGATAACTTAGAACCTGCTTTACGCAACGGTATGTTTTTACCGGAGTACCGCAATTATGTAGAATTGCTGCGGGTACTCAGCGATCCAAGAATCCCAGGAATAACGCTGATTACCTGTAGAGAAAGATTAAAAGAACCCGACCTGCGAGGCTGTCAAACTCACGTTTTAACAGGATTAACACCTGAAGCATGGCAGCAATATTTTCAACATCCAGAAACTCCAGAAGATTCAAAAGCTCTCGAAGAAATGCACGCAGTTTACAAAGGCAATGCCCTTGCTATGGAGCTGCTGTACAATAATATTCAAAATAATTATGACGGAAATATTGCAGAATCGTGGCTGCAAAACCGTCAGGAATTACAGCAGCTAGATCCATTTTCATTTCTTATCAATAATCAGTTAAATCGCCTTGATGCTCACTCTCATCAAGCTTACCGCTTGCTATGCCGTTTGGGAGCTTGTCGGTATCAAGAAATTGAATGGTTGCCCGATACTTGCATGAAATCTTTGCTGTGGGATGTAACACCAGCCGAACAATTCAAAATAACACAGCGATTGTGTGACTCCTCTCTGCTACAATCACATCGAGGCAAATACCGAATGCACCCAGCAATTCGGGCTGCGACTTTGAATCGCTTGCAAAATAGCAGCGAGTGGGAGCAAACTCAAAGGGCGATCGCTCAACATTGGTTATCTAGTGTAGAACACATCCAGTCTCCTCAGCTAGGCTTGCAAGTTTTAGAAGCTTACTATCATTTCCGAGAAATTGAAGATTATGATTCTGCTTGGGATGTATTGTGCCGCCCTGCTATACCTATTTTACCTGAAGAATTGTTCCTATATTTTTTATCCTGGGGATACATTAGCCAAACTCTAGAATTAGCAGAAAAACTGGTAAATCGAGTTTCGCCTAACCGGGAGGCAAGTTTGTATCGCTGCATCGGCGATTGTCACGCATATCTTCTAGCAGATGGTTTTGAAGTAGCTCTAAAATATCACCACAAAGCTCAATTTGCGGCTCAGCGTGAAGGCGATCGCTGGACAGAATTCAACTCATACAGCGATATGGGTTTATGCTATATTGCTGCTGGTGAATACGAGTTAGGGTTAGCTATTTATCAGGCCAAACTTAATCTAGCTTTATCCCCAGTATCTTCTGCAATTCAATCTAGGCTAAATAGTTGCTACTGCGAAATTGCTTTGCTCCACTCTTATTTAGGACAAGATTCGGAGGCGAAAGCAGCACTAAAAGAAGTTACACGACACTTGCAACAACCTTTAGAAAGCGTTCCACCTTGGCAAGCTTGCTGGGATTTGAATATGGCAGGTTTAGCTCAAAAACATATTGGTGAGTACGAACAAGCTCAGCAAACTTTAGCGCAAGTTGTAGCGATCGCGCAACACTTTAACTTTACCTCAGATGTCGCCCGTGCCTGGTACATATTGGGAGATGTTTTTCGAGAAACTCAAGATTTCTCAGCTTCGATAAAATATCAAAATCAAGCTCTGGAATTTTACAATAAAATTGGTGCGAAGTATGAATTAGCTACCAGTAATTATTACATCGGATTGACCTATCGCGACTTGGGGCAGTTAGAAATAGCAGAAAAACATTGGCAACAAGCTAGTGAAATTTTCCAGCGTATGAAAACACCTAAACAGGTGAATAAAGTTCTCGCTTGTCTCAAAGGATTTGAGATTTGAGATTGACTCGACAGAACGATTTGAGATTCAGATTTGAGATTTACTCCACAGCCTGTACAGGAAGCTTTAACTAATACCAATTATGAAAAGTATTGCCACCTATAGATTTTACGCGAGTATCTGTAGGGACTGAGGTTAAGCCGTGTCCCGCGCGGGAAGCTTATTCAGGGTTAGGACTTACTATTTTAGAGACAGCGATTTATAGCATCTCCCCACACAGCAACTCAGATTTATACTGGTTTTTGCGCGCCACGTTAATATTGTCCCCATCGCCATTTAAACTTAATCTAGACTAATTACCTAAAGGAACACACAAAAATAATGCGCATTTTATTTGTATCCGCAGAAGCAGCACCCCTCGCCAAAGTGGGCGGCATGGGAGATGTCGTCGGCGCTTTGCCTAAATTCTTGCGCCGCATGGGCCACGATGTCCGCATCTTCATGCCCTACTACGGATTCATCCCCGACAAAATGGATATTCCCAAAAAACCTGTTTGGGATGGGGCCGCCATGTTCCAAACCTTCTCGGTGTTTGAAACTGTTTTGCCGGGAACCGATGTTCCTTTATACTTATTGCAACATCCATCTTTCTTGCCTCGTCGCATTTACGGTGGCATAGATGAAGACTGGCGGTTTACTTTCTTTGCCAATGCTGCGGCTGAATTTGCCTGGAATCACTGGAAGCCAAACATCATCCACTGTCACGACTGGCATACGGGGATGATTCCTGTTTGGATGCACCAAGACCCGGATATTAGCACGGTTTTTACTATTCACAATTTAGCTTATCAAGGACCGTGGCGCTGGAAATTGGATCAGATGACTTGGTGTCCTTGGTATATGCAAGGTCACAATACAATGGCAGCGGCAGTGCAGTTTGCCGATCGAGTAAATACAGTTTCGCCAACTTATGCCCAGCAAATAAAAACAGCAGCTTACGGGGAAACTTTAGAAGGTTTGCTGTCTTTTATTGGTGGCAAAATGTCAGGTATTTTGAATGGAATTGATACTGAATCTTACAACCCAGCTACTGACAAGTACATTCCTCAACAGTTTACGGCTGAGACTATTGAAAAGCGCCCTGCCAACAAAATTGCCCTGCAAGAAGAAGTTGGTTTGGAAGTCAATAAAAATGCGTTGTTAATTGGCATGGTAAGTCGGCTGGTAGAACAGAAGGGATTGGATTTAATCATTCAAATGCTCGATCGATTCATGGCCTATACCGACGCTCAATTTATTGTACTCGGAACGGGCGATCGCTACTACGAAACCCAACTCTGGCAAATGACAGCCCGCTATCCGGGTCGGATGTCCACCCAATTACTTTACAACGATGCCCTTTCTCGCCGTATTTACGCAGGCTGCGACACCTTCTTAATGCCGAGTCGCTTTGAACCCTGCGGCATCAGCCAAATGCTTTCCCTTCGCTACGGCTGCGTGCCAATGGTACGCCGTACCGGCGGTTTAGTCGATACCGTCTCCCACCATGATCCGATCAATAATGTGGGTACGGGTTACTGTTTCGATCGCTACGAACCCCTCGACTTGTTTACCTGTATGATCCGAACTTGGGAAGGTTTCCGCTACAAAGATAAGTGGAAAGAACTACAACAGCGCGGCATGAAAGAAGATTTTAGCTGGGATATTTCGGCCAGGGAGTATGTCAAATTGTACAATAATGTTTTGGGACTGCCGCCGGAAGATCCTGCACTGGAAAAAGAGCCTGAATTGATTATTGGTTAATTCAAATTGTAGGGTGCGTCAGTCTGGGACAGTTGTAAATAGTCAGAACAGTTACAGGCGACGCACCCTACTTTTACTAGCCTCAAAATCACTCGGCGATTGAAATCGCTTCTCGACAAACGAAGTCCGCCTGCGCGGACTTAAAAAATAAAGGGGGCTCCTAACCCGGACTTGGTATGATATGACTTCTAAAGCTGATTCACTATTAGCATTTTTTCAAATACCGCTCCCAAAGCAGCCGCATAAGCGCGACTGTCCAGAAACTTTGGTTGCTGCTGCATTTTTTGTTCGATTTCCTCGCGCTTTTGCTTTCGCAATTCGGCGTTAGTTCCGAGGGCGACACTCAAGTTAATATAAGCTTCTTCGCTGTCAGTAATTAAATCCAATAACTGAATGTCTCGCAGGATTGCCGCCCCTTGTCGGGAACGCAAATTATTGCCTTCTCTCACCACTGTTGGTAATCCAACTTCTAACGGATCTACCGTCGAATTTGCACCCGCGTAGGGATAGGAATCTAGATAAATATCAGCGAGTTGCAATACAGCTTTTACGTCTTCGCGATTTGCCAGCGTATCTAAGAGAATTAAACGGTGCCGATCGATCTCGTATTTATCGAATATAGCACGCATTTTATTGATAAACGGTTGTTTGACGCAAGCACCAGACCAGGTATTGCCGAAGGGATATAAAATCAGGACAGAATTAGGGACGGCTGCGATAATCTTTGCCCAAGTTTCTCTGAGTTCGGGAATAATTTTGAAGGTATTTGCGCCTGAGATAAATACAATTGCTTGTTCGGAAATTCCCAAGCACTTTCGATCGTACTTAATACTTGCTTCGGCTTTTTGGATGTTATAATTGAAGCAAAATCCTGTGCCATCGATCGTTACTAACCGTTCGCTATATTGTTCTTGCGCTGCTGCCACAGGTTCTGTCAAACTGCCGGAAATGTAGTAATCTATGTTGCGGATACCTGTAGTGACGGGAGAGGCGAAATAGGTAGCCTGCAACCGCGCCAGTCGGTGCAAAGCTAGTAATATGATGTTGTGAGCGGCATTGGTGACGATCGACCCTACAAACAAAATATCTAGGTCATCGCCGCGAATTGTCTCTACTTGGCTGCGGAGATCCTGCGGCAATTTTACCAGTTGGTCTGCCCGACTTTGACAGTATAAATCCAAAGGGCGATCGCTAGCGCTGAGGACATATAAAATAATCTCAAATCTGTCTCTGTCTAAATGCTCAAAAACCGGGATAGTCGTAAAAGTTTCTGAAATCGGCGCGAAATTTGCTTTGAGAATGCCGAGGCGAATTTTGCCTCTGTTAGCGGGGCGTTTGTCAAAGCTAAAATCAATCAGATGTCCCCTGGATTTGAGGATAAATTCAAGAATATCCGCTCGCTTGGTATAGATATCTTTCAAGTTTTGCGTGCTAAAATAGAGGGGGACAAAGTTAACGGTGTCTGCAAAGATGATGGCCAGATTTTGCCAAATCTCGGAGTGGGTATTGCTGAAAACGCGACTGTGAATTAAATCTACTAATTCCTTCATGTAGCTGCAATAGTTCTCGACTTCTCCTATTTCTTGAAAGTAACTGGGGAAGTACAGCATAAACTCCAGCAAGTCGTTAAAAAACCACTGGGGAACGGCGGTTCTTCCATACTGTAACGGCAGTCGATCGGCCCGTCGGTACAGCATCGCTGCTAGCAAATATTGAATGGCTTTTGGGGCTTCAAATCCTCGTTCGATGTATTCAGATAACTTCTCTACTTCCCGCTGTTCGGCATCAGTCAGGGGTTCGTCTCTCATGCCGCTTGCTAATAGCATTTTATGCGCTTTTCCGGGACGATCGGAATAGCTATTTTGCAGTCGATCTGCTGGTGCGGACAGCCAAAATTCTGCTATTTTATGGCGGGCTAGGCGCAAATCTGTTAAGGCTGATTCTTGGAATGTGCTGTGATATCGATCGATACAACCGGACAGCCAATTGATAAACTGAGGTGACTCTACATTTAGCTGAACTTTGATAGTTTCCTGATGCAGTCGGAGGGATAAACTCTCTACAGTTCCGTTATTTTTCGGCAAGGATAATCTCGACAATGGACTGGGCAAGTCTGCTGCTAAATCTAGCTGGTTTAGCAGTTCAAACATTCGCCCGAGGTGAGATTGAGGATGTTAATTAGGGGATGGTTGAGGTGCAAGCTGTTCAGCAGTTGGGGGTTGTAAACTGACATCAAAATATTTTTGATATCTGCTTGTTGGTCTGGGGATTTCAGAGGGAGAGCGAGCTTGGATTTTAATAATTCTAACACTCGATCGGGAGATGCTAGCAAAGCATTCAAACTCACGAGCAGGCACTTAGGGGTATGCTTTTTATAGAAGTCTAAGATGTGGCGGTTGTAAAATTTCCATATTTTTAAACAAGATTCTGGATTTTGCGAGAAAAATGGGATATTTAAGCGCAAGATTGAATCTGTGACATCCCAAGGATAGCGGTAGACAAAGAGATAGCAAACATTGGGAATAATTTGATTCCAGAAATCTAACATTAAACTGGTGCGCGGATCTTTCCAACCCCAAAACTTTGATTGGTGGGAGCGAGATTTTACTAATTGCTTCGCAGTCTCTATATTGGTATTAAGTTTTTGCCTGTCTAGCTTTTCGCTTTTCGTCCAACCCCAATCGGGAAAACTTGTTTCCTCAGACTGAGAGCAAGCTTGCAAAACTGTTCGCTGAAATTCGACAAAATCAATGTCTTCAAAGTAACCTTGGGGATTCCAGTAGTTACCTTTCAGGAGATTGTCTCCCAAGTCAAGGCCTATTTTCTGCAGGAATGCCGCCGTGAGAGAAGTTCCCGATCGGTGCATTCCAGTAATAATTAGCACGGGATAATTTGGCTCGCTATTGAACATTTATTACCTCATTTAGGATTTAAAAAAATTAGATTGGCGTTGCTGGATTAATTTAATCGATATATGCGTATATACAAGTTTTGTCGTTTATTAAAAAACAAGCTAGAAGTATAACATTTTTTATCGCAAATAAAACAAAAATTTGCTAAAAAAAGTTTTTTTGAGAAATTGCATAATTTTTGCGCAAAACACCTGATAGATAATTAGGGCGTGGTGTCTGTGTAAAAATAGCCCTCGCCTGTTTACTGCAAGCAGGAAAAAATATGGCAATAATTCTCGGTACACCCTCAAATGACAGTCTCGCGGGCGAGTTTCCTGGTGGCGACAGCATCTCAGGACTTGGCGGCGATGATACCCTTAGTGCTTCTGGCTCCAATAACACCTTAGATGGCGGTGCGGGCAACGATCGGCTTTTTCCAGGATCGTTTAGTAACGATAGCCTGGTTGGTGGCGATGGTAACGACTATCTTTATGGCGGTTTTTATAGTTCCTCAAATATCACCTTAGATGGGGGTGCTGGCGATGATACGCTCGATGCCCAGTATGGGAATAGTGGCTTCCTGCTACGAGGGGGAGCTGGGAACGATCGCTATTCTGCCCCACTAGGAAAACCCAGTCAGATTCAGGATACGGATGGCACAGATCGGCTGTTTGTTGGGAATTTTTTCCAAACCCAGAGCGGAGATGTTTCTCTATCCTTATCGCCTGGAAAGATTGGATTAGCGCGACAGGGTACCAGCCTGCTGATTGACATTAACGGAGATGGGATAGCAAAACCAGCCGATGACGTTGTAGTTTTAGACTTTTTCGGTGCATCGCCTACTGTTGCGGGTGCAGGCTTCATCGAAACCATCAACAACCTTTCTGGCAGTCAGATTCTCGCTGCTAATCTTACTGAGGCTACGGTAGCGGGCGGACTCACTGCACTCATCGGCACAGCAGGCAACGATAACCTCACAGGTACTGCTGGTGATGACAACATATCCGGCCTTGATGGCAATGACACCATCGGTGGTTTAGATGGTAACGACACCTTGCTTGGCGGTACAGGAAGCGACAACATCAGCGGTGGTGGGGGGAATGACAGCCTCGAAGGTGGCTCAGGCAATGACACGCTGGATGGAGGTGCAGGCAATGACTTTTTGGGGAATAGTTTCGGTTTCGGTGTCAGTGGCAGCGATAGTCTGGCTGGTGGCGATGGAGATGACACGCTTAGAAGCAATGGCGACCCTACAACTTTGGATGGTGGTGCGGGAAATGACAGGCTCTCTCATAGCGCCCGCAACGGTTTTCTTATCGGAGGAGACGGCAATGACTACCTCAGAGGAGATGGCAACAATCAAACCTTAGAAGGCGGTACGGGTGACGATACTATTACTACGCAGTATGGAAATTCCGGCAACGTGTTGCGAGGCGGTGCAGGCAACGATCGATACGGAATCTTTGCATTAAAAGGTATTCAGATTCAGGATACCGGGGGTATTGAGGATCTGCAAATAGGTTTCGGCACCAGTGCAAACCTTTCTTTATCCTTGTCGCCGGGAACTCAGGGGCTGGGGCGGCAAGGTACTAATCTGGTAGTCGATCTCAACAAAGACGGAATAGCCAGTGCTGCGGATGACTTGGTGATTTTAGACTTTTTCGGTGCATCGCCTACTGTCGGAGGTGCTGGCTTAATCGAAACCCTCAACAACTTCTCCAGTACCCAGATTCTGGCTGCCAATTTACCAGAAGCACCTCTTGCACCCACACCGACACCGACACCAACACCAACGCCCACACCAACACCTACCCCTGCACCAACACCCACCCCAACACCCACCC
>JAAUPI010000164.1 GCA_012035135.1 Microcoleus sp. CSU_2_2
TTTTGATGATGCCATCTTTCTCCCACCGTCTGAGTGTATGCAGGCAAACTCCAAAATGCTCGGCTGCTTGTCTTGGGGTTGAGTAGGTATCCAATTGGTGAATAATGCTTACTGCTTTGACAGCTTAACACATAATTCAGATATCTTCAGCGAAATTCAATAAATCAATCTACAGGACTATGCTCTCAGAGGCGGAGATTCGTAATTCAGCGAATATCCTTTAAGCGCTATGTCCTTGCGGCAGTTCTTAAACTTCTCAACCGTAGAATAGTACCAATTGCAAAGCCTAATTCATAGTTACCCCAGAGGGACTATCTCCAAAAGCGTACTAGGATACGAGCCTAGAGTTTGGGTGTGCCCCACCCTACTTAATTGATTTATACCAAATTATGTATTTTCTGGTACATAGAATGCGTAGATTCTCTCGCTGTTTTAAGTGTTTTCGCGGCACTGTGCCCAATTTTTACACCTAAAAGTGTGTCTTAACAGTTTCACGATGTTGATGGAGTTTAACCTTGGCACATCCATCTTAATACAAAGCTGTCCTAGAAGGCGATGTGCTGAGCGACTTGTGCTGAGCGACTTGTGCTGAGCGAAGCCGAAGTAAACCGAAGTAACGGGGTTTTAGACCCAATTTCTTGATAGGATTTTCTGATACAGGTTAATCTCCGACAGAAAAGTCGCAGATCGGGCGATCGCCCGGACACAACTAATATCAGGAGTAAGTCATGTTCCAGACGCCCCAAGAAGCCTTAAATTACATAAAAGAAAATAAGATCCAGATCGTTGACCTCAAGTTCATCGATATGCCAGGGATCTGGCAGCATCTTTCCCTGTTCCACGACCAAATCGACGAAACCGCATTCACAGACGGCGTACCCTTCGACGGTTCCAGCATTCGGGGCTGGAAAGCCATCAACGAATCAGACATGACGATGGTCATCGATCCTACCACTGCTTGGATGGACCCGTTCATGGCAGAACCGACCATCAGCTTCATTTGCAGCATCAAAGAACCCCGCACTGGCGAACCCTACAGTCGCTGTCCGAGAACTATTGCCCAAAAAGCCATAGACTACTTAGTTACCACAGGTCTCGGCGATACGGCATTCTTTGGCCCAGAAGCAGAATTCTTCATTTTTGACGATGTTCGCTTCGACCAAACCCAAAATTCCGGCTATTATTACGTAGATTCGATCGAAGGTCGCTGGAATTCTGGCAAAGAAGAAGCAGGTGGCAACCTCGGCTACAAACCTCGCTACAAAGAAGGTTATTTCCCAGTTGCACCAACCGATACCTCTCAAGACATGAGAACGGAAATGCTGCTGACAATGGCAAAATGTGGCGTACCCATTGAAAAGCATCACCACGAAGTCGCCACCGGCGGGCAGTGCGAACTCGGCTTCCGTTTTGCCACTTTGGTGCAAGCTGCTGATTATTTGCTGACTTATAAATATGTCATCAAAAACGTCGGCAAAAAATACGGCAAAACCATCACATTCATGCCAAAACCGCTGTTTAACGATAATGGTTCTGGGATGCACGTTCACCAGTCAATTTGGAAAGACGGTCAACCGTTATTTGCTGGCGACAAATATGCTGGTTTCAGTCAAATGGGACTGCATTATATCGGTGGCATTCTCAAGCACGCACCGGCTCTTTTGGCAATCACCAATCCTACCACCAATTCCTACAAACGATTGGTTCCGGGTTTTGAAGCGCCTGTAAACTTAGCTTACTCTCAAGGAAATCGATCGGCCTCTGTGCGGATTCCGTTGTCAGGAACTAACCCCAAAGCTAAGCGCTTAGAATTCCGCTGTCCCGATGCCACTTCTAACCCCTATTTGGCCTTTGCAGCCATGCTGTGCGCCGGCCTAGACGGCATCAAGAATCAAATCGATCCGGGTGAACCTTTGGATGTGGATATCTATGACCTTTCTCCTGAAGAATTGAGCAAGGTTCCTTCGACCCCCGGTTCCTTGGAAGGTGCTTTAGAAGCTTTGGAAAAAGACCACGCTTTCTTAACTGAAACTGGCGTGTTTACCGAAGATTTCATCCAAACTTGGATTTCCTACAAACTCGATAACGAAGTCAACCCAATGCGCTTACGTCCTCACCCCTACGAGTTTGCTTTGTATTACGACTGTTAGAAACTTTAAAATTAAAGATGGTACAATTCCCATTTTTAATTTTTAATTTTTAATCCCGATGCCGCCGTTAAAAGCGGCGTTTTTTTATGTTTAAAATTTAAATTTAAATTTATTGATGTTAAAGTTAGGTTGATTTGTATTTTAACAAAGGTGTACGAGAATTTATGAATAAATTTAGTGCCATCATTGCGGATATCGTGGAACCCGCGATCGCAACAAAAAAGAATTTGGGAGTTGTAATTGCTGTGATACAGGCAGATTGCGCTTCAGTCTGCGGTTTTGGTCAAATTAATGGGACAGAAAAAATTCCTGGAGGCACAACTATTTATGAGATAGGTTCTGTAACCAAAGTATTTACCTCAACTCTATTGGCTTGTCTGGTCAACGAAGGAACTATTAAGTTAGACGACTCTGTTTGTAATTTCTTATCTGAACTTCCTCAATTTCCTCCAGCAATCACTCTACGACATCTTGCCACTCATACCTCTGGGCTACCAAGATTACCCAAAAATCTCTGGCGATCGGTTCTCAAAAATTTCAATAATCCTTATGCCGCATATACCTCAAAGGACTTGTATGCGTACTTGAGGAAGTTTAAACTTACTGCAAAAATTGGTCAATTCAACTATTCCAATCTCGGTATGGGCTTGCTAGGACAAGTGCTGGAAAGAATCACCCAGAAGCCTTACGAACAACTCATTAAACAATATATCACTCATCCTCTCGGTTTATCCGATACCTGTATTACGCTAACCGATGAGCAACAACAACGACTTGCTCCAGGTCATACAGACAACGGCAAACTCACATCTAACTGGGACTTACCAACTTTAGCAGGTGCAGGGGCATTACGCTCTACTGGGGATGATTTGCTGAAGTTTCTAGATGCCAATATTCACACAGAAATCTCACACCTACAACAGGCATTTGAAAGTTGCCATACAATGCAAATCCCAGAGAAATCAAGTAATGACAAGTCATTTATCAGTGGGGGTCTTGGTTGGTTTATTGTCAGGCTTAACGAATCTGAAGACCCGATTCTTTGGCACAACGGCGCAACAGGTGGATATCAGTCTTATCTGGGATTAATAAAAGGAAGATGTTTGGGGATTGTGGTGCTTGCTAATCATGGGATAGGTAATACCGATCGCGCTTTTGCAGACGTACTGGGCGATCGCATTTTCACAGCCTTGTTAGCGCGTGTTTAACTCTCCACCTTGCGACTATCTCAATATTAATGATTTAGACGCACTATATCCACCTTGCTAGCAAGGTGCTACTGTTATGGTAAATTAGCTATTGGCAGTAATTAGCAACTAGCAAATAATGTCCGATATTTTTGTGATGGTACGCAATCAAAATAACATTGCCATGACATCAGTTGATGGCATTGCCTTCGTTACTTTACTGACTCAAGAGGGACGAGTGCTGGCAGAAGAGACGGTTGACTTGTTTGAAGCAGATGTGAATTTTGACGACCTGCCTTTGGGAAAATATACTGTAGTTGTCAGGCACGAACAAGTTGAACCGCGATCGGCAAGTTGTGATGTTACAATTACTAATGAAGATAAAGTAATCATGCTGACCTTTGTTTATCTAGAACTAGAACGGGTACTGCTCCGAATTCAAACTTCAACAGAAGAGAGGCTGTAATCATGAGAGTTAATGTTACTCCGCCAAATTCAATTAAGATGTTCCGCTATCGAGTACATTTCTTGGCGAAAGACCTCTGGAGGGAAAAAAACCCGATTTGTCGCATGAATCTAGCTTTACAGTTAGCGGATGTGGCGAGTACATTGGCTAGGCTGGAAGTGGAGGAGGCGCAAAAATTTCAACAAGAGTCTGCTAAAGATCTGGTTTCAGACTCAACTGAGACGTAAAGTTTGGGAATAGAGCATTGGGAATAGAGCATTGGGGATGCGGAATTAGGAACAAACTTCTGCCTTGCGAATGAATTAGGAAGCCGAAAAACTGCGTTACACTTATATACGTATCTTTACAAAAAAACATAAAATCATGACTGTTGCCTATCCCCGCAAGCTGCGTAACGCAATGGGAGCGCGCCAAATTTTAGCTCAAGTGGTGCGCGATCGCGAAATTCATCTGATTACTCTCAACCGCTACCGCTTTAGCGAACAGCGCAGTTGCAAAGACCTGACGGAGTTAATCGAACAGCTAGACGGGAACCCGACAGAACTGGTTCGCGACCTCTCCCGGCACATTTCCGATGAAGCACGGCACGCCATGTGGCTCACCGACTTGCTTGTAGATATAGGTCAAGGATTGGGCAAGCCACCAGGAGTATCCTACATTGATGAGTTTGAAAGGTTGTATGACAGCGAACAACAAGACCCCAGCAAAGACCGCGAAGATTTTGTAATTTCTTCCCTAGCGGCGATTAATGTCACCGAAAAGCGGGGCTGCGAATACTTCTCAGCCCACATCCACGCCCTGAAAATGGCTCCGCAAACTGACGAAAACGTCAAAATCCGCGAAACAATCGAAAAGATTTTTCCCGAAGAAGCAGGTCACGTCCGCTGGGGAAACCGCTGGCTGGGAAAAATAGCTGCTAAAAGCCCCGCACACGCCCAGAAAGTGGAACAGGCTAAGCGGAAGTATGGGGCGATCGAACAAGCTGCATTTGAATCGGGAATGGATATCATGCTGGGGGCAGAACTACGTCGTGTCACTCGCTTGGTGGACATTGCCAATACCATGCCAATGTGGGAACGGCCTCAATACCTGATGGAACGCCTGCCCGCAACTTTACTAGCCCCGGATCTGCAAATGACTAGGGTTGATGTGGCTCAACGTGCCTGGAAACGAGATCCACAGGCATTTGTGGAAAAATTCGTGCCGATGTTCCTTAATGGCATGAATAACATCCAGAAGAAGCCAGCGGCGACTAAGCCCAGTGCTTAAAAACGATCGCTCGGCAGTTGAAACCGCTTCTACATAAATGAAGTCTGCCTCCGCAGACTAAGAAATCTACTTGTCTACTTGTTACCAGGCTCTGCCTGGTAACGCAGATCCAGAGGCTCTGCCTCAAATTTTGGTAGTTATGTAGTTATAACGAGGCGGAGCCTCTGGACATCGGTAAATTGCTGTAAAGCCGTCCTAAAAGGACGGGGGTTCAAACCCAAATTTCAGATGAGCAAATTCTTTGGTACAATAGGAAAAGTGGGGCTGGACGTGTTCCTCACTCTAAAATGCTGTAGAGGGAAACGATTGGAGTACCTTAAAGGAAGTTCTAGATATCCTTGACAGGACTCTGAAGCCCAAACTATATTGCTTGCGATTGGTGCGGGAGCGTCAATGGAATAGTTTTCTGTCAAATCACAACCATGACTACCAGCGAGCCGAATCAAGAAACAGTTTCCACTGACAGCCTCTCTAGTGAAAGCGCTATCGTCGATGCGCAGGTCGAAAAAGCTACAGCCGTCACCTATGCAGAAGAAATTGAAACAGTGATTGCCAGCATGGCTGTAGACCAAAAAGTGATGGTCGGCCAAAATGAAGCTGGTGGACATCTGTGGAAATTCAAATACGGCAGCGTCGAAGTGTTCGTGCAACTCACGGGCGAAACCGAAAATGACACTTTGACTGTTTGGGCTTTTGTACTTCAGTTGCCCGTCAAGAATGAAGCTCAATTAATGCGTAAATTGTTAGAAATGAATTGGCTGTCTACTTTGGAAGCTCATTTTGCAATTGTTGACGATCGAGTGGCGGTAGTATCGACTCGGAAGATTGGCGAAATCTCGGCTGGAGAAATGTCTAGGACTATCACTATTGTCGCGACGATCGCAGATGACAATGATGATGTACTGCAAGCTGAATTTGGTCAGTAGGCGGTTGGCTATTGGTTATTAGTTATTGGTTATTTGTGATTGGTTGAGCTACTTAGGGTCGATCGACTCTACTGAAATCTACGTGCTGCAGCAAATGTAGTAGAAGATAGTTGAGAAACATTCGGATGAAGTACAGTAGCAGCTATTAAGACGGCTGACGGCACATCTCAATCAAGTGTTAAGAATCCCCGCCCTATAAGGGCGGGGAGTATATCAATCTTCTACGGCTTCCTCTGATTCAGAGTCTTCGATCGATTCTTCACCCGCAGGCGGCACTAACGCCACAGCGACGATCGAATCATCCTCATCCAACCGCTGTACCCGCACGCCCGTTGCAGTCCGCGATTGCGTGGAAATTGCACTCACAGCCTGACGGATAATAATTCCTCGGTTGGTAACGATCATCAACTCGTCGCTATCGTTAACAATCCGTAGCGCAGCTACCTGATCTTTAGCCTTTTTAGACTTGAATTTAGTAGCAGTTAATCCCTTTCCTGCCCGTCTTTGCAGGCGGAATTGAGAAACTGGAACGCGCTTACCGTAACCGTTGGTTGTGATTACTAATACCGAAGGCCCTTCACTGCTAGCTGTAGGAATTTCTTCGGCATCGTCGCTTTCGCTGCCTTCAGTTTCCTCGGATTGCAGTTCTAATTCTTCTTCTTCAATTTCCGATTCTTCTGTTTCCAATTCAGCAATATCTGCTGACTCAAATTCCGAGTCTTCAGTTTCTAATTGCCGAATATTCGCCTCTTCAAGTTCTGAATCTTCAGTTTCTAACTCAGCAAGTTCAGCAACAATTGAACTCGGCAAAATGTCCATGCTAATCAATTCATCGCCCGATCGCAATTTCATCGATTTTACACCGCGCGTCGCGCGACCGACTGGGCGCAATTGTTCGTGATTGGTGCGGAAATGAATAGCCATTCCTTGGCGCGTGCCGATGATAATACTATCATCAACTCTTGCTCTGCGTACCCACCGTAGTTGGTCTCCTTCTTCTAGAGAGATAGCAATTAAGCCATTAGTACGGATGTTACCAAAAGCTGAAAGCGCTGTTTTCTTGATGTAGCCGTTCCGAGTTAGCATTACCAAGTATTCTTCGGTACTGAATTCTGTTACCGACACCATAGAAGTGATTTTTTCTTCCATGGGAATCGGCAGCATTTGCAGAACGGGCATTCCACGGGCTGTCCGCGAACTGACGGGGATTTGATAAGCTTTAACTGAGTAAACTACGCCTCGATCGCTGAAAAATAAAACGGTGTCGTGATCGCAACAGGAAAGGAAATGTTCTACTCCGTCGTCTTCTTTCATTTTCGTGCCTGCTTTGCCGCGAGTAGCGCGACTTTGGGCCTCGAAAGTGCTGACTGGCATCCGCTTGATGTAGCCTTGTTCCGTGATCAAAATGATTGCTTGTTCGTTAGCAATCAAATCTCTTTCGTCGATTTCTCCTTCGGCGTGTTCGATAACTGTGCGCCGTGGAGTGGCTATTTTAGTTTTGATTTCGACTGCTTCAACTTCGGCGATTTCTAGAATACGTTCCCGGCGGGCTAAAATGTCTTCTAAATCAGCAATTTTAGTTCGCAGTTCTTCGTGTTCTTGTTGAATCTTTTGCGCTTCTAAGGCTGTCAAGCGCCTTAGCTGCATTTGCAGAATTGCATCAGATTGCTGTTCCGAAAGACCGTAGCCATCGATCAATTCTTGTTTGGCTGTGGCAGTGTCAGCAGCACGACGAATTAGCTGAATAATTCCATCTAAGTTTTCGAGGGCAATTAATAAGCCTTGCAGCAGATGGTCGCGTTCTTCTGCTTTGCGGAGTTCGTATTGAGTCCGACGAGTAATTGTCTCAATCCGAAAGTCTAGGAAAACATTCAGAAATTGCGATAGCGAAAGTAGCTGGGGTTCCCCATTTACTAACGCTAACATATTGGCTCCAAAGTTGGCTTGGAGTGGTGTTTGTTTGTAGAGGTTGTTCAGAACTACACGAGGATATGCGTCACGTTTGAGTTCGATGACAACGCGCATTCCGTCTCTATCGCTTTCGTCGCGAATGTCAGAAATTCCCTCTAATCTTTTGTCGTTTACCAGTTCGGCAATTTTCTCAATTAACGCTGCTTTATTGGTTTGGTAAGGCAGTTCGGTGATAATAATTGCTTCTTTGTCGGGGCGGCCGGGATGTTCGATCGTTTCAATGCTAGCAACTCCCCGCATTGTTATCGATCCGCGACCGGTGGTGTAGGCTTCCCGAATGGTGGCTTTCCCCAAGATTTGCCCTCCGGTGGGAAAGTCCGGGCCGGGGATGTATTGCATCAATTCCAGGTCGGTAATTTCTGGATTGTGAATCAGGGCGACGAAACCGTCAATTATTTCGCCTAAATTGTGGGGCGGAATGTTGGTTGCCATCCCGACTGCAATTCCGGAGGAACCGTTGAGCAAAATTTGGGGAATCCGTGCTGGGAGTACCAGGGGTTCTTGCTGGGAACCGTCGAAGTTGTCGCCGAAATCAACTGTTTCGCAGTCGATGTCACGTAACATTGCGTCGTGAGTCAGGGCGGTGAGGCGACATTCGGTGTACCGCATGGCTGCCGCCGGGTCGTTGTCTACCGAGCCGAAATTACCGTGACCGTTGATTAGGCGTTCCCGCATTGAGAAATCTTGAGCCATCCGCACCAATGCGTCGTAGACTGCGGTGTCTCCGTGCGGGTGATACTTACCCAGCACCTCGCCCACGACGCGGGCGCATTTGCGGAAAGGTCGATCGGGAGTCAAGCCCAATTCGTTCATGGCGTAGAGAATGCGTCGGTGAACGGGCTTGAGACCGTCCCTAGCATCTGGTAGCGCCCGACCGACAATTACGCTCATGGCGTATTCCAAGTACGATCGGGACATCTCATTACCCAGATCCGTCGGGATTATCCGCGACTCAGAGGTGCTCATAGGTTGAAAAACTCCGTTAAAACTTTAAATTTGACCGCTATAAATCCAAAAAATGCGATAAAATCGGTTTGGATTTGGTAGAGTTGTCAAATATTTCAAATGACTCTTGAAATTATATCACATTTGGTCTTTCACAGTAGGGGAAAGTAGCCAGAAAAATCAGCGGAATTGTTGTTGGATAAAACCTGCTGCTTTGTGCCCAGGAATAGACAATCTAAAATCTCAAATCTCAAATCTAAAATCTAAAATCTGCTGATGCTACCCGTCATCTACTCCGAAGATTTTTTGTTGCACAAGACTGGAATGCTTCACCCAGAGCGACCAGAACGTTTAACCGCGATCGTGAATGCTCTGAAAGCTGCTCCTTGGGCCGATCGAATTGACTGGCAATTGCCCACGCCAGTTGCTCGCCGCGAGCAAGAACTGCTGGCAGCTATCAAACAAGTTCACGCCCTGAGATACCTCAAGGAAGTCGAACATTTATCAAAGCGCGGAGGTGGCTACCTCGATGGTGATACGCCGATTTCTGCCGAAAGTTACGACGTAGCGCTGCTGGCTGCGAGTGCTTGGCTCGATGGAGTCGATCGAGTTCTGGCAGCAGGCGAACCGGCTTTCGTACTGGCTAGGCCACCGGGACACCATGCCGAAAACTCCAGGGCGATGGGGTTTTGCGTGTTTTCCAACGCTGCGATTGCCGCTCGCTACGCCCTCGAACAGCCGGGAATTAAGCGCGTCGCCATCCTTGACTGGGACGTGCACCACGGCAACGGCACTCAATCTTTGGTAGAAAACAGCAGGCAAATTGTCTACTGTTCCCTGCACCAATCTCCGTGCTATCCGGGAACGGGAGATGTAGACGAACGCGGTGTCTACGACAATGTGCTCAACATTCCCCTCTATCCGGGTGGCGGTATTGCTGAATATCGTGCGGCTTTTGAATCTCAAGTGATGCCGTTTTTATCAAAGTTTGAACCGGATTTGTTGATTGTCAGCGCCGGCTACGATGCCACTGCCTCCGATCCCCTGGCGAGCATGACTCTAGCACCGTCAGATTACGGTACTTTCACTGAATACTGCCTGCAAATTACCCGCCACATCGTTTTTGGTTTGGAGGGAGGCTATGCCCTCAAAGATTTGGCCGAGTCGGTAGTAGCAACTATCGATCGATGTCTGAGCGACCATTGACAACTGACAACTGACTTCTTGTGACTAGCATCACAAACTAATCAAGATTCCAATCACTTGGCGTCAAGGTATCTGTCACAGAGCAAGAGCCAAAAAATCACACATTGTGAATGTTTTCGATCGCCTAAATTCCGCCTTAACCAGACCATACTACAGCAAGTCAGTAAAAATGTTTAGTGCATCAATCAATTAGGAGGTCAAATACCATGTCAGTTTCCCAAATGACACTCGAAGAGTTATTTGGTCAGGTCATGTTTTCTAGCGTGGTTACTCGCCACGATCGAAGGCAGCTCAGATCCGCACTCTTAGAAAGAAATCTCAATGAAGATGAGTATGCCATCATCAATAGACTACTCTACAACGTGCGTCGCGGTTGGGTAAAAATTGTCGATTAAAGGCTCGACAGTCAACTCCCTATAGGGGAGTTATAGGTAAAAATGCCATCTATGACAGTGGTTTAAGTTCGATACTGGTGCGGATAGTTTGATGTTTTTTAGGAATGTTTTCGGTCAGTGCTGAATTATTGAAATTGCGATCGACATCAGCGATTAGGTAGAGATAATTATAAAATAACAGGTTTCGGGTGCATATCTAAATAATTGAAAAAGATTGAGTTTTGAGTTGCTAACTAACAAATTATAGTTAACTCAAAACTCAATTTTTTTATGCAAAACCGGATCGATCTGTGGGGTCGCTTTCTTCAATTCTTTAATCTAAAATCTAAAATAAATCGACATCTTTCCGGCATGGGGGCAGAGTTTAAATCGCAAGCCCCGAAAAACTTCGTTGTCAACGCTTCGACAAGCTCAGCGTCAACTGTCAACTGTCAACTCTTTACCAGCGCCTACAAGCCATTCGCATTAGTCGTCAAGTAAGTAGTCCGGCAATTTTAGGCGTAAAGTGTCAAAATATTAACAACCAGTTCATCCCCAAAATATATGGCTCCCGCCGTTTTAATTGAAAATCTTCAGAAACGCTACGGCAATGTAGAAGCCGTTAAAAATGTTTCCTTCAAGGTAGAACCGGGGGAAATATTTGGTTTGTTAGGCCCCAACGGTGCAGGAAAAACCACAACCCTGCGGGTACTTTGTACATTGAGCGCGCCTGATAGCGGACGTATTGAAGTGTCAGGCATTTCAGCAGTCAGCCAGCCGAGAATGGCCAGACAGAAACTCGGCTACGTCGCCCAAGAAGTCGCTCTCGATAAGGTGCTGACAGGGCGCGAACTCCTGCAATTGCAAGCGGCGCTTTACCATTTGCCGCGCAATACGATTAAAGGGCGGATTGATAAAATGGTGCAACTCCTCGGTTTGGAGGAGTGGGAAAATAAAAAGACGGGCACCTATTCCGGCGGTATCCGTAAGCGCCTCGACTTAGCTGCTGGATTGCTGCACCAGCCGGATGTTTTGGTGTTAGACGAACCGACTGTCGGGCTCGATATTGAAAGTCGGGTAGTGGTGTGGGATTTCCTGCGGCGCTTGCGGGAGGAAGGTACGACGGTTTTGATTACCAGCCATTATCTTGAAGAAGTTGATGCTTTGGCCGATCGCGTGGCGATTATTGATCAAGGCGTGGTGATTGCTGAGGGGACGCCGGAGGAGTTGAAAAATCGGGTTGGGGGCGATCGGGTGACTTTGCGGATTCGGGAGTTTTCGCCGATCGAAGAAGCCGAAAAAGCCAAAACTCTAATGGAATCGCTGCCTTTTGTGCAGGAAGTAATTGTCAATACGGCTCAAGGAAATTCTCTCAATTTAGTAGTAACAGCACAAAGCGATGCGCTGGTGACTATTCAGCAAGCTTTGAAAGATGCAGGACTTCCTACTTTTGGGATTGCTCAATCTCGGCCGAGTTTGGACGATGTTTATTTGGCTGCTACGGGCAAAACTTTGTTGGATGCGGAGTTGGCTGCTGCTAGCAACCGTGATTTGAAGGCGGAACAAAAACAGGCGATGCGGTCTTAATTTAGTTTAATTTGTGCTCCGAAAGACCGCCAGGGACTTAAGTCCCTGGCTAATAGCAAAAGTCCTCTGAAGAGGACTGTTAAACTAATCATACCAAATCCGGGTTACTTACCCCTTTTATAATCTCGTAACTGTAGTAAATGTAGGGTGCGTCGCTACGAACAACTCTCGTTGCTATTGGGAGATCTCATAGCGACGCACCATACCAATTATAACG
>JAAUPI010000165.1 GCA_012035135.1 Microcoleus sp. CSU_2_2
TGCTGGTGTTGGAGTTGGTGCTGGTGTTGGAGTTGGTGCCGGAGTTGGAGTTGGTGCTGGTGTTGGAGTTGGTGCCGGCGGTTGAATCGCAGTAGTAATAGTAGCGCTAGGGCTAGAACCGTTGTTATTGCTAGGATTTGGGTCGCCCGTCGTCGCAGTGCTTCGGGCAGTGTTGCTGATGCTGCCGGCACTCGGCACGATTAAACTAACAGTCCGGGTGACATTGCTACCATTTGCTAAACTTGCGATCGTCGGAAAAGTTACCAACCCAGTAATCGGATCGTAACTGCCGCCGTCGGACACCGCAACTCCTGTTAAACCGGGAATAATACTATCGGTGACAACAACGTTGTCGGCAGCGGCGGGTCCATTATTGGCAGTAGTAATTGTATAAGTGACAGACTGGCCCACCGTCGCCAATATGACGCCGCTTTTGGTGGTGGAAACGTCTGCTGCGCTACCGATGACGGTGGTAACTCTGCCCCCTGGTTGATTCGGCAGCGCGGTTGTTGAACCGTCGTTGTTAGTTAGGTTGGGATCTGGGGTATCCGAAGAGCTTCTGACAATGTTGGTGATGCTGGTTAAGGTGGCTGGTGGCACAAAGCTGATGGTGCTGGTTTGGGTAGTGCCGACAGCGAGGCTGGGAATAGGTGGGAAACTGACAACTCCGGTAGCTGAATTGTAAGTGCCCCCGTTGGAAATACTGACTCCGATTAAGCCGGGAATCAGGCTGTCTGTGACAACTACGTTGGCGGCGGGACTTGGACCGCTATTTTGGGTGTTGATTGTGTAGGTAAGCTGTTGGCCTGAGTTAATATTAGCCGGGGCGGTTTTTTGGGTGACAACATCGGCATTAGAGCCGATCGCCGTAGCGACAGTCGAACCGTTATTATTGCCAGGATTGGGGTCAGGAGTAACTGAAGTGCTGCTTGCCGTATTACTGATGATGCCGCTCAAAGGTGCTATAAAGCCGATCGTCCGAGAAACGCTAGCCGCATTCGCCACAGCCACAGCCGGAAAAGTCACAATCCCCGTAGCTGCATCGTAAGTCCCGCCCTCCGATGCCGTCACCCCCGTCAAACCCGGAACAATACTGTCAGTGATCACAACCCCTTCAGCCACACTCGGCCCGTTGTTAACTGTAGTAATCGTGTAGCTGAGAGCAGCCCCCGGATTACTCGCCGTCGGCCCAGTTTTGCTCGTTACTATATCTGCGATCGATGCGATCGTTGTGATAACAGTGGAATTAGTCGGACTACCATCGCTATTAGTAACACTGCCGTCATTATTTCTCGGTAACGGGTCGGCGGTCGTCGAGCTACTCCGAGCCGTGTTGCTGATGCTCGTAACAGCCCCTGGTGCGACAAAACTGATAGTGCGAGCCACACTGCTGGCATTTGCCAGCGTCGCCAACGCCGGGAAACTGACAATCCCCGTCACCGGGTCGTAAGTGCCACCGTCGGAGAGGCTAACTCCAATCAAACCGGGAACAATACTGTCAGTAATTGCCACATTAGCAGCAGGATCTGGCCCGCTATTGGCCGTCGTCAACGTGTAAGTGACTGTTGACCCGGCAGCCGCAGCCGTCGGGCCGCTTTTGGTAGTAACAAGGTCAGCAACAGCATCAACAACTGTGGTACTGACTGAATTTATGGCATTGAAACCGCTGTTATTCGTAAGGTCGGGATCGAAAGTCGAAGCGCTACTAAATGCCGTGTTGGTGAAGCTCCTGCCGATAGTTAAACCCGGGGGAAGCGCAGGTTGTGGCAAAGCAACTGTCAGCGTATAAGTGACAGTCTGTCCTGGATTGAGAACGGGAATTGTCGGCCAGATGACGCCCCGCGTCGCGTTTGAATAAACGCCACCGTTGGAGGCAATTAGATTTGGGGCGAGATTCAAGTCGGCAGGAAGTAGTGCATTGGGTATTGCGTCTTGAACGAGGACGTTCTCAGCAGCATTCGACCCGTTGTTGCTAGCGGTAATAGTGTAAGTAACACTACCTCCAACCTTGACAAAAGATGGGCCGCTTTTTGTAATTGCTACATCCGCTTGGCTGGTAGGATTATTGACTGTCTCAATTACCAGATTTTGAATTTCGTGAGCATTGTTAGCGTCTCCTGTGGAACTAGCAAAACCAAATTTGAAATTACCGGGGATGGGGCCGTTGGCTGCTGCTAGGTCGGGGATATTAATCAGAGTGGTCTCATATATGTCATCAAAAGCACTACCATCACCTCCATCTAAGGCAAGAATCAGGCGGTTGGTAACAGGTTCTAAGGTAATTTGAACTCTTCTTCTAGACGCATCACGATTAGTTGTGATCGTATTGCTGAAGTTAAAAGCGGGGTTCCTAAAGTCAATACTCGTAGGAATGTTATCGATACCTAATGGAGCGAAGGCTTGAGTTAATAACGGGTAACTAGTACCTTCCCTGCCTCTAAGCGTTACTGAATCGGGTCTGTACCCAGCAGCCGCACCAACTGGGGTAAAAGGAGCTCCGGGCGGTGGACCAGGTTCGCCAGGAAAAGGAGGTGGAGTAGGACCTATTCGCCCTTCTGAATCTGCTGAAAAATTCCCGTACTCGTCAAATCCTACCCCTAAATAACCTCCAGCAATACCGGGGGTAGGAACGCCTGCATCTACCCGTTGAGCGTAGCCCAGAGAACCCCCAAAACCACCAGCCACGCTCGGACTAGCAGATCCGTCAATCAGGAAGAAACTAATGCCATCCCCAGGTTGGTCGGCAATAAAACTTCCTCCTGGAGCGCTAAATTGCTGAGTGGAACCGTAGGAAAATAAATCAAATTTAACCTTAATACCGTCAGTTGTGGGAACGGGGTTGTTGTAGATGACGAAGGACGATCGAGTGATTGCTGCTGGAGTTAATTGCAGAGCGCCACTCCCAGGAGGTTGGCCACCGATCGCAGGTAGTACACCTGATTCTGTGCCACCAGTGATGGCAGGAATTGGTTGACTCGCAGCCGGAGTGAGGGGATTGAATACAGCCCCATTATTTCCTCCGTAAATCCAAGGCCCCTTGACTGTGGTGTTGCTGAAAGTTTCGTTAAGTAATGTGCCGAGGACAAAACTGTAAGTTTCCAGCACTGCTTTGGAAAATGCTAAATCGGATGTAATTTTTCCGGCAATTACTTCTAATTCCCAGTCGCCTCCCAGTTCTGCGCTTCCGGTTAAATTTGTGGATGCGGCAATATTTGCACCTGTGATTTCCCGCAACTTTTGTACGAAAGCGATGCCGTTTGCTCCGGCCGCCACGCTGCAAGCCAGCAGCAAAATATCTCCGTTTTTAATTAAGGCTTTTTCCCACTGCTTTAACTGGCTGCTGTAGTTTTCGAGGTTGTCGCTGTTGAGTTTTGCAAAACCAAGTTGCAGGCTGGCTGGTTCGCCGTGAGCAACTATTTGGATGCTATCAAATCCGCTGCGTTTGGCTAAAATTTCGGTGATTTGGTCGATGCCGTCGTCTGTCGGGTTGAGGATAATTGCTTCTGTTCCCGGTTTGACTCCGCTGCCGAGTTTTTGGCAGTCTGCAACCTGCGAGTCGATGAAGACTATGTGATTTTCTGATGTTGACCGCAGGTTTTGGCTATCGGTTGCTCTTGGTTCGGCAAAAAGCTCGATCGACTCTCTTCCCAATTCAGCCTGTGGCTCTAACTCAATCAACTCGCCCATTGACATAGTCAACATTCCATCTTCTGGCAGCAACTTCATACTATTTTTTCCTTTCAAAAATACCGACTTATAAATTGCAAAAAATGACTGAATAGTGTGATTGTATTAACAGCTAAGTAACTGTCAACTATCAACTGCTATAGATGCTTATAGATTTCACTTGTCTACTAACGAATACTTTGAAATCCACCCATTGATATCTTTACGGGAAATTATATATCGGTAGTGAGTAGAGCCGCGGATAATTACTTTAATTTTTGTTGAGCTGATTTTTTCACTCTCAATACTCAGGCATCCGTGACCTGTTTCTTGCCAAGTCTGAGTCAAGAGGCTCTCGATTTTGGCAAAAAGAAGACTCACCGATGTCTCGGTGCTTTCTGGTTGTGTTGACATCTGCTTTTGGTTTAGAGACAAGTTGACCGACAACAAATCGCCCGCAGCGTTTGCTCCCTTCTATTTAAGCTATCGGCGCAACTTGTTCTTTTTTATGCAAATTCAACTCATTTTTTACAAAACTTTACAAAAGACCTCTCCTAAAAAGAAATTAGCCCCGGAGCGATCGATCGCCGCAAGCTCTTGAGGGTGAAGCATTTGGACATAAAATCGATGGTTTTCGACACAGACTGTCGCCCGTTAGGGGCGGGCACGGGGGCACCGCCCCTACCCCCTACATTTATCGAATGGCTTGAGATTCTTTTTAGGAGATGTCTAATATTTACTGCCGTCAGGCGAGAGCCCCTACGGTAATCACTGATGAAAAAACAGAGATTTAACGATCGCCCCTACGGCTACTGTTGCACGAAAGAAAGAGAATTAGTATTACCGCACAAAACAAATAGTGTAAAAATTGTTCCTTTGCGTAAATCCTGAAATAGTGAGAATGCTTTATTTACAGCACATATTAGAATAGATATGAATAATTAATGAAAGTCGCTTTTGTCAAGCCCCTAAAGTTTATATTTTAACCGATGTTACCAAAAATGAAACTTCAGCCCCGTGCTTTTAAACTTGGGGATGTAAGTGAGTCGCGGATGTGGCTGCTTTGATGATTTATCGACTAGATACCAGTTGAACTCTGCCTGCATCCATTTCATCCATTAATAGCTCTAAAGCTTCATAATCAACATCCGAGATGTAGCCCAAACGGGTGAGTTCATAATTAATTTCATTTTCAATATCTGGTGTCAACCGCTTAATATAGAGGGCTTTTTCTACAAGTTTACGAATGGCACGAGTTGCTTGCATGGTAGATGGTATAACTTAGTATAATTAAATTTTCATCTATATCATATAACTAAGGCGTGATCTAAATCAGAAGTAAGCAGTGATTTCAATTACATTATGCAGTTTAACTGAACATCTAGGGGTTCTTCGATCGCACTTTTTACAATTACCAAGAATAAATCTCCTGTCTTTACCAAAAAATAGTATAGTAGCTCACTTTTACTCTCAAAAATTCACGAAAACTTTACTAAAGGACGGTAAATAAATAAAGATTCAGTAAAACTACTCAAAAAAGTTGGTCGGCTTCCTCAATAGCAAGTTAGGCTCAGAGATATCAAGTAGATTTAGGCTGACAGCCGTTTAGCACCGTAAAATACGCAGCAACCATAAGTTGAACCTATGCAGACACTTCTTGCCCAAAAACCAATTACGGTGATTCGCCCCCTAGGCCACCTGAATGCAGCCACCGTCAGAGACTTCGGATACCAGCTAAGCACAGCAATTTCAGATTCGGGAGTAGCGGTGGTTGTAGATCTTGCAGAAGTAACATTCATTGATAGCGCGGGTTTGATGGCATTGGTTTCAGGCCTCAAGCAGGCTAGAAAGCTTCAGAGGCGATTTAGTCTTTGCTCGGTTTCCCCCGGTATTAGGATGATTCTAGAACTCAGTCAACTCGATCGAGTTTTTGAGATTCTGGAAAACGTCGATAGCTTTGAACCCAAAAACGCCTGTGTCACCAGCTACCACTAGAGGTGAGGTGAATTGTAAACAGACAAAAGAATAAAGCAAAAGTGGCTAACAGCCCGAGAATCAAAGCGCTGCTGTTGGCGTCCTGGCAGATTTTAAGGTAGGCTCTTAGACAGTCGCAATTATTAGCGAGTCGAGCCGTGGCAGTAGCAGTCGAAGAATTACTTACATCAGAAATTATGCAGCCTGCTCGTTATCTGGGAAACGAGTTGGGGGCTGTACGCAAGCCTTGGGATACAGCTAAGGTGCGCTGGGTGCTCACTTACCCAGAAGTGTATGAAGTTGGTGCTTCTAATCTGGGGCATATCATCCTTTACAACATTTTGAACGCTTTGCCGAGGCAGTTGTGCGATCGAGCTTATTTGCCGGCACCTGACTTAGCAGCAAAACTTCGATCGACTCAAACTCCCCTGTTTGCGGTAGAGTCGAGGCGATCGCTCGCAGAATTTGATATTCTGGGCTTTAGCCTCAGCTACGAACTGGGAGCCACAAATATTCTGGAAATGCTGGATTTGGCTGGCATTCCCCTAACTTGGAAAGAAAGAGCGACAATTCCCGAATTGCCGCTGATTTTTGCTGGCGGGCAAACGGCAACTTCCAATCCCGAACCCTACGCTGACTTTTTTGACTTCATCGCTTTGGGAGATGGAGAAGAATTGCTGCCAGAAATTGGCTTGGTTTTGGCAGAAGGCAAAACTAATGGCTTGAGTCGCGAAGCTTTGTTGCTGGATTTGGCGCAAATTCCCGGCGTTTATGTCCCGCAGTTTTACGATATGGCCGCCGATGGTTCTGTCCATCCCAATCGCCCCCAAGTTCCCGATCGAATTTTACGGCGGGTGGCGACTCCCATTCCAGCTTATTCGATCGGCCTGGTTCCCTACGTTCAAACAGTACACGATCGACTGACTGTAGAAATCCGGCGGGGCTGCACCCGTGGCTGCCGCTTCTGTCAGCCGGGAATGCTAACTCGTCCCGCGCGAGATGTCGAACCGCAAAAAGTGGTAGAGGCTATCGAACAAGGCATGAAAGCCACTGGACAAAGCGAGTTTTCGCTGCTTTCCCTGAGTTGTTCCGACTATTTGGCACTGCCAGCAGTGGGGATGGAAATCAAAAACCGTCTTCAAGATAAAAATATTTCCCTGTCTCTGCCCAGCCAACGGGTAGATAGGTTTGATGACAACATTGCTGACATTCTCGGCGGTACACGCCAAGCTAGTTTAACTTTTGCCCCGGAAGCCGGCACGCAGCGGATGCGGGACATTGTGAACAAAGGTTTGACGAATGAAGAATTGCTCCGGGGTGTCAAAACAGGTGTCGATCGAGGCTGGGATAAAATCAAACTGTATTTTATGATCGGTCTCCCTGGGGAAACAGATGTTGATGTTCTGGGTATCGCTGAAACAGTCCGCTGGCTGCAAAGGGAATGCAGGCTCAATGGCAGGCGCAGATTGATTTTTAACTTGACAATTTCTAATTTTACGCCGAAGCCGCACACTCCGTTTCAGTGGCACTCGGTTTCTACTACGGAATTTTCACGCAAGCAAAAACTCCTGAGGGCAGAATTTCGATCGATTAAGGATATTAAGGTGAATTTCACCGATGTGCGGATTTCGGCAATGGAGGATTTTGTCGGCAGGGGCGACAGGCGTTTGAGTTCTGTAGTTCGCCGTGCGTGGGAACTTGGGGCTGGTATGGATTCGTGGTGGGAAAGCTTGGATCGGGCTCACAAAGCTTGGACTCAGGCGATCGAAGAATCCGATCTTACCTGGAAATACCGCCAAATCGAAAACGGCGAATGGAATTTATTTGAGGAGGAGGCGCGCGACACGCATTTGGACACGGATACACAGATGAATTTAACAGCGGGGGGCGGACACGGGGACGCCGCCCATACCAGCGCGGGGGCGGGCACGGGGGCACCGCCCCTACCAGGCGCTTTCTTCAATCTAAAATCGATCGACCAACCCTTACCTTGGGATCATTTAGATACGGGGATCGACAAAAACTGGCTAAAGATTGATTTGCAAAAGGCTTTAGCAGCGGCAACGGTTCCCGATTGTTCCTTTGAAGGCTGCTCGCACTGTGGGGTTTGCGGCACTGATTTCGGACACAATGTAGTTGTAGCGCCGCTGCCAATTCCTGAATTTGCTGGGGAGTTTGTGCCGAATCAAGCGCGGAAACAACGGTTGCGGGTTTGGTTTGGCAAGGTCGGCGACATGGCTTCGATCGGCCATTTGGATTTGCTAAGATTGTTCGATCGAGTGTTGCGTCGAGCCGATTTGCCGATTTCTTTTACCGGCGGTTTTCACCCGAGTCCTCGAATTTCTGTGGCAAATGCCTTGCCTCTGGGCGTTACGAGCACGGGTGAAATTGTGGACTTTGAGCTCACTGAGTCGATGGATGCTGACCTTTTTCGGGAAAAATTAGTGGCTAACCTCCCAGAAAATATCCCCATTTACAGGGTTGAGCCGATCGATGTTAAGGCTCCTTCTGCTAACCAGTTGTTGGAAGCTGCGGAGTACCTGATTACTGTGGTTGTAGCGGGTTTGCTGCCCGAAAATCGCGAATCAGACCGGGAGAATTCTGCTCCTGTCTCCGTCGCTACTAGCGCCAACTGGGAAGATTGGGTAAAGGCGATTATCGAAGCAGAGGCTTTTTGGTGGGATCACACTACTAAGTCTGGCAAAACGCAGCAAGTCAATTTGCGCGATCGACTGCAAAAATTAGAACTTGTAGAGCTTCAACAATGCACCCCAGCTTCTAGCGGAGGCGATAACTCCGAGGACGTTAGAGCCGTTTTGCGCTATACGGGCAGTTGTCGCAGCGACGGCAACTTGTTACGGCCAGAACATCTGGTTTTTATGCTCGAACAAGTCAGCCAGCGGGAAATTCAGCTCCTGCACCTCCAGCGCAGTCAGCTTATCTTGGGTTAGCGTTAGAATGGGGAAGCTAAAGGTAGAATATTCCGCCTTTGGCTCTCGATCGGGATGTGTAGTTTCACGCTATAATTGCTTGTTATGGAAGCTGCTGCGGCTTGAGCGCTTTAGTCGCTCGTCGCGCTCGTCAACCAGCAACGCGGGCTGGGTAGCAAATTGCTTCCGTTCAAGACTTCAAGCCTTTTTGTACATTCACCGGCTAAATCTAGGGCCAAACCCGCAAGAGCCGGCTCTGAGCTAAATTGAGCGATTAATCCGATCGATCGAGTTACTGTCGATCGTCGGCTTACTCAAAAAATCTTACGGTTCAAGCTACTCTGCGGGTCTTAAACAATAGATGTTTTTGACAGGGTTTTTATGGTTTGTAGGGGCGGATGTCGCAGTCGAAATTAGCTAAAAGGTGAGAAAACCTTTGTATTTAACCAGTGGGGCTGGACGTGTTCCTCACTATAAAACGCTGTAGAGGGAAATAACTTGTAGTACCTCGAAGGAAGCTTTCGATATCCTTAACAGGACTCTTAAGAAACCCACTGCATACTGCTTGCGGTTGCTGTTGGGAGTACGTCACATACTTAGACTTAATTTCGCCTGCCACCTGCTCGGAACCATTTCGCGGAGTTAAAAGTTCTTGGTGTTGAGTTTTGTGTTAAGAAATTGGTACAGTGCCGCTGAACTTATTCGCTGAGTTAAAATTAAGAGTTGCCAGTATTGAATATTGAGTAAAAGATTTCGCAATTCTTAACTCAAAACTCAATATTGCTAACTCGATAAAAGCGCCCTCATTTCTCTCTCCGAGATTTATCTGCGGAGCATAACTCATAACTCTGTACGGGCGGGTTTAACCACTCTATCTGTAGAAGGTAAATATTGTGGAAAAACCCTTTAAAGGTCGGATTCAACTGTCGGGTTTGCCGGAGGTCAAAGTTGCATGATGCAAAAATTGAAATTAGAGTTTAATTTCCCTCAAATCAACCGAGTCCGACCTTCTACCCCGCACCAAATCACAGCTAATAACTCTTGAATCTACTACTAATTACAACCCAAGTCAGAGGCACTCTTCAGCGTATGTGTCTCTAACTTGCTGACAGTTTTTGAGGAAATTGAATGCCAAAGCAGATTGTTATTGCAGAGCAGCATCGTATTGCTGCCGTCTTTTCAGAAGATCAAATCCAAGAACTCGTGGTAGCCACAGGCAGCCACCAAGTTAGTGATATTTACTTGGGAGTTGTCGAAAATGTATTACCTGGGATAGATGCCGCTTTCGTGAATATTGGCGACCCAGAACGCAACGGGTTTATGCACGTCACAGACCTCGGCCCGCTGCGACTCAAACGATCGGCCGGGGCAATTACAGAACTCCTGACTCCGCAGCAGAAAGTTCTGGTACAGGTGATGAAAGAGCCGACGGGCAGCAAAGGCCCCAGGCTGACAGGTAATATTACTCTGCCGGGCCGCTATTTGGTACTGATGCCCTACGGCAGAGGAGTTAATCTCTCGAGGCGGATCAAGGCGGAAAACGAGCGCAACCGCCTCAGAGCCTTGGCTATTTTGGTGAAACCGGCGGGGATGGGGCTGCTGGTGCGCACCGAAGCTGAAGGGATGACTGAAGAAGCCATCATGGAAGATTTGGAAGTGCTGCAAAAACAGTGGGAAGCTGTTCAGCTCGAAGGAGGCTCCACACGGGCGCCGGCACTGCTCAACCGCGACGACGATTTTATCCAGCGGGTACTGCGGGATATGTTCAGCGGTGACGTGAACCGGATTGTGGTGGACTCGCAAAATGGGATTAAGCGGGTGAAGCAGCAGTTGATGAGCTGGAACGGGGGCAAGCTGCCTGCGGGAGTTTTGATCGACCACCACCGAGAACGCGCCTCGATTTTGGAATTTTTCCGCGTCAACGCTGCCATTCGAGAAGCTCTCAGGCCGAGGGTGGATTTACCTTCGGGTGGTTATGTGATTATTCAGCCGACGGAGGCGCTGACGGTAATTGATGTCAACTCTGGCTCGTTTACTCGATCGGCCACGGCTCGCGAAACCGTACTCTGGACAAACTGCGAAGCGGCAACGGAAATTGCTAGGCAACTGCGTTTGCGGAATATTGCCGGGGTGATTATTGTTGACTTTATCGACATGGAGTCACGGCGCGATCAGTTGCAAGTGTTGGAACATTTCAATAAGGCTCTCAAAGCTGACAAGGCTCGCCCTCAAATCGCTCAACTGTCGGAACTGGGGCTGGTAGAACTGACTCGCAAGCGCCAAGGTCAAAATATTTACGAGTTGTTCGGCCACACTTGCCCGACTTGCAACGGATTGGGCCATTTAGTACAACTCCCAGGGGAAGAGGATTTTGCGGCAGCGGTGCGGGAATCGGCCGCCGATCGAGGCGATCGTACTGTTGCAGCCTCAAACCGCGTTTTGTTGAGCGTACCAGAAGGAGCGGAGCGCCGCAGCTTGACACCCGTTGCTGCCGCAACTCCTGCACCGGTGCGGGAAGAACGTCTCTCCGAAATCCAGCGGGCTGCCTGGGAACCTCAGAACGAAACGTTGGATTTTGATGCGGGCAATGTCTCATCTTTGGACTTGCTCAACCATCCCAGCTATCAGGATTTGGGCAACGGAACTCGCCGTCGCCGCCGCCGCCGCATCGGAGAGGAGGCTTTTGCCATCACCCCTGAGGAGGAACCGGTACGCAGCAAGTTGCGTCTGCCGAATACTTCCAGTGGGCAAATCGCGGATGCGCGATCGTCGTCTGAGTATCTTGCGCCTCCTGGTATCCGGGCTGCTTCCGAGGGGTTTGGGCTGGTCAATATGGCTGCGGGAAGGCGCGAGGATTTCGAGCGCGTGCGTCCGGCTAAGTCGGAGTTGATGAAGCCGATGGTGGAGCCCCCTGAGGTGATTTCGGTGGAAATGACTGCCGAAGAGCAGGATGTTTATGCTGTGATGGGAGTTTCTCCTTTGGTGCTGGCGGATCGCAGCCTGAAAAATCCTAAGAATGCGATCGTTTCGGTAACGCTGCCCGGAGGGGCCCCGACGAAACCTCCGTTTGAGCAACTCGAACTCGAATTTGAACAGGCGGCACCACCGGAGGAGATCGAGGAACATGATGATTATGCAGAGATGTCTGTAGCCCACAATGTTGAGCCTGAATTTTTTGAAGAGGTTGAGGCGGATATTTACGGGGATAGTTTGATCGACGATACAGACGATACAGACGATACAGAGGATGTCCATCCGATCTCGTTCGTGTCTGAAATAATTGATGAGAGTCCGATCGAATTGAGTGAATCCAGCTATTCGAGCCATGCGATCGAACCTAGCGACTTCGGCGAATCGATCGAACCTAGCGAATTGATCGATTCGATCGAACCGGAGGAGCCTGCTATCAACCGCCGCCGCCGTCGCCGCTCATCTGCTGTTTTGGATGAGTGAGGAAATGAAGGAAGAAGGAAGTTCGGCAACGGATTGTGTAACGGATGTAACGGATGTCAGTCCGAGGCAAGAAGTCCGGGGCAAGAAGTCCGAGGCAAGAAGGAAGAAGGAAGAAGTAGAAATTTTTACTCTCTTCCCATCCTTCCATCTCCCCCTCTCCCCCTCTCCCCCTCCCC
>JAAUPI010000166.1 GCA_012035135.1 Microcoleus sp. CSU_2_2
AAGAGAGCCCGCCCTAACGGGCGACAGTCTGTGCCTCAAACCTGCTTAGTTTATGTCCAAATGCTTCACCCGACCCCACAGAATGCGATCGATCGCAATGGGCTAATTTCTTTTTAGGAGATGTCTATTTACGAGATTATAAAAGGGGTAAGTAACCCGGATTTGGTATCATACACTATCCAAGTATCGCATAAAGGTAAATACAAATCTATAGTGATTCCTCAACTCTTCAATATATTCATCTTCGATTGATACTATCACCATAATCTGACAACTTCCTCCATAAATTTATTTGGTGTCCGCAACTTCCAGCGACTTAATCATTTTCTCAACAACGGGCAAAAATCGATCGTACTTTCCCACTTCCGCCACATAAGTCACAAAATAAGCCTTGTCATGTTTCAGAGTCCAAACCTCCAACTTTTTCAACTCTCGATCGCTACTAACAAGCTCGATCGCCCCCACAAATTTTGCTGTTTCTATTTCCGAGTTAGATTACATTGAAAGTGCGATAGCAAGTATTCAAGAAATTAAAAGGAGTTGGAATCTGTCATGATTCAACAGCCCAGAATCCCCGATTTAGCCAAGAGGACTAATACCAAATCTGGGTTACTTACCCCTTTTATAATCAGCGCGAACGTAGGGTGCGTCGCTACGTACAACTCTCGCTACAAACCGAGATTAAACGAGCGACGCACCATACAATTTATAACGGGATGGAGTTTAGCAAAGATCCCGATCGAGAAGTTTTACAAATAGTTAGAATCTACCTCACTAAATTTATCTAGTGTCTTGAATTTCCAGCGACTTAAGTTATTAGTTATTTGCTACTAATTCCCAAGTCCCTATTTCCCCTGTTAATTAACCACCTCAAATGTTACTGCTCTACTTAACCATAAAGGTGGATTTGCCTCCACACCTTCGGGAGGATTTTTCGTAGCAGCAATTTGTATTCTGTTGCCATCTATTCCTTGTTTGACCAGAACTGCTTTCACATTTCTCGCCCTTTCCAGTGCCAACTTTTGATTCTCAGCAGGACTGCTTTTGAAATCGCTATAGCCAATTATCTTCAAATTCTTAGCGCTATTTTCCTCCATGAATTCCTTGACTTTGCTAAGTTTTTGGGCTATGTCTTTCGGCTGCAAATTTGCAGCACCGATATTAAAGTAAATGCGAATTGTCATTGCCTTTGAGGGCAAGGTAGTTACTACTTCCACCGTATTGGTTACAGACTTCACACCCGGAATTTTTTCAAAGGCTTGAGTGATTTTCTGAGCATCTGTCGATCGCATCACGCTACCTTCGACGGCTACTTTTCCACCTGCATAGCGAGTTGAAATATCAATGCTTGCTACTTTATTCAAAAGAGCCGCTGTCCGCTTAACATCAGCCTCGACTAAAACCGGATCTGGAGGAACATCAACTGCTATAATTTTATTATCTAGCTTTAATTTGGGAACCGCTTGCTGAGCGATTTGTCCGGCTTTCGATCGCAGCTTTTGATTTGGCACTCTTCCCGAAAGCTGCAAAACTTTACCCCGAACATCTGCCATGAGGCGATAAACTGACAACTCTGGAGCCGACTGTAAAGCCAAATTGGTATCTGCTTCTAACCTGCGTTCAACTCCGCTGCGGTATTGATACATTCCCCAAGGTACACCAATTAAACCCAAAGCTGTAACACCGAGCATTAATAAGACTGGAGGCTTAGTAGATTTAACTGGTACATTTGTATCGATTAATTTTTGCAAGTGGGAGTTGATTTCTACGGGGACAGTTCTTGGATCGCCATCAAACGACTGGATTTGATGCCCGTATTCTTGAACAATATTTTTGAGTATTGCTCGCATCTTATACTTAAACCACTGGCGGGTTTCTCCTTGAATCACTAGCGCCAGATAGCAATAACCCGCTACTTCCAATACGATCTGCGAAGTGCCGTATTCTATGGCATCAATTTCTGCAATATTTCCCGATTGAGCTATACAGTCGTTGACAAAAGCACGAATAGCAGTCAACATCCCCACTACCATATCTGATTCTAGCTGTTCGCCTTCAGACTGCTGCACTGCTGAAATTACCAAGCCAGATTTTTTTTGAATTAAAAATACAGCTTTAACCGTCAGCGGTGTTGTTTCTTTCATCAGCAATTCTGCCTCCGAAATTCCCTGAAACTTAGCTTTGAATTTGCGAGTAATTCCCTCAACGCTTAAAGATTTTTCGAGTTTTTTATTGATTTCCCGAATCGTCTCGGCTATGTACTTTAAAATCGTGCTGCCGATAATAGGATACACCGCATCCGACATTGCTTCTCGATTCAGATTAATCTGTTGTTTAATCGCTAAGGCCATTTCCGGCGCGATCGCCTGTGCAATTTCGTCTGGCGATTCATTTATTCTGTGGCTGATTGCTACGGGAATCGCTGGGGCGAGCGCTTCTCCCATTGACTGCTTGTTTTGCTTGGTTTTGGCATAAATCAATTCGTCAATAATCGGGGATATGACTTTGGCCAATGATGCTTTTGAACCTTCGATCGTTTGCAGCAGAATTTCCGGCAGCTCTGCTTTAATCCTGTTAATTATTGCTTCCCGATCGCCTCCCCATTCCGCATCATTTACTTGCCGTTCGAGATTTCCTACCCGATCGTTGAGCTTATAGTTATAGTTGACAACTTCATCTAATAAAGGTAAAATTGATGCTATAACAGATTTTTCCAGTTGATCGTGATGGTTTACCATCAACTCGTCAATCAAAGGTTTCAGTAAATCCGTAAACAAATCTGTCGATTCATAAATCCGGTGTTCGATCGCCACAATCTTTTGTTCGATTCTCGCGAGTCTTTGTTCGATTCTGCGATTCTGAATCATCGCATCCACCGCCGGGGCGATCGCAGATTCTATCTCTAGCTTTGCTTCGCTGATTTTCCGAGACAGCATCTCTACAACGGCTGGCATTATTCTTGCCATCAACCCTTCTATCTCGGCTAAAGCTTGCTGCTGAACTTCAACAATTTGATTTTCATTTCTCAATATTTGGGCAGCAATACCACTGTTATGAATTGCTACCTCCAGGGCCGGTGCGATCGCCTCTTTTACCTCTAATTTTGTCTCATCTATCTTCCGATTCAGCGACTCAATCATTAACGGCATCAGCCTTGCCATGATTTCTTCTGGCTGAGATTTTTGCTGTCGCTGAAGATTACTGACTTTACTTTCTAGATTTATTTGGACTTCTTTTTGATGAATTGAGCCTTCGATCAAAGGTGCGATCGCGGCTGCCACCTGCGATTGAGATTCATCTATTTTGCGGTTCAACAACTCGGTGATTACTGGCATAATCCGCGAGACAATCTCTTCCGGCTGCTGAATTGGTGGCTGTTGGCTAGCCAGTCTCCTTTCAATGATGTTTAATACTTTTTCTTCTATTTCTATCCAAGCGATTCTTACCTGCGCTGAGGGTACGACTGCCTCTACCACCTCTAACTTTAATTCACTGATTTTGCGGTTCAGCGACTCGTAAATTATTGGCAATAGCTGTTTGACTAAATCTTCAGGCTGCTGCTGTAATCGCTGCTCAACCTCGGCAAATTGATTTGCAATGATTAATACTTGTTCTTCGAGTCCATGTTGGTGGTGAACTACTTTATCAACTATTGGGGCGATCGCACCAGCTACCTCTAACTTCGACTCAGTTACTTTACGGTTGAGCAAATCGCCAATTATCGGCATCATTCCTGCTATTAACTCTTCAGGATCAGCGATTTTTTGCTCGAAAAAAATCGCGAGTTGATTTTGCAAATCAACTACTTTCGCTTCTATTTCGCTTTGATTAATTCTTAGAGTGCCATCAGGTGCGATCGCCTCTCTCAATTCCGCTTGCAACTCCCTGACTTGACCGCTCAGCAACTCAGGAATTAACGGCGTTAATAACTTTATCAACTCTGCCGGTTCAGATATCAGCCTTTCAAAATTTGCTAATCTCTGTTCCACACTCGAAACATTACCATAAAATTCAGGAACATCCCTTTCAAATAGCAGTTGCTGCAACCGCTTAAACTGCTCGACTGCGTGTTCTAATTCTTCCTGCGACGGCCCATTATCTTTTCCTAGCTTTGCAGCTTTAGATAAATCCGGCTCATCGCCGATCGGTTTTTCCGCTGCTATCTCTTCATCTTTGGTCATTATTTCGGGTGCAATAGCAGGTGCTTCGATCGTAAAAGATAACTGCTGCTGACTTTGCCGATTTCGTGCGTCCTCAAGTCGCTCTGGGGACTTTTCCGAGGGCGGTAAGTTAAGCTGGCTGTGTTCCTTTTTGGATTTTTTTACTAATTGCAATTCAGTCAGTACAGTCAGCAATTCTTGAAGCTGCTCTTCAGCTTGATGACTTGCCGGATTTGCGTCAGAAACTGATTTTTTTGACTGATCGATTTCGCTAGGATTTTGATTAAATGCCGCCATACTGTGCCACCCGAATTTGACTTTAACTGATGAAAGGAAATTAACAGCTTGCTTGCAGCCCCACACGAGCGAAAATCAATAGAATTGACGCAACTTTGAACGGCTTCATGCGTACTAAAACGATCGCCCTATTTTAACTGCTGCTCTGCGACTTGCCAACTCTCCCGCAAGCTGCAATGCTGCTTTCATGCTGGAGGCATCCGCAATCCCTCTCCCTACGATATCAAAAGCTGTACCGTGATCGGGAGATGTGCGGACAAATGGCAATCCAATAGTAGTATTGACTGCTCGATCGAAAGCCATCAATTTGACTGGAATCAAACCTTGATCGTGATACATTGCCAAGTAAGCGTCGTGAGCAGGTTCAACTAAACCGTACCAAGCTTTCCCAGGCTTTACCCACAAAGTATCCGGTGGAACGGGCCCATCTAGCAGCACTTCCGGAAAGCGATCGCGCTGCGTTTCTAACCACGGTATCATCCAGTCTTGCTCTTCATTGCCCAGTTTCCCATTTTCACCACTGTGAGGATTTAAGCCAGAAATCGCTATTTTTGGTCTTTCTAGCCCAAAATCTTCCCGCAAACACTCTATCAGCAATTCAAGTTTTTCGCTCAGCAATTCTGGACTTAAAGCATCTGGGACTTGACGTAAAGCAATATGTGTGGTAGCGAGTAAAGTGATTAGCGTCCAGCCACTGTGGGGAGATGTGGCGGCAAACAGCATTCCGAACCGCTGCGATCGCGCTTTTTCGGCCAGAAGTTCTGTTTGTCCGGGATAATTGTAACCGGCCGCCTGCCAGCAAGTTTTGGAAATCGGCCCAGTAATAATTGCCGAGAATTCGCCGCCGAGGGTACAGGCAATCGCCCTTTCCATGTACGCAAAGCTAGCAGCCCCGCTGGCTGCATTCCCAACACCCTGGACAATTTCGCCCCATTTACCGTCGAGTTCGACATCAATAATGTTTAATGATTCTGGATTTGCCGCTTCTGCTGCCGGATGGGACGATCGCAGCTTGTCGTAAGTTTGCTGTAAAATTGCCCGAGAGCCGATCGTCGTTACCCTCAAAGCCTCTACAGGATCTGCCAAAGCCTTGAGAATTACTTCCGGCCCAATTCCCGCCGGATCTCCCAGAGTTACAGCTAGTTTTAATTCCCGATCTGGATGCAAATCAATCTTCTCCAGAATGCTAAAAAAATTTCCGAACTGAAATTTTAGCATTCTGGTAGCCGATCGCCCGAAACTATATTATCAAGAGAGTGGGTTGAAAACCCCATCCTTCTAAGACGGCTTTCTATTAGATGAGCTTGAATTTACGCTTGGCCAAGCAACCCCAAACCAGGTTACAATTACGTTGCCAGGGTGAAACTCCCTTGCCATCGTGAAACAGTTAAGACACACTTTCAGGCATAAATTTAGGGGCAAAGAGCAGCGAACACTCTTAAAACAGCTAGGGATTTAAAAATAACATCCCAATATCCAGAGAACGAAACACTTGGTTGACGGTTCAAGTAAGGCGGGACACGCCTGAACTCTAGGTTCGTATCCTAGTACGCTTGGGGAGATAGACCCTCTGGGATTCACTAAGTTAAGCTCCTCAATTAGTGGTATGCCACAGTTGAAAGGTTTAAGCATTGCCGTAAGGATAGTGAATAGTAAGGTCAGTCGTGGATCCAAGAATCCTCGCGCCTTTAGGTCGAGGAGTGTCAAGTTAATTGAATGCGATCGCCCAATGGAGATACAAAACTGATGAATCCTGAAATTTTCAATGCAGCCTTTTTGTCCTTTTCCCTAATTTTCGTGGGTATAGGTGGAGGCTTCCTCCTGCTCAAACTGCAAGGCGGTGGCGAAGAATAAATTTTTTAAACAGATCATTTCGCAGGCAGAAGTATCAAGCCTGAAGGCAGAATTTTTCCACTTAGCTCGTTTTAGACTTTAGGAAACTTCACTCTACCGAAGGCAGAAGCCAGAATTTTTGCCCCACAGATAAATCCTTGGGCTTGCCCTGTGGCAAAATTTTTCGATCCTTCTGCCTTCCGCCCCAAGGGCGGAAGCCTGCTGCCTTCGGCATAGCCCTCAACCTCAATCTGAAAGGATGTCAGGTTTTTGTTAAGTTTTTATACAAAACTGAGAAAGACCTGATATCATTTTATAGAAAGTTTAAGATTCGTAATTAATCCCTAGATGACTTTATTGATTGTAGGTGCCACCGGCACTCTCGGCCGCCAAATAGCCCGCCGCGCCCTAGACGAGGGCTATCATGTGCGCTGTTTAGTCAGAAGTTACAGAAAAGCAGCCTTTTTGAAAGAATGGGGCGCTGAACTCGTACCGGGGAACCTGTGCCAACCCCAAACTCTGCCTCCTGCACTAGAAGGCGTCACAGCCATCATCGATGCAGCAACAGCCAGCTCAGCAGATTCTGTAGGAATTAAAAGAGTAGACTGGGACGGAAAAGTATCGCTAATTCAGGCAGCAGTAGCTGCCGGCATCAAGCGTTACGTATTCATTTCATTTCTCGATGCCGAGAAATATCCCCAAGTCCCCCTATTGGAAATCAAGCGCTGTACCGAGCTGTTTTTAGCAGAATCCGGTCTAGACTACACAATCTTAAGACCTTGTGGTTTTTTGCAAGGACTGCTCAGCCTTTATGCAATGCCGATTTTGGACAATCAGGGAGTCTGGCTGCCCAATAAGCCGTCAGCCCTTGCCTATATGAACACTCAGGACGTTGCCAAGTTTGCCGTCCGAGCCCTTTCCGTTCCCGAAACCGAGAAAAAAACCTTTCCAGTGGTGGGCAATCGCGCTTGGGACGCCGACGAAATCGTTCGCTTGTGCGAGAGGCTGTCTGGGAAGCAAGCTAAAATTACCCGCACCCCAGATGCTTTGTTGCAGGCTACTCGCCAAGTTGCTAAGTTTTTTCAGTGGAGTTGGAATGTAGCCGATCGACTGGCTTTTACAGAAGTTTTAGCCGCTGGAAAACCCTTGAAAGCTCCGATGGATGATGTTTACAGCATCTTCGGGTTAGACCCCAAAGAAACTACTACTTTGGAATCTTATCTTGAAGAATACTTTAGTCTCATTATGAAGAAGCTCAAGGAAATAGAGTACGAGCAAACTAAAACTAAAAAACGGAGTAAACAAAAGATGCCTTTTACATTTTAAGCTAACGGAATAAATTTCTTCTTCCTTGACTTGCGCAGTCAGGGAGTGAAAAACTGGCAGTTTGTGGCGGTTCGATATCGTCACAGACTATAAATCTACTTTTTACTATAAAGCGATGACGGCAACAAGACGCGCCACATTTAAACTTTACCCAACTAGGGCCGTTGAAGTGATACTTCTATATCAGAGAAAGCTCGATCGGCTTTTTGATAATGCCTGCGTCTATCACCGAAAAACAGAATATCAAAAATTCGGAAAATCAATTTCATACTTCGATCGACAGCACAATTTACCTGCTTTTAAAAAGGAGTGGATAGACTACAAAAATATCAATTTGCACGCCTTCCAAGCGACTGTAGGCTTTACAGTAAGGTGGGGTAGTTTATAGTGCCGAAAGCTGGGATTATTTACAACGACGTTAAACCTGTTGCTTGTCGCATCGCCGAGGAGCTGAAAGACAAGCTGACTGCCCGTGGCTGGGATGTCTGCGCGGTTTCGGGCTCCGGGGGAATTCTGGGCTATTCCAGCCCCGATCGCCCCATGTGCCACACTCCGATTGACCAACTCGTTCCCCCCGGTTTTGACAGCGACATGGAATTTGCAGTGGTGTTGGGAGGCGATGGCACGGTGCTGTCTGCGTTTCGCCAAGTCGCCCCCATCGGGGTGCCGCTGCTGACTGTCAATACCGGTCACATGGGTTTTTTGACAGAGACTTACCTGAACTTGCTGCCACAAGCTTTGGAAAAGGCGATCGCCGGAGAATATGAAATAGAAGAACGATCGATGCTGGCAGTGCGGCTGTTTCGGCAAAATGACTGCCTCTGGGAAGCGCTATGTTTGAACGAAATGGTGCTGCACCGGGAACCACTGACTTGTATGTGCCATTTTGAAGTTGCGATCGGTCAACACGCTTCTGTGGATATTGCCGCAGATGGGGTAATTGTCTCAACTCCGACTGGATCGACAGCTTACGCGCTGTCTGCCGGTGGCCCTGTAATTATTCCCGGAGTGCCAGTGTTGCAGTTAGTGCCTCTTTGCCCGCACTCTATGGCTTCGCGGGCATTGGTATTTAGCAACACTGAGCCGGTGAAGATTTTGCCTGCAAGTCCGAACCGATTGGTAATGGTGGTAGACGGGAATGGCGGGTGTTATGTTTTGCCGGAGGATTGGGTACAAGTAGAACGAGCTCCGTACCAGGCACGCTTTGTGCGGGTGCAGCCTCCGGAGTTTTTCCACGTTTTGCGGGAAAAATTGGGCTGGGGGCTGCCTCATGTTGCTAAACCCAGTTCTGTTGAGTTGCCTTGAAGAGTTGAAGGAAGGCACGACACGGATTATGACACGGATGCACGGATGATTTTTTGATCTGGCTGAGCTGGTTCCCAGGCTGTGCCTGGGAACCCATGCCCCGAGGCTCTGCCTCGCGCGGCTCGGAACTCTGGAGGCAGAATAACTCAGAAACACAATTTGTAGTTTGCATTAACAACGAAGACGATCCAGCATCCTTGGAAGTGCGAAAAATCTATCGAATCATACCCGATAATCGGGCTGCGGAACATCAATTTATCCGAGTTATTGATGAATCCGGCGAAGATTATTTGTATCCAGCCGCGTATTTTGTATATATAGAATTACCGAAAGCCGTAGAAGCAGTATTTGCATAGGAGAAATTAACAATGCTATCTGTAGAAAAATGCCCAATTTGCGGCGATGAAATAGTTATAAAAGAAGTCGATAAACTTTTACGGGGTGGCAAGCATACTGCGACCTTAAAAGTATCTGCTGAAGTTTGCCTAAGCTGTGGAGAGTGGTTGTACTCTGTGGAAACAGTTAGGAAATTTGCCAAAATTAGACAGAAATTGCAGCGAGAAGAGACTCAAGAATTTCAAGCGATGGGGCAATCTTTTCGCGTTGGGTAAGTCGTAGGGTGCGTCGCCTCGAAAATTCCCAGACAAAAATCGACAATCTCATAGCGACGCACCTTACAAAATACTTGAGGAAACAAATGTTGGCGTAGTTAAAGATTATAAATTAAAAGAGGGATTTGGTGTTTTATTTCATCCCAGCGTGGAGGACTTTTAATGAAAAGCTTAACTCAATTAACTCAACTAGAATTAGTCTTGCTGGAATTAGTAGCTAAAGGTCAAGGAAAGTGGAGTTGGTACGAACTCGCAAATGCACTTTCCCGTCGAGACGTACCGCGAGAACCCGACATGATGGTTGTCTTGAAAAAACTGACTGCTGATGCTTTGGTTAAACGATTTACAGAAACAAATTCGCCTCGCGACAGATGGGAATTGACGGGGGTCGGGTCGATTTTGCTGGCAGAAGCAACTGCAAATCGGCAGACAGGAAAAATTCGCTATGCAATTGCGATCGAACCTATCAATAACAACTATTCTGCTTATGTTCCAGATTTGCCAGGATGCGTGGCAACAGGTATAACGATCGAAGAAGTAGAACAGCAAATTAAACAAGCAATAATCTTTCACTTGGAAGGGTTGCGCGAGTCAGGTTTGCCAATTCCTCAACCGACTACTTTATGCAAATATGTTGAAATCTAACGGGCTCGAATGAAAATGATAACCAGGAAAGCGCTGATGTGCTGCTAGCGCACAAAATCGCCCAGCCAAAGCACGTCGGTTGCATGGCGATGTTGGGCCACACTAGGGTTTGGTACAGGTTTGAAACCTGTACCTAAACGCTTTCTGAGCAGCGATACGCAAGCATAGGCACTGTACGACGTATGTATGCAGGTGTTGTTCGCCGTGCTTAGGTTGCAATGCCCGTACAAGTGTGAGGTATGGCACATCTTCGTGATAATAGTTGCAAAGACTCTGCCAAAGCACATAGTGCGGGAGGATGGAAGGCCGTGCTTGGGACACTACTCGCGCCGCTTCTAGGAGTCCAAGTTGTTCGGTCTGTTTCAGGGCAGCAATTACAAACGTCGCCGAACGGCTTATACCTGCGCCACAGGCCACTAATACGTGATGATTGTTGCGATAGTGGTGGTCGATGAATGCAAGTCCGGTCTCAAAAACCTGTGTGGTCAGTGGAACACCATCCTCAACGGCAAGATAGCGACAAATAATACCAGGATGCTCGACTGGTTCTGCAAAGGTCAGGAGGGCTTGTATCTGCTGCGACTGCAAGTATGTACGCGAAAGCGTATCACGGTACTTGCCAATCAAGAGCCACGATCGAACAGCGTCCACGACACCTCCTTACCTAATACAGAGAACACGTTCTTACAGTTATACCAGATGCTTCGGTGCGTATGTATTTATTCTACGAATCTTCTGTAGGTAAAACTCTCGATCGAGCTTCCGAATTATCTCCAAAGTCAGGCAGCGTTTGCGAGATAACGGCTAAAGCGATCGGTGGCAAGTAACACCGAAACGAAGCGAAAAGACTCTACTCCGTCCGCTCCACAGTCTTGTTAGTTGGCTGGCTGCTACGCGATGCTTCTAATTTCTGCCGAATTGCTGCCTGAATTTTTGCGTCAAAATCGGGATCGCTCGGGCTGGCAATGATTGATTTTGGACGCTGACTGAACCTGTCTAAATATGCCTGACAAGCAGCTCGATCTTGGCGATTTTCCAGAAAGTACAGTCTCAATTCCGCATCGTTCATAGCCTGAAAATTCACTTGGCTCATCAGAATACCTCCCCATTCGGTACAATTTCAAACTCAAGGTCTTCACCCGATCCAGCTAGAACGTATACGTTTCTAGTACGAGGATCGACACAAACCAGATGAATCGGTTGCAGCATGATATACGTCAACTGATAACTAACGCGATATAAACTCTCTAATTGAGCAGCAGTAGGCATTCCGGTCACTCACTTCACCTACTGCCTATTTTAACAGGTGTTCCGAGTTCAAATGAACTCATCATTTTACTGTACTGTTGTTGGAATGGGGTTCTATTTTGGTTAAGCGGGGGTTTGTGCTTACTCACAAGGCCCAAATGAGAATCTTCGCCGGAATCCTTAACTCTCGATCGAGCTTCCGAATTATCTCCAAAGTCAGGCAGCGTTTGCGAGATAACGGTGCTGTTGAGCGGCTGTTAGCAACCCTTGATCTCGCACCGATCAACCTGCCAGTCCGCTCCAACAGAATTGTTCGACTGCTGTGAACGAGATCACTTGCCTAGCCAAGCACCTACAAACCCTAACCCCGCCCCTATCAATGCTGTAACCGCAGGGATAACAACAGGAACCCACCATTGTTTTTGCCTCTCGTATTCGATAGCTCGTGTGTGCAAAGAAATAGCAGCATCTATTAGAGTTTCTATTTGCGATGATTCCAAAGGTGCCCTAGTCAGTTTTCTTCTTTGTTGATCTGTTAAGCGGTTTATTTCATCTTGTGACAGAGAGCGTCCTTCATCAGGATCATAATCTTCATCCAATGCCCATCTCCATCTTAGAGATGCCCATCTTCTATCACTACCATTACTCTCCCTTAACCTGAAGAATTCAGGATGCTCATTGCATATCTCTGCCCAACTAGCAGCACTGGTGGGTTTATCAAGCT
>JAAUPI010000167.1 GCA_012035135.1 Microcoleus sp. CSU_2_2
CTTATACCAAATCCGGCTGATTCATCCCCGTTATAAATTGTATGGTGCGTCGCTCGTTTAATCTCGGTTTAAGCGCGAGAATTATTCGTGGCGACGCACCCTACGCTCCTGCTCATTATAAAGGGGGTAACAAACCCGGATTTGGTATAATGAGCTATTCAGTTTATATAACTTAATTAACGATCGCGCAGCAAGTCATAAATTGCTTTTTCCCAGTACCATTCCTCTGGCATTCCCAGTTTTTTATAGCGAGCCAAATCGACGAGTCGATTAGCAATCTCAAAACTGCCGCCAACCAATCCGATCAGTTGATTTTGCAATTGCTGGAGCGAAGGAGAATTCGCCGATCGATTGCGAATATATGCGTCTTTTTCAGCCGAACTTGACACCGTAGAGCGTTTTGGTGCGGTATAAACTTTTTTGATAAGATCTAGAGCTTGACGGTAGGCAATCCAATCTTGGCGGTTAAAGAAAATATTAGCAGCTTGTTGATAATCGTCGATCGCTCCTTCAGAATCTTTCAATTCTAACCGAGCGGTTGCACGGCGGTAATAAGCTTGCGGTTCATCCGAATTAAATTTTAATACTAAGGAATAATCGGCGATCGCCTGGGGGATATTACCAGATTTTTTGTAAGCATCGCCGCGATAAATGTAAGCTTCAACGTAGTTTGGATCGATTTGTAAAGCGCGATCGCAATCATAAATTGCCCCTCCCCAATCCCCCATATCCGAGCGCACTGCACCCCGGTAGCAATAAGCTTGAGCGTTTTGGGGCTGAAATTCCAGCGCTTTATTTAAGTCAGCAATCGCCTCTTGCTGATAGCCGAGTTTGTATTTAGTTATCCCTCGGTAACAGTAAGCCTTAGCATCTTTGGAATCAACTTGCAGCAACCAGTTAAAATCTTCTAAGGCTGCCATATGTTCGCCACGCTGCAACTTTGACAAAGCACTTTTGAAATATTCTAAAATCGTAGCCACCCGAATTCGATCGCGGTTTTCTGCGGCTTGAATTTCAGCCTGAATTTCATCAATGGTGCGGATGCAGCCCTGGCAATTAATTTTATCTTGCTTTTCTAAATAAAGTTTTGCAGCTTGTTTTAAATTCGCGATCGCCTCCGGTATATTTCCCATCCGACGATAAACTGTTCCCTGAATACTGTATGCTTGAGCAAGATTGGCATCCAGATTAATCGCTTGTTTAATATCTGCTAGCGCAGCCGAATAGTCAGCGATCGCTACTTTTGCTAAAGCGCAGCGCAAGTAAATATCAGCGCGTTGTGGTTGAAGTTGCAATGATCGGGTGCAGTCGGCGATCGCTTCTGAAAAATTGCCCAAATCAAAGTGACAAATACCCCTTTGATAATAAGCATCGGCAAATTCCGAGTTGACTCGCAACGCTCGATCGAACTCGCGCAAAGCTGTTTTAAAGTCTTGCTGTTGAACTTTTTCAAGTCCTCGCTGGTAAAATTCGTGTTCTTGCTCCATGAGCTTTCTTCAGTCTATTTTGATTGAATGGCAACACGACTTAGGCACTTCTGTTACAGTCCTGGACATAGGTCAATACGGTTTACTTAAGACTCCTTATACTCGGAGATCCCCCTCGCATCCACGCCACTTGCTTCACTTGGGGAGGCCCCAAGATCGCAGTGGCTCCCCGATCGAAGGGGGACTTTCACCCCCCTCTTTTCCCCCCTTTTTAAGGGGGGTTGTCAACCCAACGGCCGGCGAGCGGGCAAGCTGTCAACTGTTAATGTGCCCAGAGAACCACACCCGGTTCATAAGGAGTGCTCAGATTGTCGTGCTTCGGCAAAACCCGCAGCGACAAACCTTGCAAGCCGCTAGAAGTATAAGTAATGTCAGCCGTATAAAGACTAGCATTGTGAGGATCTTCTCCCAAATACTCCATCACCACCGGCACGCCACCGACAATATCTCCGTTAGCATCAACCGAACCTTGATAAAGTTCGACTTGCACGTCAGCCGGCGTCAATCCCATCAGATTAATCCGAGCCTTGACATCGATCGACTGATTGACTTTAACTTCCTTATCCTGGGAAATATCAACAGCCTCAATCTTAATGTCCTGCCATTTAGCAAGAAGTTGTTTCTTCCAGTGAGACAGCTCCTTCGCCGGAGCGCAACCGTCGGAAGTCATAGTGTGGAAGCGATCGCTCACCGGGAAATAAGCCCGCCGCGCGTAATCCTTCACCATCCGAGCCGTATTGAAGAAAGGACAATTCAAGGCAATAGAATCCTTCATTTTTGCCGTCCAACCGCGGGGAATTCCATCAGCATCCCGGTTGTAAAACAGCGGTACAACTTCCTTTTCCATCAAGTCGTACAAAGCATTCGCCTCAACCTCATCCTGATACTTAGTATCTTCGTAAAACTCGCCATGTCCGATAGGCCAACCAGTGCGAACATAATCAGCCTCATCCCACCAGCCATCAAGGATGCTGAGATTCGGCAAACCATTCATCGAAGCCTTCATCCCCGAAGTACCAGAAGCCTCGCGGGGACGGCGCGGCGTATTCAGCCACACATCGCAGCCAGCCACCATCATCCGAGCAACGTTAATGTCGTAATTCGGCAGAAACACCATCGAACTAATAGTGTCGTGCTCGCGGATAAAGTGAACGATATCCCGAATCAATTCCTTACCGGGAATATCCATCGGGTGAGCCTTCCCAGCAATCACAAACTGCACGGGGCGGTTTTTGTCCCGCATGATCCGCATAATTCGCTCGACATCGCGCAAAAATAGTGTAGCCCGCTTGTAAGTAGCAAAGCGACGGGCAAAGCCAATGGTCAGCACTTTCGGATCGAGAGCTTCCCGCGCGTGCTCGATTTCCGTTTGAGCCGCACCCCGCTCGCGCAGAGTCTTTTCCAGCCACTCTCGCGCGAACACCACCAATTCCGATCGACAGCGTTCGTGATTCCGCCACAGTTCCTCGTCAGGAATCGACGACAGCCTGTCCCAGAGTCGATCGTCCTTGCGAGTCATTTCCCAATCCGGGCCAAGGTATCGATCGTACAACTCCTGAGTAGACTTCGCCACACAACTGCGAGCGTGCACCCCGTTGGTAATCGAAGTAATCGGCACTTCATCGATCGGCAAACCGGGCCACAGCCCTCCAAACATCGGGCGCGACACCACACCGTGCAAAGCCGCCACCCCGTTGACAAAACTCGACATTTTAATTGCCAAAATTGCCATATTCAGAGGAGCGGACAAATCCTCAGTATCCTCTCTGCCCAGCGCCAGAAACTGCTCTTGCGACAAGCCAAACATCTTGGGATACTGACCGAGATAGTGCATCACCATATCCGGCTCGAACAAGTCAAACCCAGCAGGCACGGGCGTGTGAGTCGTAAACATACTGCTGGATATCACCACCTGTTCCGCTTCAGCGAAAGTCAGGTGATATTCCTCCATCAGCATCCGTATCCGTTCCAAGGCCATGAAAGCCGCGTGGCCTTCATTCATGTGATAAGCCGTGACTTTCAGCCCCAGGGCTTTCATCATTTTCACACCACCGATGCCCAGCATAATTTCTTGGTGCATCCGCAGGGTTTTGTCACCACCGTACAGTTGGTCGGTAATATCTTGGTCGTAGCGACTGTTCGGTTCAATATTCGTATCCATCAGGTACAGAGGCACAACACCCACCTGCACCCGCCAAATCCGCGCGTAAACCTTGCGCCCTGGATAATCCACCTCAATCCGCAATTCCGAACCATCGGGATTGCGTTCAGGGTGCAGCGGCATATTGTAGAAATCGTTCAGCGGATAGCGTTCTTGCTGCCAGCCGTCAGCGTTGAGATACTGCGAAAAATAGCCTTCTTGGTATAGCAAGCCAACGCCGACTAGGGGCAAACCCAAATCGCTAGCAGACTTGAGGTGGTCGCCCGCGAGCACGCCCAAGCCGCCGGAATAGATAGGTAGGGCTTTAACCAAGCCAAATTCCATCGAAAAGTAAGCGTAGCATTCTTCCAGGTCTGTGCCGCGCTGTTTGCGGTACCAAGCCCGATTTTTGAGATAATCGTCTAACTGCTGGGCCGCTCGGTTCATTTGGGCGATGAAGCCTTTGTCTTCTGCCATTTCTTGCAATCGCTCTTGAGAAATGGTTCCGAGCATCAGCACTGGGTTTTGGTTGCTGGAGTCCCAGAGGTCTCTATCTAGGCGGCGGAAGAGGTCTTTGGTTTCGACGTTCCAGTCCCAGTGCAAGTTGTAGGCAAGCTTGCGTAGGGGTTCTAGATTTGCCGGTAGCGAGGGGGAAACGTTAAATGTGCGAATCGGCTGCATAGACAAAATTTCTATTGTCGGGTAGCGATATTTTCGTCTGTCTTTGGGAACAAGTCCGTTATTCTGCACACTATTTTAAGTTTTACAAAGCGGGGGGCGATCGGCTATTTCGATAATTTTAACTTTTGTGACGGCTGAGGACGATCGCTCTTAAAACCGCTTGCCGCACTTCAGGATCAGATTTTTCAATACTGCAAGCCCAAACCCCAGCAGGTTGAGCAGGGCTGTTTCATTCTCTGGTAGGGGCAGCAAAGAGTGGCTGCCCCAATGCCTTCCATGACGATAAATGGTCGGTGGGGGGGTGCGGGCACTCTTGGCACCGCCCCTACAGCCCCTACAAAACCCTCATTTTTTCGAGAATGAAACCGCCCTAACCTATCCGTTCGTCTCAAGCAATTTTAACTTTCCTCAACAAAGAATTTACTAATAGCTTGCTAGCATCATTTGCTGATAGCGGACGACTAAAATAATAGCCTTGAATTTCTTGACAGTGGAGCTCGCGCAAACAATCCAACTGCTCTTTCGTTTCTACTCCTTCTGCCACCACGCTCAGTTTCAAGTCTCGCCCCAGCGTCGCTACAGCATTTGCGATCGCCCGTTCGCAGGGATCGGTTGTCAGTTCGCTGACAAAAGATTTGTCTATTTTTAAAATATCCAGGGGAAACTTTTTGAGATAATTTAGAGAACAATAACCCGTTCCGAAATCATCCAGCGCAATCTGCACTCCCATATTCTGCAAATCTTTCAGAATTTTTTTAGTGTACTCCACATCTTGCATTGCTGTAGTTTCTGTAATTTCTACCTCTAAATACTTGGGTTCTAAACCTGTTTTCTGCAAGCAGTTCGCCACCATTTTTACTAAATTAAATTGCTGGAACTGCCTAGCCGAAAAGTTGACCGCTATTCGCAAATCAGGCTGCAAAGCATCCTGCCAAGCTTTATTTTGGGTGCAGGCAGTTTGCAGCACCCATTCGCCAATAGATAAAATTAGTCCGTTCTCTTCGGCAAGTGGAATAAATGTACCCGGAGAAACTAAACCAAATTCTGGGTGCTGCCAGCGCACTAGGGCTTCCATACCCTGTATTTTCCAAGTATTAATATTGACTTTTGGCTGGTAGTAAACCTCAAATTCTCCCTGTGCTAAAGCCTCGTGCAGCCTGTTTTCTAGAGTCAGCAACTGACTGCCTTGGGGATTAATTGTTGAATTATAAAACTGATAATTATTTCTTCCCCTGTCTTTGGCGCGATACAAGGCAGCATCTGCATTTTTGACTAAAGTTTCGGCATCTTCGCCGTCGTCGGGATAAAGGGCAATTCCGATGCTGCTGCTGACGTGAAGTGGCTGTTCTTTTAAGTGAAATACTGGCTTTAAATGGTCGAGGATTCTTTGAGCTGTTTTCAGAGCATCTTCTAGGCAATTAATCTCAGGTAACAGCACGGTAAATTCGTCTCCTCCCCAGCGGGCTACCGTATCAGTCGATCGCAACGTGTCGCTGATGCGTGCAGCAAAACTTTCCAACAGTCGATCGCCCGCAGCGTGACCTAGTGTATCATTAATTTTTTTGAATCTATCTAGGTCTAAAAACATCACAGCTATCATTTTGTTGTTGCTTCTAGCGTGTTTTAATGCAGCCGAAAGTCGTTCATTAAAAAGTAGCCGATTCGGCAAACCGGTGAGTTGGTCGTAAACTGCTTGATAGCGAATAATTTCTTCTGCTTGCTTGCGCTGAGTGATGTCCATCATCGTGCCGATCGCGCGCACTGCTTTGCCACTTTCATTGCGGATTATATATCCTCGATCGAGTACAAAAACATATCCACCATCTGCACGGCGAAAGCTATATTCTTCCGACCAACATTGAGCGCCGCCACACATCGCCGTGTTGAAGCTTGATATCACTCTTTCCCGTTCTTCAGGATGAATATTTTCCCGCCAAGCTGCTAATTTTATGCTCTGATTTTTATTCAGTTTGTATCCAAATACTTTTTCAAATTCTTCGCTCAACCAATACTCTTTTTTAGATAGGTTAAAATCCCAAACTGCATCATTTGTTGCTCGCGTCAGCAGGTGAAACCGTTCTTCGCTTTTGCGCAGTTTTTCTTCCGATTGCAGTCGTTCTGTTACGTCCCGAAAGCTGAATACTCTGCCAGTAATCTTTCCTCCCGTGCGCTGCGGCAAAGAGTAACGCTCGAAGATTCTACCATCTTTAAATTCGATAATATCGTAACTTTCTGCTTGCGGTCGATCGGACAAATCTTTAGCCCGGTTTAAAAAGATTTCCGGGTATTTTAACTGGTTGATTCCGAACCCCAAAATTTGGTTGTTATCTCCCGACTCGAGCAGAAAATCCGGCATTTGCCACATCTCGGCAAACTTGCGGTTAAAACTGACAACTTTTCCTTTGCTGTCAACTGCAAGAATGCCGTCAGCAGTTGATTCAATTGTTGCTTGAAGTAAGGAAAGAGATGTTTCTAACTCTAACTCTGCTAGTTTGCGATCGCTGATATCAAACGCCGTGACCAATATTGATGCCTTCCTCTCAAATTTAATAATATCTAATGTTGCTTCGATCCAGCATTTACTCCCAGTTTTCGTAATAATTTGAATTTCATATTTTTTTGAGCTAACATTTTCCTGCTTATGGCTGAGTCTCGCCCAGCTTTTAACTATTTGTCGAAAATCGGGATCGATTAAGTCGTATAAATCCAATAATAGCAATTCTTCGCGAGTATATCCGGTAATAGCTTCCGTCTGAGAATTGACGTAACGCAGTTGTCTGGCTTGATAGATAAATGCAGCAGCATTAACAGTTTCTGCTAGTTGCCGAAACTTTTTTTCACTGCGTCGCAAATCTCTTTCAGCACGCTTGCGATCGGTAATATCTTGTGCTAAATATAACTTCCCGGTTACCGCGCCTTTCCCGTCGCAAATATTGGAAATAGAAAGCAGTACAATAATTTTCCTTCCCTGTTTTGACAAGTAAACTTTCTCAACGTTGCGAACCAAACCTTCTGCGGTTAAATTTTCGAGTTCTAAGCCTGACAGCGGTAATTCTGTTTTCTTGAAAATTCCGGCTATTGGTTTCCCAATCAACTCTTTTTTAGAGTATCCTAAAAGTTGGCAGGTAGCTTGGTTTAACGACAGAATATGACCTCCCGGCGTTGTGGCAATTATCGATACACTCATTTCTTCGCAAATATCGAGCGCACATTCGGCAGTTTGCTGTAAATCTTGGGTCATTGTTGTAATAGTATTGCCAATATCTTGTTCTTTTTTTTGATGAAAAACCTTTGCTCCTTCTGGTAGTTGCTTATTGTCTGTTTCAGACTTCTGTTTGATTAACCCGATCGCCTTTCTTAAGATATTTACCGCATTAGTCCTGATTAATAAGGAGATGAATACCGAAATAAAAGCCAGATAAGAAGTGATTTTTGTCAAATTATAAAGATCGTATTTTTGATTATTTGCCTGCGTCAATTGGAGATATTTTCCCTGCGGGATTGCTTGTTTTGCCTGGGTTAAATTATTAATAAACAAGTCGGTTTTTGCAGAACTACTAGGGCTAGATGCCGACAAATCGCTAAGTTTAGGAGAGACTGTTACAGTTGCTTCTACAGTAAAACTCTCATCTCGATCTGTGATTTTGGGTGGCAATTCTGCATTAATGCAACATTCCATGCCAAAAATAGCAGCAGTTAAATATCCCAAAAATAATTGGCTAGTAAATTTCATGGTAGCTAATTTCTAATTTTTATTAAATCAATACTTGCAGCGGTAAAAAATGGAAAAGCCAAAACCGATGAAAAATCATAGTAGATATAGTGGATGAGAAAAACCAAATTGAACTTAATTTTTTAACAATCCTGAGGAATTAATAATTTAGACTCGCGACTAATTATAATTTTAATACTAATTTGAAATATGTCATCGGCCATTCTGCCAAAAGTGATCCGCCATTAGGCCTAGACAGCGCCTACGATCGCGCTAAAATTAGATATTGGCGACAGAGACGCCTCCTGGATTTGTTAGAAAAATAAACAATTAGCTTAAGATCGATGCAGAGGTTCACTAATTAAACTCATGAGTCAGACGCTCCCAGAACTCCAAACAGAAGTCCAGGCCCTGCAAGCAGAAGTTGATGCCCTGCGAGAGTCGCGGGAAAAGCTTTGCAAACAGCGCACCTCGTGCCGAGTCACAGTCAGTTTTCCCAAGAATAATACCCCTGAGGCGATTGCCGAGTTCCACCAGGAAAATGCTGCTTTTGGGGAGCGGTGGTTGCGACAACTTGAGGAAATTGACAAGGAAACCCAAGCGATTGAAAAGCAATTGCAACCCAAAGAGGCTGTACTCAATACCAAACAAGCTGAACTCGATAAATTGCTCACCGTGCAGCACTGGCAAAAAGTAGAAAACGACGTTCAGACGGGGGAAAAACGCTTGGAAGCACAAGCTCGTAGAATCAATCAGGCAGCAGCACAGCTAGAAGCAGAAATACAAAGTTTAAAAGCAATGTACGACTTACTCAATCCCAGTTATTCCGAGTGGTTTCAAGAACCAACCCAAATCGTTGAATTTGTGGCAAGAACTATTCCCCATGTTTTCCCCGGCAGCAGCGGGTTGATATTGGGAAACAAGGAGATAGAGTGGGAGAAAAAATAAATATTCATGAAACCATTGATTTGGATAGTGTTATTTATTGCAGTTGCTGTGGGGGCGGTTGGTTGGGGTTCTGACTCGTGGCAGCAGTTATCACCTGTACCCAAAATTTGGGTCGATCGCAAAATAGATGTTTCCCAAACTCCCTCTCCATCTGATTTTGAGGCGGAAAAGCCAGAAGTTAATTTACCAGAAATAGACCCCTCCAATTTGTGGAAACACGTTGAAATTTTAGCAGGAGAACGCGATGGAGAAAGAGATCGATCGTTCACTAGGGATTACATTTATCAACAACTAGAAGCATTAGGACTTTCCCCAAAATTGCAGTCATTCGATCGAGGTATTAACATCTTTGCCGAGAGAAAAGGAACCGATCGAACAACTGGTACAATTCTGGTGGGAGCGCACTACGATACTGTCCTCAACTCACCTGGGGCTGATGATAATGCTACGGGAGTTGCAGTAGTTTTAGAAGTAGCGCGACTGCTGGCTTCTCGTCCTACATCTCGGACATTGCAAGTTGTATTTTTCGACAGAGAAGAAATCGGACTTTTAGGCAGTTTAGCATTTACTGGCAATGCAGCGCGGTTAAAAGATTTGCAGGGAGCGATCGTGTTGGATATGGTAGGTTATGCCTGCCATACTTCGGGATGTCAGCGATACCCTGAAGGGCTGACAGTAGCACCTTTTTTAGACGCTGCGGGGGTGACATCTCCCGATAAGGGGGAATTTATCACTGTGGTTGGTGATGCGGAACACCCGTTGCTACTGGGCACTTTCTCTAAGTCTGGAAAAACTGGTTTACCGCCAGTGGTAGCGTTACCAGTTCCTCTCAAAGGGATACTCACTCCCGACGTTTTGCGGAGCGATCATGCACCTTTTTGGTATAAGGGAGTTGGTGCAGTATTGGTGACTGATACGGCAAATTTGCGATCGCCCCACTATCACCAATCTAGCGATACATTAGCAAATATCGATCGACCTTTTTTTATCGGTTCTGCTCAAATTGTGGTCAACGCTACTGCTAAATTATTGGAAATGCGATCATAAGTAATGGAAATGGGGAATCTGGTGCGTAAGTCCAGATTGATTTATTTGGTAGGGACACAGCAATGCTGTCTCCTGATTTCCTTGTCGGCAATTGAGAATTGCTATATAGCAATCCGAAATCATTTGTGAATTTCTTACTCCCTCCCCTTAATAAGCAGGGCTGTTTCATTCTCGAAAAAATGATGGTGCGGTAGGGGCGGTGCCCCCGTGCCCGCCCCCGTGCCCGCCCCTACTGCTATATTACAGTTAGCGCACAAATTGAGGCATGATTTCAGCGGCAGTAAATAAGCCGGAAATACCTTTTCTTTGCAGCATTACACCTGCTTTCAGATAACCGAATGCAGGGCCACAAACATTGGCAGCCATGCTAGTTTCATCGCCCAAGGTAAAGGTGTGAGTTGAGATTTTTCCCTCGAAGGTACGGCCGGTAATTTGCACGTTGGTACTGAGGGGTTTTTTGGGATTTCGGGTATCGACGATGCCGCCTACTTTGACTCGATCGCGCGTACAAATTCCCGCTAATTCTAACATGATATCATCGGCGTGTTCCATGTTTTCTAACTTCAACAAACCGCCAGTAGTATCTAACAGCGCTTCGACTTCTGCATCCGTCATTGCTTGAGCTTTTGGTACATCATAACCGGGCAAATGTGCTATATCTTCGCGAATGGTAGCTCGATAAGCTTCCCAATTGGCAATTCCGACTCCAAAAGTAATATTGACGCTGTGAATTTCTGCGTAACTTTGAGCGGCTAATGCTGCTGCTGCTGTCAGTAACCCAGGTGTTGCGCCGCAGCCTGTCATGTAGGTAATTCCTGCTGCTTGAAGTTCAGATTTCATGGCAAGCAGTTGTTCGACAGCGCTGGTGCGTTTCATGGCATCTACTAATACTCCTTTCCAGCCGGATTCGATAAATTGTCTGGCTACAGATGCCATGAATGTGTTGGGAAGATTTGGCAAAGCTAGGAAATAGCCGTCTACTTTTTTGGCTGTGTGAATGAGTTCTTGAATACTAAAATCGCTCAAAATTCCGCCTGATTGCAAATAACCTAATGAACCTTGAGCTTTGTAAATTGCCTCACATTTTTGGGAATTTAAGCCTTCTGCGGCATAAGCATAACCTTTTTGGTCGGCGGCGGCTACCCAGAGCATTTCCTGTTTGGGAGCGAGCAATCGGGCGGCTGCTTGGCCGAGTCCGCCGTAGCCGAGCACGCCGACTCGAATTGGTTGGTTAATCAAATCTGTATGTTTTTCTGTATTCACTGGACTTTTTTGATATCGGACAACCTTTTATTATCGCTCGATCGGGTACAAGTGAGAAATATATTCAGAAATAAACAATCTCTAAAAAAAATCTCAAGGCATTCGATAAATGCAGGGGGTAGGGGCGGTGCCAAGAGAGCCCGCCCCCTCTTGGGCTTCACCCGGCCCCACCTAAAGAATCTCTTGGCATTCGATAAATGTAGGGGTGAAGCATTTGGGCGACAATTTATGCCCCCAACCCAATAGTTCATGTCCAAATGCTTCACCCTCCCCCGCCTACCACGATCGATCGCGATCGGCTAATTTCTTTTTAGGATATATCTAATAGTCTGTAGGGACACGGCTGAGCCTAAGTCCCTACCTGTGGCGTGTACCTCACATATCTGAAAAATGCTGTATCTGATATCTTGCAACTGCGGCAGAAACCGCCAGGGGTTTAAACCCCTGTCTCATAGCGAAAGTCGTCTGAAGACGACTGAATAAGAATTTATTCTACTTTTTTTTGTAATACTAAATCCGGGTAGCCATCCCCTTGATGAATCCTCGGTTAGGAAGCAGATTCTTTGCGATTGCAAAGCAATTCATGTTTAAGCTTTTTGTGGTAAGGGCGATCGCAGGCACTCTTCAAAAGTCGCAAACAATGTTATACTAAATAAAAGTATCAATTCAATGCTCTGCGATCGAACTATGCAACTTACCGAACAGCGATACTACTCGACCGAGGAATATCTAGCACTAGAGGAGGCTGCTGACTGCAAAAGCGAATATATTGACGGTGAAATATTTCCTATGGCC
>JAAUPI010000168.1 GCA_012035135.1 Microcoleus sp. CSU_2_2
CCTGTTGCCAAAAATGGTAGGCTGCTATCCTTGTCTTTCAACAAGCTCCTCAAGCGTCTAAGGGTCAATGCCCTTGGTTTCGCGAAGTCCCCGCGTACCTTTTTGTGAGTATTAAATACCAGACTTTTCAGCTTGTGTATTCATTCTCATCTTAAGTATAAGGGCGAAAGCCCTTTTTACACCGCTAAAAATGTTAAGATTCAAGAAAGATTGACGGCGGTTAAAACCGCTCGTGTCGCTTACATCTCATAGCTAAAGCTGATAAGTTTTCCGCTTTCCGTCCTTGTTTTATAAAAACAATAGCAACAGCGACAGATTTTAACCTGTCGCTGTAAATCAGTATTTTCAACAGATCTAGTTGATTAATTAGGCGTCTGAGTTGCAATCCGCTTGCCTTCACCATCATAAACTTGCATCGGAATTTTGGCGTTGTCGCCGATCGCCTCCAAGGCTTTTTTCAGAGTTTCAACGTGATTTTCTACAGCTTGGCGAGTCTTGGTAGCATTGGTATTTTCCGCTTGAATGAAAGTTTGTTGTAGTTTCTGCACGTAACCTGGAGTCATTTGCACGGCAATCAAATCTTTGCTGACAGTATAGTCGCAAATCTTAGGGTTGCCTTTGCAAGTTCTATCTAAATCGGTGCGGGCTTTTTGCAGGTTTCTTTCTTCCTCTAACTTAACTTCTGCTTGCTGCAATGAAGTTTTGTAGTCACCAATCAACGGCTTGGCTTTTTGGGAATAAGCAGTTGCGGCCGGAACTTGCTCGGCGTAACTCAAAGCTCGACGCCAGTATTCTGATGCTTTGAACCAGCCGTTTCGCGCCTCAAAAATTCTCGCTTGAGCTGCTAAAGTAACTGCTTGAGTATAGGCATCTTCCGAAATTCCTTCTACATTTTTGCGCTCGCGGGCTTGTGATAGTTTGGTTTCGTATTTAGGCACCAGCACTTTAGCTTGCTGGTGAGATGTTGTACCCGCAGGAATTTCGGATAACGTGTCGATCGTATTTTGCCAATTGACTTGCACTTTATCCCAACTGTCGGCAGACTGAGCTACTAGTTCGAGAGCTTCTGCGATTTGGGCCGTACTTTTGGCGGCGAGGAATCTTTTTTCGGCTTTTTGTTCTGTGGTTAACCGCCGATCGGCACTTGATAAATTTTTCTGGTATTCTTTTAGCTTTCTCTGAGCAAACGGATAAACTGGGCTGTCTGTGGGGATTTCTCCGAGTTGAGCGATCGCGCTTTCCCACATAGTTTGTGCTTCTTCCCAATTCTCTACAGAATAAGGCGGATTTTTAGTTCTCTGAGCCGCTGATGTTGCAAACTTAGCGGCATCTATCGCAGAGTTCAAATTTTGACTTTGTTGCTGGTAATTTGCCAGAAAAGTTTGAGCTTCCCCGCGATGAATTGACCAAGGGGGAATAGGTTGTAAAAGTGCGATCGCCTGTTTTAACTGCTCTTGCGCTTCCTGGGGACTGTTAGCAACTTTTGAAGTTCTCAGAGTGTTCGCCGAATTTTGGCTCAACTGTTTAGCATCAGCAAGTGCAGTGCATTCGCCGATGACGCAAGGGCGACTGAATACGTAAAAACCGCTTGCCAAAAGTATGCCAGCTACGCTGACAATTCCAGCTACCGCCAGCGCCAAAAACGGTGAATGCTTCGGTGCTTTTTCAACTGCGATCGCGCCTTCGAGATCCTGCGGATCGAAGGGATTGTCAGTAAAATCTCCTGGTATTGTTCCTGTAAAGGCGATCGGCTCTGAATAATTCGCACTCTCGGAAAAATTGGGAAAATATTCTTCATCAATTCCCGTTTCTCGATCGCCCTTTTCTAAAGGCAATTCCTCCGCTGCATCCGCCGCATTTGCTACCACAATTCCCGTTTCTGTTGCTTTTTTTCGCACTTCGACTGGTTTCGGTCTTGACAAAACCGGGTTGTGCATGGTAAAGGAATGGAAAGCATAAGGCTGTTTTTGCCCGGTGATTTTCAGGCAAAGCCCAATTTGTTGAATAGATTGCGGTTCTAGTTCAAGAATTGCTGCTTCTAGGACAGCAAAAGTCGGTTTAGCTTTCAGAACCAAACTGCGCGGGTGTTCTCCGACAACGGTTAAAGAATTATCTCGAAAATCGCAACTTATATAAAGTGGCAAATCTTTAGATCCGGCTGCTTGCAAATATTTCTGCAACTTTACTTCGAGAATTTGTGCTTTACTTTGTCGCGCTGCTACTGTCATATTTTTTTACTCCGTCTCACCACACACTGTCAACTGTCAACTTTTAACTGTAAGGTGCGTCGCTACCAGATTGTCGATTTGAGTTTGGGATAGTTGGTAGCGACGCACCCTACAACTGTTAAGAGGGCGGGCACGGGGGCACCGCCCCTACCAGCGTCGCTACCAGATTGTTGATTTGAGTTTGGGATGGTTGGTGGATCCGCACCCTACAACTTTTAACTGTCAACTGCCAACTGTCAACTAACTTATCCCAATCCCAACTCGCGTTTGAGCAAATTAATTGACTTAGAGCCGATATAGTTTTCGCAGCATACCAGTTGCGGGGGGCGAATCAGATCTTCTCTGGCCGCGTTGACGGCAGCTTTTACTGTAGCAAAACTCGGTTGGTCGCAAAAAATTGTTTTGGCCGATCGGACGATCGCGTTGATTTTGTAGGTGTCGGACAGCAGGGCCGTCATCACCAGCAAATCCTCTCCCCGAATGCTGTGGATGATGACTTCGGTCGATCGTAGCATTCCGGGACTGAGGCTGACTAGCCCCAAATAACTGTCTTTCGGCAAACCTCCCACTAGCTCGATTTCCTGAACATAATCGTAAATGTCTACGGGAATGACTCGCACGGAACGAGGTGCCGAAATCGATTCTGCTTCCCCAATAAAATATCGACTCGTGATCACAGTTCCAGAAGCGATTTGATCGAGAAAGCTGCTTAGCTTTTCCATCGCTACTAACTGGATCGGAATGCGCAGAGCTTGTTCGAGTTCTTGAGCCATCAACTCGCCGACGCCGATGTCTTCAGTTGGGGCTGTGACGACGACTCGGGCGCTGCACCGCAGACGCCAGTCAATTTCGGCCAAAAATAATTCCCTCGCTTGGTTGAGCGTACAGCCCTGACCCAGCAGTTGGTCTAGGCTTTCTTGGACTATTTTGTTGGCGAGCGGATATTGATCGAGGATGGGAGATTTTAGTTTACTGCCGCCTTCGTGGCCTTGAGCACGGACGTAAATACCCGAACCAGCTTGGGCTTCTACTAGTCCCGTACTTTCTAGCTGTCGGTATACTTTGCTGATCGTGTTGCGGTGCAAGCCCGTCTGCATGGCTAGCTGTCTGGTGCTGGGTAAGCGGTGGCCGGGCGGAAATTGGCGCGAGGCGATCGCAAACCTGATTTGATTGAACAATTGCGTCGAGGCTGGAATTTCGCTATCTGTTTGAATATGAAATTGAACCATATTAAAAACTCCAAGGATTTCAACTTAGTATTTATATATCGGATATCTCTTTCTATAGTATAATCTGGTTTGGATCGTCTGCTGTAGCGCTAAAGCAGACTGCCTTGTTTGAGCTTTCCGAAATTAATTGAACAGTATTCGATCGAACTGTGCGATCGGAGTTCCTCAAAATCGGATGAGAGAGAGCATCCTGTTCGCCCATTACCATTACCCATTACGAAACATTAAAGCGCTATTTTGAGTTCACTTTCGATCTATACTTACGTATTTACCGCCACTAACTCCTCAATTTCCAGAGCCTTTGTTGGCAATTTCGCTGTCAACACTTCTCTCCCTCCCTCTGTTACGAGTATATCATCTTCAATGCGTATACCCCGCACATCTGCGAATTTTTCCAGACGCTCCCAAACTACGACTTCTTGGTATTTGTAGCGAATTTCTAGATCGTTCAAAATTGCCGGAACTTGATAAAAACCAGGTTCGATCGATACCAGCATTCCCGCTTGCAAAACTCGATTCAGCCGCAGATATCCCAACCCAAAACGACTGCTTCTAACTCTGCCTTTTTCATATCCAGCCAAATCGCCAAAATCTTCCATATCGTGAACATCTAAACCGATTAAATGTCCGATGCCGTGAACAAAAAATAAGGCGTGAGCATCCATCTCAACCAAATCTTCAACATGACCACGCAAGATGCCCAAATCTACCAATCCTGACGCCATAATTCGAGCAGCCAACAGGTGAATATCTTGATATTCGATACCAGGAATAATGCGAGCGATACAAGCATCGTGCGCTGCCAAAACCAGATCGTAAATTGCTTTCTGAGTTGGAGAAAATTTGCCGGAAACGGGCCAAGTGCGAGTCACATCAGCCGCCCATCCCATTGATGTTTCTGCACCCACATCTGCTAACAGCAAATCTCCTGCTTGTAGAGGATGATGATAATGTTCGCTGTGCAGAACTTCCCCATGTACTGTCACAATACTCGGATAAGCATAAGTCATGTTTTGCGAGATAATCACACTTTCCATTGCAGCGCGAACATCAGCTTCAATTCGAGCAGTTGGAGTTGCAGCCATTCCCGCTTTATGAATTTCTACAGTAACAGCAGCAGCTTGACGCAATTCTGCTAAACTTGCTGCGTCGTGGCAAAGTCTGAGAGATATAATTGCCTCGGTTAATTCTAAATCAATTCCGGCGGGAGATTTAGCTAAAAATAAAGGTCGATCGAGAATTTCTGACTGTTGTAACTGAGTCAAATAATCCTGCACCGCCACAGTTGCAGCCCCCTTTGCCCGCGACTTTAATTCAGCCATCGGGAAAGCAGCATCAGCCCCAATTAATTCGGCAATTTCTGCTCTTTTTGGCATTTCCCCGTGCCAAAGCGTGCTGCTGAGAGGTGCATCATCTAAAAACAGTTCCAACTTGCCCGATTCTAAGCGAACGGCGGCATTTTCTAATGGCAAACCCGCAAAATAGAGAAAGTGACTGCTGGCACGAAATGGATAAGTAAGTGCCGGATAATTACGGGAAAGACGGCCACCAGACCAGAGAATTGTAGGAAAATTAACTAAACCTGCCAGTTTTTGCCGCCGTTGTCGAAGATTTTTTAACAAATCGTAATGTTGAGTGGTGTTCATATGTTGTAAAAAGTTATAATTTTGAGTCCAGTTTGTAGTAAGGACTTCAGTCCTTAAATTGTCAAGCTGAAAGTGTGACTCCGCAGCCAATTAGCAGCAGGGTGGCAACAGCAGCAATCACTCCAATTTGTTGACCAGGTTTTCCGTGATTTTGTGATATCGATCGCAGCTCTTGACTGTTTAATATTTAAGACTTTAAAGTATAAGTATATTCGCTGAAAAAAAATATGAAGAATTCTCCTAAAACTCATCACAGTTCCGTGAAAGTACGCGACTGGCCGATAGCACATTTGCCAGGATTGAACAATGAGAACCAGTCTCAACTGGAAGAATGCGGAATTACTACAACTCAACAACTAATTCGTATGACTAAAACAGTAGAGGCTAAGGCACTTCTGGCGCATCAGTTGCAGGTTAACCTGCAATATGTTAACAAATGGGTGGCTATGGCAAATTTGGCTCGGATTCCAAGTGTAGGCTGCCAATATTGCGGGCTGTTGCTTCACGCAGGCGTCGCCTCTCCGGCTCAATTAGCTGAAATGCCCGTAGAAAGATTGCACGAACAAATCTTAAAACTGCACGTAGCAATGATGCAGCGCAACGATTTAACTCCTTCAGTCGATCGAGTGCAAAAATGGATTTACGAAGCGAAATTAGTTATGAGTCATTAGTCATTAGTCATGAGTTATTAATGAGCAGTTTTATTTTGAAGTGAGTTACTCCTAAGAAGCAGAAGTAGTTCCCGAAACCTGAGAAATGCTATAGTCAGTTGCTAGATTTGTAGGGTGGGTCGCTATCAGATATTCTATTTTACTTGCGAATTGTAGAAGGCGACGCACCTTACCAACCATAGTTTTCTCGTTTGTAGGGTGGGTCGCTATCAGATATTCTATTTTACTTGCGAATTGTAAGGCGACGCACCTTACCAACCATGCGAAAAACATACATAATTAATCTCAGGGCTTTCTTCGCCTCATAGACTTAGTGTCCCCCACATTGTCACTGAAACCCCACCGTTCATAAAATGGTATCATCTTCGGCAAACAGTGAAGTCCTAATGTTTCAACAGCTTGCAATTTGGGATGATTGACAACTGCATCCATCAATTTCGCACCTAGTCCCATCTTTCTGTGCGTTGGCTTGATAATGACATCCAAGATCATGGCTCTGTATACGAAATCGGTGATGACGCGAATAAAGCCAATTAGCCGATCGCTCTCATCGACCAATCCAATAATAACATCAGTCGAAGCCAACATTTTCACTACATCCTCCCGCTGTCGCTTGTCGCACCAAAACTCGTTTTTGTACAAATCCATCAAATCGGAAATCTGGCTGTCATTCAATTTTTCGACGATGCGATATTTATTCATTTTGTCTGTCATATTCTACTTTACCATAATCTAGTTTAATTGCGCGATCGGCTAAATGAAAATAGCGATCGTCATGACTGATGACAAACACTGTTTTTCCCCGCTGCTTTAACTCCGGTAACAACTCTTTGTAAAAAATATCCCGGAAAAAAGGATCTTGATCCGACGCCCATTCATCAAACAAATAAATCGGCCTGTCTTCTAAATATGCTGTCAGCAAAGCCAGTCGCTTGCGCTGTCCCTGAGACAAAGCCGTAGTCGATAAAATGCCATCTTTCACCTCAACTTTCTTGTCCAAATGAAACTCTCGTAAATATTCTGCCGCTTGTTTGTCCAAATCGTGATTAGTCATTCCCAAAAGTCGATCGAACAAATAGAAATCTGAGAAAATAACCGAAAAATGCTGGCGATACCATTCTCGATTCTCATCAGTAATCGGTAATCCGTCAAGCAAAATTTCACCCGATTCAGGAACGTACAAACCAGTAATTAATTTCGCTAGACTTGACTTACCGCTGCCGTTACCGCCAATGATAAATACTAATTCACCTGGATGAAACTTTAAATTAAGCTCGCCGAGAATAAACTTGCTGTCATCTTTTTCTCCCGGATAGCTGTGAATGACGCTCTTTAACTCTAGCCTCTCCCAGCGAGCGATTTCAGGTAGTTTAACCGTAGTATCGTTCTCCGCTTGACTTGCCAAAGTCAATCCCATTCTCTCTATTTTATCTACAGAACTATTGGCACGAAAAATAGCAGGCAATCTTTGTAAAATATTCCCAAAAGGAGTCATCAAATAGGTAATTGTCAGAATATAAGCTGACAAAATAGACCCAGATACTGGCACAAATTTGGGCAAAATAAACAGCAGCAAACCCATCATCATAAAAAACAGCAACTGCCCGATGCCGATCGCCACTGCACCCGTATTCAAAGCCGTCAAGTTGTAATTGCGGGAAGCATTAGCACTTACCTGCAACTCTTCAGTAAAAAACTCTTGACGGCGCGAGGAATGCAGTTTCAATTCCTTAATTCCATCAGTAATACTGCGAAAATTTTTGAACAATCTATCCTGTTCTTCTCTAGCTAAATCGAAGAACTTTCTCATTTTACCGAGCAGTAGTTGTACGGTGGCGATCGTCAGCGCTAAAAAAGCAAAGACAACTGCAAAAACTGCGCCAGAAAGCGTACTTAAATAAACCAAACAACCGACAACAATGGCAATATCGACGCAGAGAAAAGGAATTACAAATATAGTATTGGAAAGCATTCCCACATCGTCGGTGAGAGTAGCCAGCAAGCTGCTAGCGCCCAATTCTTCTAACTGTCTCAAAGGAGAAGACAAAATTCCCCGGCTCAAACTCAGGCGCAATTTGTAAACAGCTTCTTGAGAGAGATAGATTAACAAAAATTGGGAAACAAAGCCAGTAACGAGAGCCAAGATTGCCAATCCCGCAAAATACCAGACTAAATTATCGGTTGAATTACCGCCGATCGCACGGTTAATTAGAGCAATCAACTGAGCGCTACAAGCCCCGCTAATTAAGCCAGTCAGCAGGGCGATCGAAACATTTAACCAAGAAGCTTTTAACAGAAGCCAAATTACATTCATTGCAGATTTTGTGATTTTTGTCAACTCACTCTACTGGACAGGCGCTCTAGGATGAATTAGGATGAATTTCATTCCTGTACTTCCCTATCCTCCTTCTCGAACACAATCAGCTCATAAATCTCACTCATCGACATTTGCACCCCTACGGAAGTGAAAGAAACTGTTGCCGATTCTCCTTCATATTCCTGAAACAACCATTGATTTGATTCGTTTTTGATATATTGTTCCACTAAAAATTCGGATTGGCTGACTAATACATACTCGCGGAATTCCGGAATCGATCGATAAAACCGAAACTTATCCTCTCGATCGAAACCCTTAGTAGATTTAGAAAGCACTTCCACAATCATGATCGGATTGAGTATTTCATCATTGCGTCCCTCCGTGCAAACTAATTCTCCTTCAACTACCATCACATCCGGGTAAGTTCCCCGTCGGTAACGAGGTATCCACAACCGCAAATCGCTCATAAATGGTCTGGCATTCTTTCCCCGCAAAGCAGATTTCAAGAAGGCATAAATATTACCTATTATCTGGCTGTGGTTAATTGTGCCGCCCGTCATTTGTACAATTTCTCCATCGCGGTATTCATTTTTAAATTTGGCAGTTTCTTCTAACTGTCGGTACTCATCGGGAGTATAAAACTTTTGCTGAGTTTTTACTAACATTTTTCCCTAAATGTTTGTTGCAAATTGCGATTGTTGTCAAAAGTTAATTGATGAAATCATCCGAGCCTAAATTTTATTCTTGTACTTCTATTTCCTCTGTTTCAAATACTACTTTATTGTAAATTGCGCTGGCAGATATTTGAACTTCCACCGAAGTAAAAGAAATTATCGCTGCTTCTCCCTTGTATTCTTGAAACAACCATTGATTCGAGTCAGTTTTGATATATTGTTCTACTAAAAATTCGGATTGGCTGAACAATACATACTCTCGGAATTGAGGAATCGATCGATAAAACCGAAACTTATCCTCGCGATCGAAACCCTGAGTAGATTTAGAAAGCACTTCCACAATCATGATCGGATTGAGTATTTCATCATTGCGTCCCTCAGTAAAAACTGGAGCTCCTTCAATTGCCATCACATCCGGGTAAGTTCCCCGTCGGTACTGAGGAATCCACAACCGCAAATCGCCGTGAAAAAGCTCGAAAGCTGTCCCCTCGATCGAGTTTCCCAAAATCCTACTCAAATTGCGGATAATCCGGCTGTGATTAATACTACCACCCGTCATTTGGACGATTTCTCCATCGCGGTATTCATTTTTAAATTCGGCAGTTTCTTCTAACTGTCGGTACTCATCGGGAGTATAAAACTTTTGCTGAGTTTTTACTAGCATTTTTCCCCAACACTTGCGACTAAATTTTAACGCAGGATTCTCTATCAGATAATAGCAAATTTTTCTAGAGATTGTCGGGCGATCGAACTCTATAGGACTTATATCACATCCGAAACTATCTGCGTTTATCCGCGTTCATCGGCGGTTTCCCTCTAAATCATCCTTACTCACGATCGATTAGCCTCTTCTATCCGCGTTAATCTGCGTTAATCTGCGGTTAAAAATCATAATTAATAGTATATCATATACAGATTCGATATAACTAATCAACCAGAGATAATATCACAGGTAAAAAAAGCGCCCAACTTCAAAAAGTCAGGCGTTTTCCTATCTTTCAAAACCAGGTAAACTTAATTCCGGCGAGACAACAAGTTCGATTCAATTTTCGCACCCGCAACAGGTTGCACATGACTCAAAGCCGATCGCAACATGGGAGTTTTGGTAACAGAATCATTAGCCAAATTAAACAACGGATTGGACAAAATACCCGCCAACGTTGTCGCAACCAAAGTCAATACAACGCTGACTTGCAAAGGCCGCATTCCTGGAAGATTCCAGCGAACTTCGGGATAATTCTTGACAACATCTGACATCTCTTGAGGTTCCTTCACCACCATCATCTTGACGACGCGGATGTAGTAGTAAATCGAAACTACGCTGGTGATTAATGCCAGGATAACTAAACCGTAAAGTCCAGCTTGCCAGCCAGCCCAAAACAGATAAATTTTGCCGAAAAATCCAGCTAGCGGCGGAATTCCGCCGAGGGAAAGCAGGCAAATACTCAAGGCTAAAGTTAACAGCGGGTCTTTTTGATACAAACCGGAGTATTCGCTAATTTGGTCGGTTCCAGTTCGCAACGAGAACAGAATGATGCAAGCGAAACCACCCATATTCATCAACAGGTAAACCAACAGATAAAAGATCATGCTGGAATAACCGGCTTCGGTGCCTGCAACCAAACCAATCATCACAAAACCGGCCTGGGCGATCGATGAATAAGCTAAAAGCCGCTTCATGCTAGTTTGAGCGAGGGCAACCACATTTCCCAATACCATGCTCAGAATTGCTAAAGCTGTGAACACGAAGTGCCATTGTTCTGTAAGTACGGGAAAAGCAGTAGTTAACAAGCGGATCGCTAAGGCAAAACCTGCTGCTTTGGAACCGACAGAAAGGAAAGCAACTACTGGTGTAGGAGAACCTTCGTAAACGTCGGGCGTCCATTGGTGGAAAGGCACCGCAGAGATTTTGAAAGCGATTCCCGCGATCGCAAACACCAAAGCAATTACTAAACCGAGAGATTGACCGTTATTAACAGTAGAAAGATGAGAGGCGATCGCACTTAACGTAGTTTCACCGCCAGACAACCCGTACAGCAGCGAAATACCGTAGAGAAACACCGCTGAAGAAGACGCCCCAATTAACAGATATTTCAAAGCAGCTTCATTGGAACGCGGGTCGCGTTTCGTATAACCCGTCAGCAAATAAGACGAGATACTCAGAGTTTCCAACGAGATAAAAATCATCACCAATTCATCAGCACCGCTGAGGAACATTCCTCCTAAAGTAGCGGTGAGCAAAATGCCGATAAATTCCGCTAAAGCAGTACCAGTTTGTAATACATAGCGGACGGATATCAAAATAGTGACAGCCGCAGTCAAGGCAATAATTCCGCGAAATACTAAACTCAAGGCATCGCTATTAAAACCGCCTAGAAACGAGATAGTATTAGTGTTGTCCGCTTGCAAACATAAAGCACCGGTGGCCGCCAGCAAACCGGCAACAGCCACGTAGGGAGTCCAGCCAGAGGAACTGCGGCCTACGATTAAGTCGCCGACGAGTACAACCAAGAGGGTGACGATGACTATTCCCTCTGGTAATATAGTTCCAGCATTTAGCTGGGCGGCAAGAGTAGCAAAATCCATATTTTCAGACAAGTTGGGTAATACAGGCTAGGGAAGCCTGTGATGGGCAGTGAACTGTTGAAATTCTTGACCAAATTGGATTGTATCGCGGAATCTACCTCCCGATCTCTGGCTTGCGGGTGTTTGCCACATCGTCCCAAACATTTTTGTAATATAATGTATTACAAGCAAGAAAGAGTTTGACTTAAGTGGCAAATAGCTTGCTAAGCTTATCCATAGTTAGCTATCGCGAGAGAGTTTATGTCGAAAGTGGCAGAGTTTGCAAAATTATCGGGAGTATCGGACTCGACATTGAGGCGCTGGGAAAGGGAAGGCAAATTAATTCCCCCGCATGACTTTAGGCAAGTAACCACATCCAACCAAGTTTAACTATGTTTGCCATCAAGCGAGCGCTCAAATTAAATAACCAAGAAGCAACCTTGATGGCAAAACACGCAGGATTCCGGCGGGTTGTCTTCAATATGGGGCTGAGCTTGCGAACTCAAATATACGGTGAAGGTGAGTTTTCCGACTCAAAAGTCATCAACGAAGTCAAGAAAGTTCTGACCAACCATGTCAAAAAACAACCCGAATGCGATTGGATGAACCAGTTATCTTCTCGTGTCTATCAGAACGCTTTAATCGATTTAAAGAAAGCGTTCGCGAGGTATCGAGAGGGAAAAGCAAGTCATCCGAAGTT
>JAAUPI010000169.1 GCA_012035135.1 Microcoleus sp. CSU_2_2
CTCCCACTCTCCCCCTCCCCCCCTCCTTCCTATCCTCAATCCGCAGTCCCCAACCCGCAGCGGCCGACGATTCGGGTAGATTTAGAACGTTTGACAGAATTAGTCAATCTAGTCGGAGAATTAGTCATCAACCGCACCAACTTGGAACTTCAAGAATCCGAATTGCGCGCCGAAGTCAGACGTATCCGTCGCAGTATTGTCGATTTAAACCAATTCGGCGGTCAGTTGCGAGAAGAGTACGATCGACTAAGTTTTGGAGACTGGAGAGAAGGAAATGGACACCCCGCACCAGAAAAAGACTTCCTAATTATTCCTAACAGCAAATCCTCTCAGGCCCATTCTCACTTTGATATCTTAGAGATGGATCGTTATACAGAGTTCCACTCTACAGCCTCCGAAGTCATCGAAACCGCCGAAGCCATTTCTCACTCTGCCACCAAATTAGACGCTTTAGCGATGAAATTCGAGCGCAGTACCGACCAACTGCGTCGCATTACCGAACAACTCCGCAGCCGCGTCATGCAGTTGCGAGTCGTCAGTTTCAGCCGCGCCGTCGATCATTTGCCCCGGGCACTCAGGGATATGTGCCTCACATACGATAAAGATGTCAATCTACTGCTGCTGGGAAGAGATACCAAAATTGACGAAAGTTTGCTCGACGCTTTGCGCGACCCCTTAATACATCTAGTGCGAAACGCTTTCGATCACGGCATCGAAATGCCCGAAGTTCGACAGAAAATAGGCAAGCCAGCTAGCGGTCAAATTGAAATAGAAGCCCGTCACCAAGGCGGTCAAACTATTATTACTGTCGCCGATGACGGCAAAGGGATTGACCCGGAAATAATTCGCCGCAAAGTTGTCAAAAAAGGTTTTGCAACCGAGGAACAAGCCCAAGAATTTTCCATTGCCGAACTCTACGATTTTCTATTTTGGCCTGGTTTTAGCACAGTCGAGGAAGTCAGCAACCTTTCAGGGCGAGGAGTCGGGCTCGACGTGGTGCGGGCAAATTTACGGACGGTGCGCGGGACGGTGAAAGTGGACTCTCGCCTGGGAAAAGGTACGAGTTTTATCCTCAAACTGCCGTTACTACTGTCAATTACTGAGGCATTGATGGTCAAGACCGATCGCAATAAAATAGCGGTGCCACTGGATGCAGTCGAAGAAATTCTGCACATCAAAGCCTCGGAAATTCACACCGCCGGCAATCAACCGATGCTGTGGTGGCGAGAGGAATTTATTCGTTTGGTGAGGCTGCAAGATTTGCTCGACTACAGCGTTCTCGGACCGGATGGCCCCTCACCGGATCCTTTGACCCAAGACCACATTCCGGTGCTAGTTTTAGCTTCTAGCGAAGGGATGCTAGCCGTAGCTGTGGAACGACTAATCGGCCAGCAGGAAATTGTGGTTAAACCCCTACCACCGCCTTTGTCTAAGCCTCGTGGGGTTTTGGGGAACACGATTTTGGGTGACGGCCGAGTGGTGACTATTTTGGATGTAGACGATTTGGTAGGACAACCTTTAGGGAATAGTTCGATCGCCCCTGTCTCCGGTAAAGCGTCCCATTTACCACCAAGTTCTAGTCAGGCACCGCAGATTTTGGTGGTGGACGATTCTTATACAATTCGTCAGTTGCTCTCACTAACGCTGACTCGGGCTCGCTACCGGGTGGTGCAGGCTAAAGATGGTTTGGATGCGCTGGAAAAGTTACAAAGCGGACTCGATTGCAGTTTAGCGATTGTGGATATTGAAATGCCACGGATGGATGGATTTGACTTGTTGCGATCGATTCGATCGACCCAGCGATTTGCTAATATTCCCGTAGCCATGCTGACATCCCGCAGCGGTGAAAAACACCGCCAAATGGCAATGGAATTAGGTGCAAATCAATATTTCACCAAACCTTACAGCGAAACCCAACTTTTAGAAGCCATCCCCAAATTAATGAAACACCAAACAGTTGACAGTTGACAGTTTGGACAATTGTTCACTGTTAAACAATCTTCAATCTAAAATCTAAAATCTAAAATCGAATGACTCACGCCAATTACAATCGCCGTTTTCGCAGCAAGAAACAAGGCATTGTCAGAACACCTCCTCGCAAACTCGTTTCCTTTGAACTAGGAAACGTGTATTATGCTGTTCCTATCGAACGAGTACAGCGCGTTGTCAAAGACTTTAGTCCCTACGGTTTTCTAGATAGCGGTCAAAGCTTAGTACGACATCAAGAAGAACTGATTGCGTTGATTAATTTATCTAAAATATTTCCCAGCAGTCGCAGCATTGCTGACTGCAACTACCTAATTGTTTGCACTTTAACTAAGAGCGATCGGCTCGGAATTCCGATTCCTGATATGCCCCAAATCTTAGAAGTTTCCGAAGAACAATTTTGCGAAATTCCCCAATTGTACCGCCAAGATCAACTCCCTCCTGCAGTAGAAAAGTTAATTCGCGCACCTGACGGCTTAGAAGTTTTTTATCTAAACTTGGATTTATTTAACCCAAACTAAGAAACTTATGTATCAAAGAAAGACTATATACTGTCAACTGCTATATTTCTGCATCATCCAAACGAGAAAACCCAAGATTTGCTCAACCGGAGGAAGCGGATAATCTGTAAGATCGATCGACGCGCATTGCTCTGAATGTGCTAGAAATGGTATTCTTGCAAACAAGAATTTATGTATTTATGAAAAAAATCACCCTATTGTCGATCGCCCTGCTAATTTTTGCAGCAACTCCAGAATTGCCTCAGGTGGGACTGCACCTAAGTGCGATCGGGCAACCCAAAACACCCCAACCCAAAAAAGACGACCCCAAAAACCTCGGCTACGTTTCCCCTGAAATTGCCGAAAAGCTATCACAACAAGAAATTGACAAAATCAACGCCAACGTCGAATTGCTATTGCAAACTCAAAGCTGCATTCGCTGCGACCTCCGAGGCGTAAAATTAGTTAACATCCGTTTAAAAAATCCCATCCTGACAGGAGCAGATTTATCTGATGCCAACCTCAGCCGAAGTACCTTCGAGTTAGCAGATTTTGTCAACACCAATTTAGCTCGCACCGACTTAAGCGGAGCAGTCTTAAAAGAAGCCAGAATCAGCAATACCAACCTCAGAAAAGCCAACTTAAACAAGACAAATTTAGACGGTGCAGACTTACGATTTTCCGACTTAAGAGATGCCAATCTTTCCGGCGCCAACCTCCGCAATGCCAATATGGAAGGTGCTAGTTGGGATCGAGCAAGTATGGTCGGCACCACAATGCCAGACGGTCGAAAAAATCAATAATATCATTTCCGTTTAATTCGGAATGGTACCCGATCGAGTTCTATGGTTATATGGCCGGACACTATCTAACTAATGACGACAGTCAACTGTCAACTGTCAACTAACTAACTCGCCGGTTTCTTGCAAAGAGTGGAGTCGGCGGTAAATCCCTTGTTGATTCAAGAGTTCCTCGTGGCTGCCAACTTCCACGATTCTACCGCTGTCGAGTACAACGATCGCATCTGCTTCGCGAATTGTACTCAATCGGTGGGCAATAATGATCGTAGTGCGCGTACCGAGAATATTCCGCATCGCTAACTGGATCGATCGCTCGCTTTCATAATCCAAACTAGAAGTAGCCTCATCGAAAACTAACACATCCGGTTCCACAAGCAGAGCCCTAGCAATGCCCAATCGCTGCCGCTGCCCCCCGGACAAACGCATTCCTCGCTCCCCGACAACGGTATAGTAACCGTTGGGTAATTGGCTCACAAATTCGTCTACTCTGGCGATGCGACAAGCCTCTTCAACTTGCTCAAAAGTTGCTTTTCTGTTGCCATAAATCAAATTATCCAGCAAAGTACCGTTAAAAACATCTACTTCTTGGTGCACGATGGCTAAACGCTTGCGGTAGCGAGTCACATCTAAGCTGCGAATGTCTTCCCCGTCGATTAGAATGCGGCCGGAGTTGGGTTCAAAATAGCGAAACAGCAATTTAACTAAAGTCGATTTTCCCGAACCAGATCGCCCGACTAATGCTATAGTTTGACGAGGATGAATCAATAAATTGATCTCCTGCAAAACAGGTTTTTTACTGTCGTATCCAAATGTCAAATCGCTCAGCTCAACCTTGCCAGTAAATTTATAAGGTGGCTGTACCGATGCAGTATTTTCTGCCAAATTAACCGCATCCAAACCGTCTGGCGTTTGCATAAACTCGTGGAACCGAATCATTGAAGAATAGCGGCGGGCAAGTAATTCCGCGATAATACTAATCGGACGCAGTTGGGAATATGCCATGCTTGCCAAGGTGTAGACGGTAACAAAATATCCCAGGGAAATTTTGCCGGCCACCGTTGCTACTAGCGTGAAACCAAGAACTGAAAACAAACATAATTGGACGATCGTCTGCTGATATGTCCCCAGAGTGACGTATCCTTTATGAATGCGGTTGATCACTACTTTTAATTCGCGATCGAGTCTGGTTGTTTGCCTTTTTAGTTCCTCTGTTTCTGTCGCAAAAGCTTTGACTGTTTTGATGTTGGTGATAATTTCCGAGTTGCGACTTTCGGTATCTTCGATGTATTCATCCAGAATTTCTTCTCGCGCAGTCACCCGTTGAAGACCTTTTAAGGTGAAACTGAGGATAAATAGGAATGAAACCAAAATTAACAAGCCAATCCGCCATTCAATTAACCAGATAACTGCAAAAATGCCGATTAAGCGGACGACTTCTGGGATAAATTCGCCGGCAATTTCTGGGTATGTCCAAGTATGGTTGGCGATGCCTTTGGCGATGCGGCTGGCAATCCGTCCGGCGTTGTTTTCGTCGTAGAATTCTAAGGGTAAGGTGAGGATTTTGCCGATCGCACCTCTCATTCGATCGCGCCTCGCCCTTAATGGTATGACCCAATGGAACCAATTTCCTACCCAAGGCTCGATTGGTGCTTTAGCTACTGTTACCAGAAAAATCAAGCCCAGTAAAACGGATAGTGATAATATTTTATTGGCGGGCTGCTGGATAACAGATGCGATCGCTCCGATCAGTTTTTGCGTTACTGTATCTGTAGGCTGACCGGACAATACATTTAATATTTGGCCGATCGCATAGGGCACAAGCAAATCGGCTAGAGCCAAAACGCTGGATGCACCTATGCTGTAAACTGATATTTTCCAGTAGCGACTGTAGTATTTGAAGATGTCGCGAAAGCTTGCCATAAATTTTTGTTGAGATACAACCCTTGCAAACACTTGCATCTAAAACTGCGCTTTTCGGGCGCTGATTACAAGTGTAATACAAAAGTAGTCGATCGGGCAGATCTCTAGAATCATTCTCTTGAGTCGCCCGATCGGGTGATATATAGCAATTTTCGGTATCCTATCAAATCCGGTAGCATCGGAATTAATATTACCCATAGTCAGGACACCGCGAGTGCCCGGTGTCCCTACAATTAATCCGGGTAGGGAAACGGCATTGCCGTGTCCTCTCGGCACGGGGTTTTCCACCCAAAATTTCGATAAGGTTTTGCGTTCGCTGAGAAAGTTAGTTGAAGGTGTAAGCTGATTGCAGCGCCCACCAGATCAGAAAGCCGATTCCGCCCGCAATGACGATCGCCGAAATAGCGATCGCGATCGGGCTGTCAGCTCCCTTGAACTTCATGATTCCGCGATTTAAGTCTGACATGACAGTGTTCCCCCAAATTCCAGTCTGATTGTAGCTTCGCTATCGGCTGCTGGCTGTCAAAAGCATTGCAATTACTGATTTTGTTAATAATCTCCCGGCTAAAATTTAAACTGGGGAGTGTCGCGATCGCGCCCTGAGAGAGATTCTGAAAAAAATTTAGTGAAAATACTTGACAAACTCCGAAAATTTAGAGAATATAGATAAGTACCGCAATTAATGCGGGTGTGGCTCAGTGGTAGAGCGTCACCTTGCCAAGGTGAATGTCGCGCGTTCGAATCGCGTCACCCGCTTTCAAAGATTAAACAAATGAGTAAATTTAGCAAAGCCCAAAAATCTGTGCTAAATCCCTAACACCTGCTGAAAATACCTAAGTCAGTGGTAAAATCAAATAGGGAACTTGCAACTCAATATTGCCGATCGAGCTTGAACTCGCAACCAGCTATTGAAACCCTCCCTAGGGCAGAATTGACAAGTTTGATTGAAGAGATATCTTGCACCATTCTCGCCGAACAGGCAGATGCCTGTTTCACAAAAACTAAATTTTCTTGTGGGGTCGGTTTCTAGCCCGTCCCGATCGGGAATTAAAAAAGGTGCAAGCTGTCAGATTGAACGGATATCTTAACGATTATTTTGACAAACGCTTTTGTTATCAGATCGCCCGTGCCATCTCAAAAAGCCCCAAAGATTGAATTAAATGATGAGTACCCCTGCCCTTGTCGGCGTCGGGGCCGCCTCGTCCCCATCACGCTGACAGAAGCTTTTGGCTGCAATCGCTGTCAGCAAATATTTGTATTGGATGAAAGCGGGTACGTCATCGAACAACTATCGACAAACTATCCTTACAAGCGGGCTTGGCGGTGGACGGGTCAACAATGGAATAGAGCGCATCCAGATTTGAGAAGACACTACTTACCGCTAGCCCTCGGCATGATTTTGGTGCTGCTAGTGATTTGGTTACCACTGGCGCTGCACTCGTCGGGTCCGAATATTATTCTGTGGGCAATGGTTGCCGTGCTGCTAGCAATGCTGCCGGCGCTGATGGTGTGGCTGGCTTACAGGCGTTAGCTAAATGATAATTGACGATTCTAGCCTTTCCTCTGATTCTGCAAATGTCGCCCGTCGCGCATATCAAGCTTCTTTGGAGTTGGCGGGGACGAAAAGTACGGATCGTGCTGCTGCTTTGCAGGCGATGGCCCAGACGCTGAAACGCCGACAAAATGAAATTTTAGAAGCAAACACTCTGGATCTAGAAGCAAGTCGGGATATGGCGATTCCCGAATTGATTGTCGAATGGCTAAAGCTGACGCCAGAACGGATCAAGACAACTGTGCAAATTCTCCAGCGGTTGGGAGAAATGCCAGATCCGATCGGCCGGGTGATCAATGCTTCTTATCAGGTCGATCGGTGCCAAGTATACTGTCAGTCGTTGCCGCTGGGGGCGATCGCTCTCATTTATGAGGCGTTTCCGGAGTTGGGCGCCATCGCAGCAGGTTTGTGTCTCAAAAGTGCAAACAGTTTGATTCTCAAAGGCGGTAGCGAAAGCTGGCAAACCAATATGGTAATCGGGGAAGCTTTGAAGTCGGCGATCGATGAGGTTGGTTTGCCTTCAGGATGTTTGCAAGTGTTGCCGCCCGATCGAGGTGCTTCGATCCGCGATTTGGTTACTCAAGACCAATACCTCAATTTAATTATTCCCTACGGCAGACCAAGTTTGGTACAGCAGGTGGTGCGACAGTGTACAGCGCCGGTGTTGCGATCGGCAATGGGAAATTGTTACCTTTATTGGTCGCCTACTGGTAGTTTGGAGATGGCGAGATGGATGATTTTGGACAGTCATCAAAGCGTGCCCGATCCGGTGAATGCGATCGAGAAAGTGCTGATCGATCGCAACCAAAAGCCTTCTTCCTTAGTCAGACTGTGGAATAGTTTAAAAGAGAAAGGTTTTAAAATCAGGGGAGACGCCGAACTCGTCGTCGATTTCCCAGACTTGAAGTTGGCTGAACCCTATGAGTGGACTCAACCGTATTTGAACAAAACCATAGCCTTTAAAGTTGTCGATAGTTTAGAAATTGCGATCGGGTGGATCAACCGCTACAGTAGCGGTCATGCTGATTCGATCGCCACAGAATCTTACTTGGAAAGCCGCCAATTTGCTCTGGATGTAAACAGTGCATCTACTTTTATTAATGCCTCACCTCGGTTTTGGCGCTATCAAAATCGTGGAGATGCGATATTTTTGGGAATGTCCAATCAGAAAGGTTATCGTCGGGGATTAATTGGTCTAGATACGCTGACTACAATTAAAGAAATAGTTCAAGGTAACGGACAATTTTAAGGTTAGTTGGCAGTTGGCAGTACCCAGCCTAGGTCTCTAACATGAGGATTGGTTAAAGCAATGTCGTCGCGCTTACAACTACGCATTTAGCAAAACGTAAAGATTGGTTAAAAACTATTTTATGGTATATAATTAAATGTTTTTACAACGGTGCTTAAACTTTTTCATGAAAACAGCCAACTGACCACTGCCAATTGACCAATAACCTTAAGAGGTATTCAGCGAAAATATGAACTCAGCAAAAATCATCAATACTGTAGGTGAAACTGCCAGCGAAAAAACGCTAATTCACCACTCTATCTACGTTAAAAAATTGCGTCCGCTTCTGCCATCAGCAGCCTTTGAACCCGATCCTAACAAGTTAGTAATCCTATTCATCAACGCTGCTATTTTAGTGCTGGGATGGGGAATTGCTGCTCATCTCGATCGATGGCCCGTGTATCTTTTATGGCTGTACTTACCTCTAGCCACAATCATGGGCAATAGTATCATTGTTTTGCTATTTAGCTCCCATGACCTGATGCACGGTAGCGTTCAGAAAAAGTCGCGCCTGACTTATTCGATCGGCTTTTTGGGACTAAGTATGTGGTTTATGCCGCCGACTCAGTGGAAAAATCTGCACAACCTGGTACATCACAATAATACAAATTCTGTGGCCGATCCCGATCGCAACTATCTATACCAACAACCGGATACTTGGGGAAAATGGATTCAAAATCTGTTTGCACCATCGGTTGAAGTCCATCCGCTGTGGTTAATTGTAGGAATGGCCGCAGCATGGTTAGTGCATAATTTCCGCAATCTCACTTCGGTACTGTTATTTAACGATAAATCAGTTGATTACGTGCCCGCTGCTTTTACAGTTAGTGCTAAAGATAGAATGGCGATCGCCTTTGAATGCTTGGGAATTTTAGGAATTCATACGAGCATTTTGTTCTACCTAGATTTTCATCCGCTCAAAATCGCCCTTGCCTACTTTTTGCCGATCGCCCTTGGTCATGCAGGCGCAATGTTTTACATCTATACCAATCACATGGGCTGCCGGATGACTGCCATTAACGACCCGCTAATTAATAGTGCTTCTGTGCGGGTTCCTAAAATATTTGACCTGCTGCACTTAAATTTTTCTTACCACACAGAGCATCATATTTTCCCCAGCATGAACTCAGACTATTATCCGATGGTGCAAGAGTTGTTGCAAATTCACTATCCCGATCGCCTGAATTTAATTGATGCTGGTGAAGCTTGGCGGTTGCTGATGGAAACACCACGACATTACAAAGATGAAGTCACCTTTACTGATTCTGCGGGAACAATGTCAGTGAATTGCCCATTTCTTCAAGAATAAAAAGGTTGATATAGTGCGTTTTTTCACCAGTGATACCAAATCCGGGTTACTTACCCCTTTTATAATCTCGTAAATGTAGTAAATGTAGGGTGCGTCGCTACGAACAACTCTCGTTGCTATTGGCAGATCTCATAGCGACGCACCATACCAATTATAACGGGGATGGGAAACCCGGATTTGGTATGATTACCGTAGGGGTTCTCGCATGACGGCAGTAAATATCAGACGATCGTGAATAAGTTATGTGCCGTCATGCTTCGCCCTAGGCGGGCAAAAGTGCGCACCAAGAGGCGGGCTGGCAGTGCGCACCTTACAGACTGATGTTAGATACTGATGCTGTTGAGCACCAAAGAAGGCTTGAGAGCAATATAAGGAATTACTCGTTTTTGATTATTGGCATCAATCTTTTGTTCAGCCATATTCAAATTTTGTTGGAATTTTTTCGCTAGCTGTTCGATCGGCGTTCCCCCAAAAATTTCAGCGAAGCTCATCTGGTAGAGTTCTCGGAAAGATTTATCGTAATAACCCAAACGATCGTATCGATAAGCTGACAAAATAAACAGAATTTGCAGTTGATCTGCCGCTCGTTTGTACGGAGGAAGCAACTGTAGAACATCTTTTTCCGTAATCACTTCTAGAATATTTTGAGCGGTGATTCCAGGAATGTCCCGATACGCAGCCAAGGGCATATTGGCAGCAAAACTCATGTATTCATGCTGGGTATAATTGACTGCCGAATGCTGCGGACCGCAGGTGAAAATTACAGTGGTGACAATTTCAATTAATTGTTGAACTGTCTCGATCCGCTGTGGCATTCCTTTGACCTTACCGCCTGTTTCAGAGGCTAATTCTTTTGCCCAGTTTTGCAGTTCAGTATCTTGAGCGATCGCCACATCCGTCGGGTAAAAGTATTTGAGATAACCAGATACAAAGGTTTTAATCGCTTCCCAAAGCAGCAATCCATCATCTCGGTAGGGGTAGTGAGGAAGTTGAGTTTTGTTATCCATTCCCCGATTCTTCAGTTCAGTTGGTAAGGCAAATTGATCGAGACTCCACGTGCTGCACGCCTCCCTAGCCAGTTCTACAGTTTCTGCTAACGTGCCTCCTAGCAAATCATCAACGGGTCCCCCAGGATTAATCAACCGAGAACGTGCCAGATCGTTGTTGGTCAACATAAAACGAAAGTGGGGTTTTAGCAGTAAGCTGAGGGGATGATTGTTAGCCAACTGTCGGGCCGTGACGATCGCAATTGGTTCCATGACAAGATGGGTTCTACCTAAATGGGAACTCATTTCATGGTGATTTGCATCTGCCACTTGGACGCAGAGTTTCGCAAACAGCCAATCTAATGGAGGGTCAAATGGGGTATAGAGATGGCTACCTGGCTTGGGATCTAGTTGAATGGCAATAGGTGCCATTTCACCTCGATCGCGAATTCCTGTCCACCGCCACATGAAAAAAGCGCGCGGTTTTGGCAAGTATTTCCTGCCTTTTTCGTAGGTGCCTCCTTGAACTTTAGAAGGCCCGCGATAATGTTTATCTGTACCGGTGTAATCGGCAATGTAAATGTTTTTGTCCTGCAACTGTTTGCGAATATCAAATGATGGCTGGACATTTGGAAGTTTTGCCAGTATTTCTCCCCGAGGATCGCTTTGATCTAACAGGCGAAGCACCATTGGATTTGCTCCAGATAACCGCTGTTCGGCAAAGGAGCGATCGGTTTGATAGATCTTTGCAACTTGAGGTAGTGGCAATACAGTAAAGAAGTCTTCATAATCTTGAAGATTGTCTAGAGGATCTAGAAAAGATCTGACATTGGCAGCCAACATATTTGCAGGAAGTTCCGATGTTGCTACTATCCGTTCTGCAAGATACGTACTCGAAAAATTTTCGCTCGCTGGCACACCTTTCAATAATGCCAATGGTGATAAATACTGATAGTCAAACTGATAAGCTTGCTGCTGACGATTCAAATAATCGCTGCGCTGTTGTTTGTTCGGATCGTTTTGAGGTAGGGTAGGTTTCATATTTTGTACCTAATGTCGAAAATCAATCCTTGTTTTGTAGTAGAATATGGGAGATAAGCACTACGCTCAAGAAATTGGATGAAAAAAGAATTGTCACTGTAGAATAAGACTTGATATAGCCATCCTTCAGAGATTCGTAATAGTATTCCGGACAGTTTGAAACTTATGTTCTTACGACCAGTCGAAGCTCTTCAAGTATCTGGATTATAACATAGATGAGTCCGGCTTTGTCACTGAATTAAAGCTTTCGATCGCAGCAAGATTTATACCTATTCTTAAAAAGAAAGCTACATATAAATTACACGCGATATCTTTAAGAAGAAGGCAAGGATATGGCATTGCCCATAGATGTCAACTTAACCTCAAACCTACTCAGAGATTGCTGTGCCAGCGGTTAGGTTCTTCACACCCCCTTAACCTCAAACGTACTCATACCAATTTCCTAAATATTTGCTATAGATGCAATTCTCGTCCCCCCGTAGGGGCGGTGCCAAGAGTGCCCGCCCCGGTTGGGCAGGGCTGTTTCATTCTCCTGTAGGGGCAGCAAAGAGTGGCTGCCCCAATCCCTGAAATGACGATAAATGGTCGGTGGGGGGTAGGCACGGGAGGGCGGGCA
>JAAUPI010000009.1 GCA_012035135.1 Microcoleus sp. CSU_2_2
TAATCTCGTAAATGTAGTAAATGTAGGGTGCGTCGCTACGAACAACTCTCGTTGCTATTGGGAGATCTCATAGCGACGCACCATACCAATTATAACGGGGATGGGAAACCCGGATTTGGTATTATTCTCCTTTCTTTCTAGTCAAAATTCCTTGACTGGGACTCAACAGCAAAGCCAATAAAAATAACCCAAAAATCACCAGGACGATCGCCGCCCCAGACGGCATATTCAAATAATAACTAAGATACATACCTGTAACGCTGGCTAAAATTCCAATAATTGCTCCCAATCCCATCATTAAATGTAACTCTTTAACTAACAAATACGCAGTAATTCCCGGCCCAATTAACAGCGAAATTACTAACAGCCCCCCCACAGTTTGCAAACTCGCCACAATCGTCAGCGTAATCGCCGAAATCATCCCCAAATAAATTTTTTTTACAGGCAAACCGCTAGCTTGCGCTCCCAGTGGGTCAAAAGTATAAAATAACAGTTCTTTGTAAAACACTTTCACCGCTACCAAAATTATCAAAGTTGTGACAAAAGTTTGCTGTACGTCAGACGGTGCAACTGACAAAATATTGCCAAACAAAAAACCATCCAGATCTAACTTTGTTGTCCGCAAAAAACTAATCAGGGTGATACTAATTGCTAAAAAAGTAGATAAAATTAATGCCATGATCGCATCAATCTTAATCCGCGATTGTGACTGAATCCACACCATAATTGCAGTGCTGATAATTCCCGATATAAAAGCACCGATCGCAATATTGAAGCCCAAAGCAAAAGCCACAGGCAATCCCGCTAAAACTGAATGGGCGATCGTGTCAACCATCATGCCCATTTGCTGTACAATTAAATAGGAGCCGACCACCGCGCAGAGAATTCCTAGCAAAATGCCGATCGCGATCGCATTTCGCATAAACTCAAATTGCAGCGGCTCAATTAGTATGTTTAACATTTAATTACCTTGATATCTCGATCGGACAAGCGAGGCATAGCCTCTATATCTGCGTTACCAGGCTCCAGCCTGGTAACGAGTAAAAATTATATTGTCTGCGTAAATATGGGAGATCTGCGATGAAAAATAACTCCCCTTTCGCTCACGCAGAAACTAAACTTAAATCGTATCCATAAGCCTTTTGAATATTCTTGGCAGTCAGCACTTCCCCGCTGGAACCGATGGCAATTAACTGCTTATTCAGCAACAATAAATTATCATATTTTTTTAAAGTTTCCCCTAAATTGTGACTGATTACTAACAAAGTCTTATTTTCCGATTTCAATTCGGCAAAAATATCAAAAATAATCTCTTCTGTCGCTTTGTCGATCGCATTAAAAGGCTCGTCAAAAAAGAATAAATCGGCTTGTTGGGCGATCGCCCTTGCTAAGAAAATCCGTTGTTGCTGTCCGCCGGAAAGTTCGCCAATTTGCCGATCGCGCAAATCCCACATTCCCACCCGTTGCAAAGCGGCTTTTACCAATTCTTGTGACTGACGAGAGGGCGATCGAAACCAACCAGTCTGGACAGTTCGCGCCATCATCACCGCATTCCACACCGTAATCGGATAATCCCAGTCAATTTGCGATCGCTGCGGCACGTAAGCCACCCGCTGCAACTGTTCCTTCAACAACCGCCCCTGATATTTCACCCTCCCCCGACAAGCCGGAATCAATCCCAGCATAGCTTTCACCATCGTGCTTTTCCCAGCGCCGTTGGGCCCGAATACCCCCGTTAATTGACCGGGATCTATATGGAAATTGATGCTGTTGAGGGCCGAAATCCCTCGATAGTTGACAGCCAAGTCTTGCACTTCTAGCATAATTGGAGATTTTGAGAACCATTCTTGTTTGCAGCTACTAGAATAGGATAACTCGAAAAACCAATAACGATTATCGTTCCAAAGGTAAAAATGTTAAAGAACTTGCCAGGAAAAACCCGCAGATTTGGCAGCGCTGCTGTTTTGGCACTTGGCATCGGATTGGCTGGATGCAGTGGAAGCCCCCAAGCCAGCAATCCGGTGTCAGAGAGTCCCGCAGCGACTCAAACCCAAGCCAGCCCGGCCGCTAACTTGCCAAAAGTAGTCAGTCGATCGCCCGCGGCTCCTACTAACTACTTGTCTCCCCCTTTTTTTTCTTGAATTTGAGCTTACCACTTTTCTTTTATTTACACAAATTATTCAGACGCGCTATGTATCAAAAAAACATTCTCCCCGCGCTGTCTGCATCTCGATTTGCGAGGCAATTAAAGACCAATTTAGAGCATCCAAGTCTTGAGAATTAATTGCTAGAAAACCTAGAGATTTATCTATGATAGTCCACAAGTATTATTTGATCTGTTTTTGGTAAAACCCGCCCTTACAGTCTCCAGCGAACACTTTATTAACATTATTTAATATTGTTGCTGTTGCCAGCCTGTGTGGTGTAAGATACCGATAATGGTTATCATTGTACAATAATCGAGGTCAAGTATGGTGACTGCTGGGGCGATCGAATCAGTTCCTGTTACCGTTCTCACAGGATATCTGGGTGCAGGCAAAACTACGCTACTGAACCACATCTTAACACAGGAACATGGCAAAAAAGTTGCAGTAATCGTCAATGAATTCGGCGAAGTAGGCATCGACAACCAACTGATAATTGATGTCGATGAAGAAATTTTTGAAATGAACAATGGCTGCATTTGCTGTACAGTCCGAGGCGATTTAATTCGGATTATCGGTAACTTGATGAAGCGACGAGAAAAATTCGACCACATAGTCATCGAAACCACAGGTATAGCCGACCCTGCACCCGTAATTCAGACATTTTTTGTAGACGAAGATATGCAGAACAAATTGCGGCTAGATGCAGTTGTCACCGTAGTCGATGCCAAGCACATCTATCAGCACTGGGACGCCGAAGAAATCCAAGAACAAATTGCTTTTGCCGACGTGATTTTGCTCAACAAAAGTGACTTAGTAACTGAGGAAGAATTAGCAGAATTAGAGAAGCGAACCCGCGCCATGAATGCAATGGCAAAAATCCACCGCACCCACAACTCTGAATTAGAAATTAATGCTTTGTTGGGCATCAAAGCATTTGATTTAAACCGGGCATTAGAAATCGAACCGGACTTTTTGAGCGTACACGTTCACGAACATGATGCAACAGTAAAATCAATAGCAATAGTAGAACCCGGTGCTATTGACGGCAACAAATTTAGCGATTGGATCGGCGAATTGCTGCGAACTCAAGGCCCGGATATCTTTCGGACCAAAGGCATCTTAAATATTGCAGGAGAAGACAAGCGATTTGTTTTTCAAGGAGTGCATATGCTGTTTGACGGCCGACCGGATAGAGCCTGGAAAGCTACCGAAACTCCGAAAAATGAGCTTGTATTCATCGGGCGCAACTTAAATGAAAATCAATTGCGAGAGGATTTCCGTGGGTGTCTAGTTTAAAAGAAACGGGCAAAAAAAAGAGCGGTAGCAGCAAACAAACCCTGCAATTTCACGCTAAAGAAATGCTGTCTGACTACGTAACTGCTGTTACTTGGTCGCCAGACGGCAAAACTTTGGCGGTTAGTTCCGCTGCGGGCGAAGTGATGCTAGCGACAGTAGGGGCAATTAATGAATTGTCCTTACAACCGCTGCAAACGGCCACAGGAAAATCGGCAGATTGCTTGTCTTTTTCCTCCGACAGTCAACTCCTAGCTGCGGGAGGACAAGACGGAAAAGTGCGAATTTGGCGCACCGATTCGGGCGAATTAATTGCTGAGTTGGATAACAAGCGGGTGTGGGTTGATAAGTTAGCTTGGAGTCCCAACTGCAACCAGTTAGCTTTCAGTATCAGCCGTGGCGTTCAAGTCTGGAATGCGGACGATAATATTGTTGAGGTAACGCTGAATTTTGAAGCATCTTCGGTGCTAGACTTGGCTTGGCATCCAGTTGCTAAATATCTGGCAGTTAGTGGCTATCAAGGCGTTAAAGTCTGGAACGGCGAAGACTGGGACGAAGACCCGCACGTCTTGTCAGTACCGTCTGCAACAGGTGCAATTTCTTGGTCGCTACAAGGGCAATATTTAGCTTGTGGCAATATCGACAACACCCTAATTGTTAATGAATGGGGCAGTTCTCAACCATGGATAATGCAGGGGTTTCCGGGGAAAGTTCGAGAGTTAGCTTGGTCCGATCGAACTAATTCTTTGGGTGCACCTTTGTTAGCTGCTTCGAGTTCTCAAGGGATTTCTGTTTGGGAAAGAGACGCTGATGAAAGTGTCGGTTGGGAAGGTTGGGCGTTAGAGGTGCATGAAAATGTGGTAAATGCGATCGCCTTTCAACCTACCACATTTTTATTAGCTTCGGCAGCCGCAGACGATCGAGTTTGTTTGTGGAAGCAAGCAAAAGAATTGCTGCAAATTCTGGAGGGTGCCGATGGAGGTTTTTCTTGTCTTGCATGGCATCCTCAAGGTCAATTTCTCGCAGCAGGCGGATGCGGTGGTGAATTGATTGTTTGGGCAAAATCAATCCGGGGAAAAGGATTCAGTAGGGTCCCCTGACGCAGGGAGTCGGCAGTTGAAACCGATGCAGGCGGTGTTCTCATCGCCCGCGGCTCCCGCAAGTCATCCGATTTTCACCCCCAGCTACACTTCCCTTTCGTCCCTCTCTAAGAGACTAAGAAATAAGTAGGATAACTCGAAAAACCAATAACGATTATCGTTCCAAAGGTAAAAATGTTAAAGAACTTGTCAGAAAAAACCCGCAGATTCGGAAGTGTGGCTGTTTTCGCACTTGGCATCGGACTGGCTGGATGCAGTGGAAGCCCCCAAGCCAGCAATCCGGTGTCAGAGAGTCCCACGGCGACTCAAACCCAAGCCAGCCCGGCCGCCAACTTGCTAAAAGTAGTGGCCACTACTGGTGTTATTTGCGACATCACGAAAGAAATTGCCGAAAGTTCGATAGACACCACCTGTTTAATTAAGCCCGGAGACGACCCCCACGCCTATCAAACCAAGCCGGAAGACCGCAAAGCCATTGAAACGAGCAATCTGATTTTGTATGGCGGTTACGACCACGAACCCAGTATCATTAAACTGATCAAATCTAGTACCAATTCCGCGCCCAAAATCGCCGTCCACGAACTCGCCGTTCCCAAACCGCTAATCGGCGAACACGAGCACGGCCCCGAAGAAAAAGCTGAAACCAAACCGCATACAGAAAGCGAAAAAGTTCCCGACCCTCACGTTTGGCATAATCCTCAAAATGGCATCCGTATGGTAGAAACTATTCGCGACGAATTGAAAAAAGTTTCTCCTAGCAATGCTGAACTTTATACCAAAAATGCAGCAAAATTAACAGAAGATTTGCAAAAATTAGATACTTGGATTAAAGCTCAAATTGCGACGATTCCGGCAGAAAAACGCAAGTTAGTAACTACTCACGATGCTCTGAGTTACTATGCAAATGCTTACGGTTTGGAGATTGCTGGAGCTTTGCAGGGTGTGACTACAGAGGAACAGCCAACAGCAGCCAGAATTGCCGAATTATCTTCGGAAATTAAGTCCGCAGGAGTCCCGACAATTTTTGCCGAAACGACGACTAATCCGAAGTTGATGGAGACTGTGGCTAGGGAGGCAAATGTCAAAATTTCGGACAAGGAACTCTACAGCGACGAGTTGGGCAGTCCTGGTAGCGGTGCTGATACTTATGAGGGGATGCTGAAAACTAATACTTGCGCGATTACTTCTGGGCTCGGCGGCAATTGTAGTCCCTAATCAATTTTGGATTTTGGATTTAGGATTGCTATAGTAAGGTGCGTCGATCGAAAGAATCTGCAATTTGTACCGAACATCTGACGGCGACGCACCTTAGAAACCTCACTTTCTTGAAAACCAGTATAGTAAGGTGCGTTGCCTCTGAGAAAATTAAGGCAAATTTTCCTCATCCGTACTAGGAGGTTTTTGACCAATTCCCAAGTTTTTCTTAGAGGATTTTAAATCCTTCCACAGCACCTTAATATCTTTATAGGCTTTTTCCGCGCTGATTTTCCCGCCCGTTTCCAGCGAGCAAATGTATGTTATTTTCTGAGCAAACTCCTGCAAGTTGGCATTAAACGCCAAATTTTCCGGCGTGAAATCACCGTAGTAGCGATGGCGAGGATGTAAAAAATCTTCCCGCTCTTTCATGGCCCCTCCTAATTCAAGTTTTTGTTTGCGTCTCTGCTGTCAATATGTGCTGTTTGTACATCGTTTCGCGACGCTAACCTGCTTCTATTCTATGGCACAAGTCGCGATCGCGTTTTTTGCGCTGTACTAGACTCGATCGATTTCAATTTTAACCTGACATTAGCCATAATTTAACTTTTCTTTAACCTTAACGCACAAAAATGGGAGATGCGGACACCGCATCTCCCTTGAGATCTAGTTTACTGCTTTTTCTTAACTTTTTGGGAAGCCCAGCACTTATCCTAAATCCGGGTTGCTCACCCCCTTTTTGAGCACGGTTGCTCATTTCTCTCCCTCCCTGTTCTGGGGATTCGGGCTTTTCTCGCCATCTCCCCCTCTCCCCATCAACCGAGAATGAAACAGTCCTGCCCTATCCCCCTCTCCCCATACAGCATTAAAAGCGTTTTTTAATCGGGAGTTGAGATTATTTGTGGCATCCGCAGCCGGTGTGACCGCAGCCAGTGCCGTTAGGATGACCCTCAGCGCAGGCGCCCGAACAGTAGTAGTGACCGCCTTTTTCAATGGCTTCACTGAGGCTGACAATGCACAGGCAAGAAGAACAGGCACATTTCATTTGGGTTACGGTAGTCATTTTTGTGCTCTCCTGGTGGGTGTTTATATTTATATCTGAACACATATTCATGTATGTGTCAAGGTGATGTAAAAAATTTGTTACAAAATCAGTATCGATCGCCCTAAAATGAAAATGAGAACCAAACCAAATCTGCACAGAATGTCACTCAACCCTGCTGTTAACGAAGTCGCAAATCAGCCCCAAACCGATACACCAATATGCGATATACCCCACCAAATTAACAGCAATCTAACTAGCAACATCCAAACACAAGTTCTCAACACTCGGAAAGCCCAACGAATGGCAGAGTTTTTCAGCCTTTTGGGAGATGCAAACCGTCTGCGACTGCTATCAGTTTTGGCAAAGCGAGAACTGTGCGTGTGCGACTTAGCAGCGGCTTTAAGCATGAGTGAATCAGCAGTATCGCATCAGTTACGGGCATTGCGGGCGATGCGATTGGTCAGTTATCGCAAGCAAGGCCGACAAGTTTTTTACAGTTTGCTCGATAGACACGTTTTGGAACTTTATAATGCAGTGGCGGAACATTTAGACGAAGAAGAATAAGCTTTCAAACACGAATCCGGGAAATCTCGGAGGAGAAGCCTACACTTACCCGGCAGGGAAGTGTAGGTAGTTCACAGAAAACACGCTAAACACGAGTTGGGTATTAAGTTGACACGCTTTGAACAAGACTTAATTTCCTATAAATTTCACTTCAAAGTTAATACCTTTGAATGCAAACTAATATCAGGTATACACCGCCCAACCGCTGCCGCCACAGGCCACAAACTCGCAACTAAATCAACCATATCTGCCAAAGAAAGAGCTTGCCGCGCGTCTGAAACCGACTTTTCCGGTTGCGGGTGGCATTCAATAATTAACCCGTCAGCGCCGCAAGCAACTGCTGCTTTAGCTAAAGGTGCAACTAACTCTCGCTTGCCGACAGCATGAGAAGGATCTACAATTACTGGCAAATGAGTTAACTGTTTCAGCGCTACTACTGCACCTAAATCCAATACATTTCTGGTATAATTGTCGAAACTGCGAATACCTCTTTCGCATAGAACTACATCAGGATTTCCGTGAGCAATAATGTATTCAGCAGCCATGACAAACTCTTCAATTGTGGCTGACAAACCGCGTTTGAGCAGGACAGGTTTTCCGGCTTGACCGATCGCCTTTAATAGCTCGAAGTTTTGCATATTGCGACTACCTATTTGTAGCATATCAGCATAGGTGACAACTGGCTCGATTTGGGCGATCGACATTACCTCCGTCACCACCGGTAAACCGTAACGTCGGCTAACATCCGCCAAAATTTCCAGCCCTGCAATTCCCAAACCCTGGAAAGAATAGGGAGAAGTACGGGGTTTATAAACTCCCCCCCGCAAAGCTTGAACTGAGGCGACAGCAAGTTTGCTGGCGACTGTTTCCATTTGTTCTAAGCTTTCCACGGTACAGGGGCCGCCGACTATTAGCAATTCGGTGCCCCCGACAGAGACTGTATCTGATAATTTGACAATTGTTTGATGTTCTGGATGAGATTTAGTTGTGAGTTTGGCATCTAACATGATGGATTCTCCTGGAATATAAAGTGGGTGGATGACAAAAAAACCCGGAACCTTAAAGAGTTCCGGGTGAGTGCGAAAAGACAGCGCGACAATTTACCCAGAACTCCTGTTGGGCCAAAAATAAAAGCCGTAATACCAGTTACTGAATAATGTCATCGCTGTTTTCGCCTCTACTCGATCTATGGGTGGTAAAACAAATGCCGTAAAAAACAAAACCGCAGGTATTAATCTGCGGTTCGCCTGGGTGTCCATAGTGAATTTACAATTCACCCTGGGCGAACCTGACCGTACCAAAAATAAAAATAGCTGTTGGTTGCGAACATAAGTAAAGCGCTGGAATTTTTGGATTAAACACAATACTTTGATAAACCTAGCACAGACAAACAGGAATGTCAAGCAAAAAATTTGTAGGGCGGGTTAAGTTAATCATTTTCCGAGCCAATAAACGATCTCGGTGTCAAATCCGCCTCTACAGAAATTAGATTTATTTAATTGGAATTAATAACTTTTTTAGGAATATTTTTCTAGACTTAAATCAAGGCAGATATAAAAGTTTAATCGCTTATTTGTAAATGTTTGTGAAGTCAGAAAGCTTAACCAAATAAATTTGTATAAATTGCTACATTTTTTTGGAATTGGCGATCGCACGAGTTGAGAAAAAACACAGTATATCGAATCAAAGAACAACAAAAAGTAGAGCGCAACTTTTGTTTACTGTACCAAATACACTCCCGTAAAGTCGATCGGCTTTACCGCAGTAATCGCCCGTTAACAGCCACTAGACAAGCTCCATCGGCATTTTAACCTGATTTGAACCCCACTACAAGCTACGCGCGATCGAGATCGAAGTCATCCTTCAGATAGAAGTAATTGCCGAATAAGTGGGTTAGATTTATGAACAATAGCAAGTCTAAGAATATTAACTTATCTCAAACTTTCACTTCCGAAACAAAATCGTCTTGACAAATTTCAGAGGCTAATTATGTCCCCCTTAGAAAACTCAGTCAACAATAATTATAGCAATAATAACGGTGCAGGATGGGAGATACGATTTACCTCAATAGATACGGCGCGATCGTTGTCTCAACTAGCCCCCTTGCCCAAAGTGCGCGCCAACTTATCAAACGAATCTGCTTTAGATACACCGGATCTCGTTTGTCTGTCACATTTGCGATGGAATTTCGTCTACCAGCGACCGCAACATCTCCTCAGCCGCTGCGCTAAAAACCGCCGCGTATTCTTTGTCGAAGAACCAGTTTTTAGTGCTGGTACTGATTGGCGGCTAGATGTCACCATCCACGAAAGCGGAGTGTGGGTAATCGTACCGCACCTGAGCGAAGAAATCAGCGAAGAAACAGCACAAAAAATTCAGCAAGAAATGCTGAAAGACTTGTTTAAAGCAGCAGGAATTCAGCAGTACATTCTGTGGTATTACACCCCAATGGCCGTGAGTTTTACCAACCACTTAAAACCCCTAGCCGTAGTCTACGACTGCATGGACGAACTGTCAGCATTCCAAGGTGCTCATCCGGCTTTAAAAGCTAATGAAAGCGAACTTTTGAAGCGCGCCAACGTAATGTTTACGGGCGGACACAGCCTGTACGAAGCCAAACAGCATCAGCACCCCAATATTCATGCTTTTCCCAGCAGCATTGAAAAAGAACACTTTGCTACAGCTAGGTACTTGGCAGAAGAACCGGCAGATCAAAAAGACATCCCTCATCCGCGTTTGGGATTTTTTGGTGTTATTGACGAACGCATGGATACCGAACTGCTGCGCGGGATTGCTGAAGCGAAACCCGACTGGCATTTAGTCATAATTGGCCCCGTTGTCAAGATCGATCGGGCAACTCTTCCCACTCACCCAAACATTCATTATCTGGGCGGTAAATCTTATCAACAACTGCCGGAATATTTGGCAGGCTGGGATATAGCAATGCTGCCTTTTGCGATTAACGAATCGACTAAATTTATCAGTCCTACCAAAACACCAGAATACCTCGCAGCAGGCAAACCAGTAATTTCAACTCCGATCCGCGACGTGGTGCGTCCCTACGGAGAAAAAGGTTTAGTTCAGATTGCCAGCAATGCGTCAGAATTCGTGGCCTGCGCTGAAGAAATCTTGAAGGAAAGTGCAGATAGAACCAATTGGCTCAACGAAGTTGATGCATTTTTAGCAGACAATTCTTGGGACAAAACCTGGGACGAAATGCTGGGGTTAATAGAAAGTGCGATCGAGAGCAGAAGTAAGAAGTCAGCAGTTAACAGTCAACAGTCAGCAGTTAACAGTTAACAGTCAACAGTCAACAGTCAACCGTTAACTATCAACTATCAACCATCAACTATCAACTATCAACTATCAACTATCAACTATCAGAGGTGTTTTAATGTTTGACTACTTAATTATTGGAGCCGGATTTGCAGGTAGCGTCATTGCCGAAAGGCTAGCTAGTCAGGCCGGAAAAACAGTCTTAATAATTGACACCCGCAACCACATCGGTGGCAACGCATACGATCATTACGACAACCACGGCATCCTTGTACACAAATACGGCCCTCACATTTTTCACACCAATTCTCGCCCTGTTTTTGAGTACCTTTCACAATTCACTCAATGGCGGCCTTATGAACATCGCGTCTTGGCCAGCGTTGATGGTCAACTATTACCAATTCCCATCAATCTCAACACAGTAAATAAACTTTACGGACTGAATCTCACCTCATTTGAGGTCGAAGATTTCTTTGCGAAAGTAGCCGAACCTATGGAGTACATTCGCACTTCCGAAGATGTCGTTGTCAGCAAAGTTGGTCGCCAACTGTACGAGAAATTTTTCCGCAATTACACCCGGAAACAGTGGGGAATGGACCCGTCGGAACTCGACAAATCAGTGATTGCTCGCGTACCAACCCGCATTAACCGGGACGATCGATATTTCACTGATACCTATCAAGCAATGCCACTGCACGGCTACACTCGGATGTTTGAAAAAATGCTTTCTCATCCAAACATCAAGGTGATGCTGAATACAGACTACCGCGAAATTGAGGGTTTTATTCCTTACGGGGAAATGATTTACACCGGGCCTGTCGATTCGTATTTCAATTATTGCTATGGCAAACTCCCTTACCGTTCCTTGGAATTCAAGCACGAAACGCTCAACGTTCCCGTACACCAAGTAGCACCAGTGGTAAATTACCCCAACGAGCATCTATATACTCGCTGCACCGAGTTTAAATATCTCACCGGACAAGAGCATCAAAAAACTAGCATTGTCTACGAATATCCCCAAGCTGAGGGAGATCCTTACTATCCAGTTCCGCGTCCAGAAAATGCCGAAATTTACAAGAAATATAAGGCTTTAGCTGATGCAACTCCGGGAGTTTCTTTCGTAGGGAGACTGGCGACTTATAAATATTACAACATGGATCAAGTTGTAGCCCAAGCCCTAACCACTTACACTCAAATTACTGCCAAGCCTGTCATTGAATTGCCAGGAAAGCTTAAGGAGTCTGCTCCAAGTTTAAGCTTGAATAAAGTTGCAGATTTGACCACCGCAGTACCTTTAGAAGTTGCTGCTAACAACGGCAAATCTACTAGTAAGTAGCTAGCAGGACTTAATGTATAGGTTGGGTTGAGGTTACGAAACCCAACTCTCGATCGAGAGTCATATCATGTTCGATCGATTGACCATAATATACCGGCTCTTGGCGGGTTTTTGAGATTGTCAATTATTGGCGAGTTTTGTTCACGAACCCGCCCCTACCATAATATATTAGGTGATGTTCGGTACGATAGGGCGATCGGCTTGCATCTAAATTGCCTAAATAATTCAAACAAGCATTGAGGTGAAAATGAGTGTTATAGTTAAAATAGTTTTGTCTCATGAAGTTTTCAAAGGTTCTAGATGGTCTCGGTTTCAGAAAGAAATAAAGCGGCTAATTGAAAGCGGAGGAAAAATTATCATGCTAGACTTCTCCAATATCAATTTTCTGAACAATTCGGAGTTAATGGCTGTAGTTGCACTCATGAAATTAGTTAGAGACAGCAACTGCATACTTTTGATCTCTTCAATGAGCGAAGAAGTGAGAATTCTATTTGAACTCACGGGTTTAGAAAAAATATTTAAGTGTTTGCCACCTCATGAAGATCCCCCCGTCCTAGAAATAGATCGAATTAAAGCTCAGGTTGTTTGAAGTGAAAACTTTTGATTTTTTAGCGAAAAATTAACTCGCAAAAAAATTGTCAAAGTCGGGATAATTATCGCTAACCTATAAGTATAACTTCGGGTAGATGTGCGAATGAGTTGGTTAGGCAGAGAACTAGAAAATTGCGATATTGAAGAAGCCACAAATCTGGACAGCAAGGTGACTGTTGAAGGGCGTAAAACAGGTTATCCACGCCCTCAATTGCGTCGCAGCAATTGGATTTGTCTTAACGGTCAGTGGCGGTTTGCTTACGATGACTCCGGACGCTGCGTGCAGCCTCTTGACATTACCGATTGGACTCATACGATCGAAGTACCGTTTGCTCCCGAATCGGTCAAAAGTGGCATCGGCGACACGAATTTTCACGCTAACTGCTGGTACGATCGCGAATTCGACGTGCCCCACGCAGAAGGCAGAGTTCTCCTACACTTTGGGGCCGTAGACTACCGCGCCCGCGTCTGGGTGAACGGTCAGTTCGTCATCGAACACGAAGGCGGCCACACTCCTTTCACCGCAGACATTACAGCAGTTTTAAACCACAGTGGCCCGCAGCGGGTGACAGTCTGGGCCCACGACGATCCCCAAGATTTGGCAAAACCTCGCGGCAAGCAAGATTGGCAGGTGGAACCCCACAGTATTTGGTATCCGCGCACGACTGGCATTTGGCAGACGGTGTGGGTAGAATTAGTGCCTCATACTTATATCGATCGCATCCGGTGGACTCCGCAGTTTGAACGCTGGGAAATCGGCTTTGAAGCGTTTGTCGCGGGCGATCGGCAGTCGGGAATTCAAGTTAAAGTTAGACTGTCGATCGGCTGTATGCTGCTAGTCAACGACACCTACGAAGTTATCAACAGCGAAATCCACCGTCGCATCGCCCTGTCAGATCCTGGTATAGACGACTACCGGAACGAACTGCTGTGGAGTCCCGAAAAACCGACATTAATCAACGCTCAAGTGCAGTTGTGGGCCGACGGCAAATTGCTAGACGAGGTTAAATCTTATACCGCCATGCGGACTGTGAGTATTCAGCGCGATCGGTTCATGCTAAACGGCCGCCCCTACTATTTGCGACTGGTACTCGACCAAGGTTACTGGCCAGACACCCTGATGAGTGCCCCCTCCGACGAAGCTTTGCGCTACGATGTCGAATTAGTCAAAGCAATGGGCTTCAACGGCGTCCGCAAACACCAGAAAATCGAAGATCCGCGATTTTTGTACTGGGCTGACGTGCTGGGGCTGCTAGTGTGGGAAGAAATGCCCAGCGCCTATCGCTTCACTCGCAAAGCCGTTGACCGGCTGACGCGGGAGTGGACGGAAGCGATCGATCGCGACTCCAGCCACCCCTGTATCGTAGTCTGGGTGCCGTTCAACGAATCCTGGGGAGTTCCCAATTTAGTCGAAGCCGAGGCCCACCGCAACTACGTGCAAGCCTTATATTTCTTGACGAAAACCTTAGACCCCACTCGCCCCGTCATCGGTAACGACGGCTGGGAGAGTACGGATACCGACATCCTCGCCATTCACGACTACGACAACAACCCGCAAACTGTGGCAAAACGTTACGGGCCCGAAGTCCAGCTAGCCGATTTGTTCGATCGCGGGCGTCCCGGCGGGCGAGTCCTCACCCTCGACGGACACCCGCACCAAGGACAGCCAATGATGCTGACAGAATTTGGCGGCATCGCCTGCGCCGGCCGCGAAAACCCAGATTTTCTCAGGGTTTGGGGCTACGTGCGGGCGTCGGACACTTCCGAGTTGCAACACCGCTACAGCGCACTGCTAAAGGTAGTAAATCGAGTGGAAATGTTCAGCGGATTTTGCTACACGCAGTTGACCGATACTTTCCAAGAAGCTAACGGTTTGCTGTATGCCGATCGTACTCCCAAATTTCCCATAGAGGCGATCGCGGCGGCAACTCTCGGTTGGGATATTCCCGAAGAAATTGCACCGCCGCAAGCGATTACCCAGTGCTAAGTAGCAACCTATAAGATTCAGCCAGTCCCTTGCAAGGGTTTGGCGTGGGCGTGGGCTTGTACAAGGAGGGAACCGGAGAGATCGAAGTCTCCCTTTTTAAAGGGGATTTAGGGGGATCTCCTCTCCAAAAGGGGCGATCCTGAATCAATAACACTTACCGAGGAACAATTCGCTACTGCATCAAACAACTACCAAGTTCTGGATACTGATGAAACATACTATCCACACTTGCTAAAGATGCCTGATATTCCAGGGCTGTTGCGATAATAATGCGATCGAAAGGGTCTCTATGAACCGCAGCCAAGTTAACTGCACGACTACAAATCTCAGGTGTAAGAGGAAACAACTCGATTCCCGATGGTTCTAAGGCTGCCCGAAACCATTCATCCGTAGAACAGGGTAATTCTAATCGTCCACGACGTTGAGCCAGAGCAACTTCGTAACAGGATACGGGTGAAATGCCAACCTGACTTGCATTTTCGATTCTCTCTTGCCATCCAGATGGAAAATTCTCAAATGCCAGATTCACATACCAAATCCACATATGAGTATCCAGAACAATCACGTCAGACATTCCCAATCCTGCTCATCAACCACTGGACTAACCAAATCGCCTAATATCCTGGCTTTACCTGCGATCGCAGCAGCCGGAGTCCGGTGTTTAGCACTCTGCACCGTCTCTTCTAAAACAGTCACAATCACACGAGCAGAAGTGACAGATGGTGCGTCAGACAACCACTTGACCTGACCGTTCTCGTAGATCGCTTCGTAACTTTTTAGCATCATCTCTCCAGTATCGAGTATACGTAATAATGTCCGCCAAACTACGTTTGTCAACTTTTATGATTGTAAGCCTGCCTGGAGCAGAACACACGGTTTTACTGGTGCGCCGTTTACAGTGAACCTCGCTGTCAACTGTCAACTGTCAACTATCAACTATAATCAATGTTTCAAAGTTTTTTCATGGGTGGCTTTGAATGTTCTACCCACAAATTGCGATCGGGAAAACGCCTCGACGTAACCGCCGCCACAGGCCACGATAAATTTACGGTTGCCGACTACCAGTGCTTGCAACAGCAAGGCATTTACACAGTTCGCGAAGGTCTCCGCTGGCACTTAATCGAACAGTCGCCCGAAACCTACGATTTTTCCAGCACCCTGCCAATAATCCGTGCCGCCCGCGACACAAAAATGCAGGTAATTTGGGATTTGTTTCACTACGGCTGGCCTGACGATATTGATATTTTCAGTCCCGAATTCGTGTCCCGATTTGCCAAAATGGTACGCGCTTTTATGCAGGTGCTAATTGCAGAAACAGACCAAACACCTTTTGTAACGCCTGTCAATGAAATTTCATTTATTGCCTGGGCGGGCGGCGATGTTGCTTATATCAATCCCTTTGCGAAAGGGCGGGGAGACGAACTCAAAATTCAGCTAATTAAAGCGGCGATCGCAGCGATCGAAGCCGTTTGGGAAATCGAACCCCGCAGCCGCATTGTGCAAATCGACCCGGTAATTAATATTATTGCCGATCCTGACAGACCGCAGGATAAAAACGAGGCAGAAGGTTATCGCTTATCTCAATATCAAGCATGGGATATGTTGGCGGGACGTTTTCGCCCGGAACTCGGCGGCAAAGAAAAATATCTCGATATTATTGGGGTGAATTATTACGATCGCAATCAGTGGATTCACAATGAAGATCCGATGAAATACACCGATCCGCTGTACCGCCCGTTTCGCGAACTGCTGCAAGAAGTGTTCGATCGCTACCAGCGACCTTTATTCGTAGCAGAAACTGGGACTGAAGACGAATTGAGACCTGTGTGGTTTAATTATGTTTGCAGCGAAGTTTTGGCAGCAATAAAAGCTGGAGTTCCGATCGAAGGAGTGTGTTTGTATCCGATTGTCAACCATCCGGGTTGGGATGACGATCGCCACTGTTACAATGGTCTGTGGGATTATTGCAATGAAAAGGGCGATCGAGAAATTTACCAGCCTTTGGCCGATGAATTGCAGTTTCAACGGCAGCAGATTGAACCGTTGCTGAAACCGCAGGATTGATAAAGCAAATTGCAGGTTCCTGAGGTACATTCAATAGTCTGTAGGGACACTCCAAGAGCCCATTGGTGTCAACTTAAGGCTGAAACCCTTTGTATCTCTCGTTTATAGCCGAGCCTAGATCCCCCTCGCATCCACGCCGCTTGCTCCACTTGGGGGGACCCCAAGACCGCAGCGGCTCCCCGATCGAAGGGGGACTTTGAGTAACTTCTTGTCCCCCCCTTCTTAAGGGGGGCTAGGGGGGATCTAATCTTAATCGCTAAACTGCAATCTCTGACTACCTTTGACTTTAAGTTGACACCAATAGGCATTGCCGTGTCCCTAGTAACAGGTATGTACATCGGTCTCCTTTTTGCTTGCTGATAAAACAAGTTTGACTCAGAGATTTTGTCTCACCTTTCTTTGTTGTTGTGCGACCTGTAAATGTTAGACTCTTAATACAGGACTTTCGGGATTTTCGGGATTGGGAATGAGACGCTGATTCTTGCAATCTACCAACAAATCTAAAGTTTCTAACACAGTTTGACCGATTAGCACCGTATCGCCCAAAACCATCACAGCCTCGATCGTCTCTCGCCCTTCCAATTCAATAATAACAGGTCCAGTGATTCCCGCTGTTTCTTGTCTGCCGTCAGCATATTTTGCTATTTGCTGACTCCGAATTCTCAAACCGAGGTGTTGTACTACCTCCGCAGGTAAAGCAGTTCTAACTGCGCCAGTATCTATCAGTGCTTCTGCCTCGTAGGTGCGCAACAGATTTGGATTTAGCAATCCTCGACTCACTAAGGCTTCATCAATTGCATTCGTTAGCTTGACCTTGACTCGAACTGCACCGATATTTTTACTAACTTGAATTTTAGCGCGATCGAGATTTATCATATCGCCTCTTTTCGTCTATAAAGTCTACTTTTAATTTTAGCTTGAAAGCGGACACCGGAGGATCTAAATTTCAAGTAGCAGTTTGAAAACACGCCTTAGGTACAATCACTTTACTCCTAGGAACGAGCGGACAAGCTCTAAAAGCCATTCTCAAAATTTTGTATGTAATTTATCCAATATCTTCGTTTATTATAATAAGCGAAACAATTAAAAGTCAGTAGTCCCTACTCCCCATTCAAAATTAATGATTAATCTTAGTAAAACCGCAGCCCTGGAAGTAACCCGTCTCAAGTCGAAGCATCCAAACCCCAATGCTTTATTACGTTTGGGCGTAGAATCGAGCGGCTGCTCGGGTTTGTCTTATACAATGGGTTTTGAAGATGCGATCGACCCAGAAGCCACCGTTTGCGAGTCAGAAGGCATTCAAATCGCGATCGACCCCCAGCAATTAAAATATCTCAACGATCTCACCTTGGATTATTCAGAGGATTTGATGGGCGGAGGTTTCCGATTTCACAATCCTAACGCGGCTCAAAGTTGTAGTTGTGGTAATTCCTTTTCGGCCAGGGAATAACCAACCTGTAGAGTGCATCAGTTGCAGATAAGCATTCTTTTTTTAGTTATCCAACTCATGCTTCTATTTTGGTTAATTGATCCTGGGCTGGAAATCTTCCCTAATTCTCATTTATTGATTGGGTTTAACCATTTAACGGGACTTAAACCAATTTCAAGCCCAAACAAAGCCCAAACTAGCTTTATAAGCGGAGAATACGTCCCAATTTTCGTTCAGCCACGATCGCCCTATCCTTGCTATACTTCCAACTACAGATATTTACAGCAAGCACCGTTGGTGACACCAACAGCAGGGCGAAAACAATGGAAACAGTCGAAACAATCGAAACAGGGAACGAGCACACGCAAAATCGTTACTGGGGTAGAGTTACGGTCATAGACGAAGGCGAACGTTACAAAATCAATCGCATTGAACTCAAACCGGGCCACCACATCAGCACCCAAATGCACTATCACCGCAGCGAACATTGGGTTGTTGTCTCCGGCACGGCTAAAGTTATCTGCGATCGTCAAGAAACTATTCTGATGCAAAAACAGTCAACCTACGTTCCCATGAATACGCCTCACCGCGTGGAAAACCCAGGCGTCATTCCTCTAGTGATGATTGAAATTCAAAATGGCGAATATCTCGGCGAGGATGACATTATCCGTTTCCCGCATGATGCTGACGACGAAGATCAATAACTAACAAGTCGTCAGGTGCGCCCATAGGCACCCTAGAGTTAAATTTTTTGTGTAAATCCTACCATTAAAATTGTAGGGGCAATTCCGGAATTGCCCCTACATTATTATATTAATCTGGTTAAGCACGCGAATTTGATATAACAAGTGGCGATCGTCCTAGGGCAAAGAAGCATTTTTCAAATCTACATTTGCCATATTTGCATTCTTTAAATTAGCACCTGTCAAGTCAGAACCTCCCAAGTTGGCACCAGTCAAATTTGCACCGGTCAAATTTGCATCCCGCAAGTTAACTCCCATCACGTCGATTCCCGACAAGCTGCCACCCCGGAGGCTGACATTAGCTAAATTCGCGACGGACTGGCGAGCATTTCGGAGGTTTGCACCTGCCAAATTAGCACTTTCTAAATTGGCGCCGATTAAATTAGCACTGGTGAGGTTGGTATTTTTCAAACTGGCAATCACCAAACCAGCCAGACTCAGGTTAGCGCGACTCAAGTCAGCACCCTCCAAATTAGCGCCGTGCATCTTCGCAGCAATTAAACTCGCACCATGCAATTTAGCTTGATTGAGATTGGTCTGGTTGAGTTTGGCTTCGTTGAGGTTCGCACCGTTTAAATTGGCACTGCTCAAGTTCGCACCGCTCAAGTCAGCTCCGCTGAGATTTTTACCAGCAAGCTGTGCTCCTGTCAAGTCACAACCACGACAATTTTTAGTTTCTAATAGTTGCTTGACTTGTTCCACATTTTCTGCTCTTACCGGAGATGCGAAACCGATCGCAATTAATAGTCCAGTTGTTAAAACCCCAGTTGTTAAAATTCCCAATTTCATATACTCACCCTTAGCGATATCTCTCTCTTTAATAATATCGGACATTTTTTGAGAGTATTCAGCGATCGGCCTCTTGGATAAACTGTGACAATCATCACCCTGTAACGCACCAAAATATGCAATAATTAGGAATGTTTCAACCTGTAAAAGCTATTGTAAAGAATTATTGCTTTTTCAGGAACCAAAAGGGGAAGGCTTGCGTCGGTTCAAGGCGGACTCCGGAGACGCTATTCTGAGCAAAGGTATAGTCTTTATCTTGCCACAGAGGGAGGAAAGGTACATCTCGGGCTAGTATGTCTTGAATTTCAGCAAAAAGGGCTTTGCGGATTTGGGGGTTTGGTTCTTTTCGCTGTTTGTCGATCAGTTGATTTACTCGATCGCTATAATAAAACGAACCCTGGCCTTGACTTGCACCCTTGACGCAGCCCCCAGCAGCCGAACCTTCGGCACAATCTAAAAACGGCTGAATGTAATTGTCAGCGTCAAAAAAGTCGGCGTACCAATCTACTAAAACCGCAGGATAAATCCCCTTCTCAATGTTTTGAAATAAGGTTGGAGATTCGACGCTATTAATTTCTACTTGCATGATTCCATCCATTTTAAGTTTAGCTAAGGCCTTGATGGTGCTAGCAACTAAAGCTCTTTTGATGGAAGCCGAAGGATGCCAAATTTGCAAGATCAAAGGATTGGTGGCTGAATATCCGGCTTTAGTTAAAAGTTCCTTGGCTTTTGTCATGTTCGCATCGCCGTACATTTCCTGAAAAACGGGTTTGTGAACGTCGAAGGTTGTGGGAACCAGACTGTACAGCGGCTGCGCTTGACCTCGGAGGACGCGATCGTTAATCAGTGGGCGATCGATCGCAGCGGCGATCGCCTGTCTCACCTCTAACTTATCCAGCGGTTGAGACTTAATATTCAGGGTCATATAACTGACTGTACTGCTTTCGGCAGCGAATTCCTGCCATTTCCCCTTTTTTGCCCCCTCGTCCAAGCTGCGAACTTGATCGGCATCGAGAGACAAATAAGCAACATCGATCGCACCCGTGCGAAAAGTATTGAACAAATTTGCCGAACTAGAAAGCAGCAAAAGATCGATTCCTTGATTAGCAGGTTTTTCACCCCAATACTTATCGAATACGTCAAACTTGAGAGAATCGCTGCCATATTTTGCCAATTTGTAGCGTCCAGTTCCGACAAAAGTATCCGGCTTAAATTTACCGTCTCCTATTTCATACGCTTTCGGAGAAATTGCACAAGTACCAGCAAATGTGAGCATGGCAGGAAAAGCAGCAAAAGGCTTTTTGAGTTGAAAAGTTAACTCATATTCGCCCGTTGCTTTCACTGATTCTACTGCATCTCCCAACAAGAAAGCCGGACGACCACCATTTTTGATAAACCGTTGCAAGGAAAACTCCATTGTGGCGGCATTAAAAGGCGTTTCGTCGTGAAAAATAACGCCTTGACGCAAGGGGATTGTATATGTCAATCCATCTTTGCTAATCTTCGGCATTGCTGTCGCTAAATGGGGGATTAACTTAGTAGTTCCCGACTCGTAGGTGTAGAGAGTGTCGCCCAAATTGCGCAGCAACTGCCCTGATATAACTTCGTAAGCGTCCGCAGGGTCGATCGTCCGCAGTTTCAAGGTAGTGCCAATAGTAACGCGACCATTATTAGCATTGTCACCGACAGCATTAGTCGATCGATTTGCCCGCTGTCCGCAACTTGCAGTTAACAAACAGCAGAGACAAAAGAGAGCTATAACTTTAATTACTGAAGGTCTCATAAATATTTCAAACTGGCGTTTGTATTTTCCCATAACCATTTTGCTAAATCATCCAAAATAATAACTGCCAACTGCCAACTGCCAACTGACTCTTTATATTCCTTTGAGTAACAATCGCCAATCCTGACAGCGTTTCTTATAGATGCGAGCCACTCGATCGCCCGAATTTGTCCGCAAACACTCTTCAAACAATTTTCCTGCTTCTCGAAACTCCTTGCGATCGTACATTAACATAGCTTCAGTATATACGTGCAAATTTTCTAGCTTTGCCGATCGCTTTTCCGGCGTTTCAGCATCAAATACTTCATAGACGGTTACAAATTGAGATTTTCCTTTTACCTGTACCTTATCCACGATCCGAATAGCGTAATCAGTCGGATTTTGCAGCCGTTCAAAAGTGGCGTGAGAAATTAACAGTGGCACGCCGTAACTTTTGGTCAACCCTTCTATACGAGATGCTAGATTAACAGCATCGCTAATCACAGTCGTGTCCATTCGACTTTTGCCACCGACTGTCCCCAGCATCAAAGTGCCAGTATTGATCCCAATACCAATTTGAATCGGGATGTAGCCAACACTTTGACGGTGTTGGTTGTACTCAATCAAGATATTCAGCATAGCAATACCCGCTTTTACGGCGTCATCGGCACAGTCGCTGAACAAAGCCATAATTGCATCGCCGATATATTTGTCAATAAAGCCGTTATTGCTAATAATAGCAGGCTCCATCCGCGAGAAATAACCATTGATAAATTTAAAATTTTCTTGCGGAGTTAGAGTTTCCGAAAGCGTCGTGAAGTCGCGGATATCCGCAAACAGTACCGACATTTCCTCCTGTACATGATCGCCTAAATTGACATCTATAATACTTTCACAGCCCAGCAAATTGAGAAATTGATGCGGAACAAATCGTCCGTAGGAATCAGTTAATCCAAGTTCTGCATCTAGAGCTTTCTCCAAAGATTGATTGAGTTTGTAGAGTTCATTGATAAAATTTTGGCGCTCCGATTCTCCTTGCTTGCGTTCTGTGATATCTTGAAAAACTGCCATAGCAAAAGTAAGGTTGCCGTCTTCATCAAAAATTGGCGTTCCCCAACCCTCAATCGGGATTTTTCGATCTGGTTGATGAATTTCCATATCATCAGCCATTGTAATTTCGCCCTTGAAAGCTCGGACAACTGGTAAATTTTCAGACGGGTAAAGCGTATCAGTTCCAGCTACATAGATTTGATAGACTTCTGACACATCTTCAAGTGTATCTAAGGGCAAAACGCCTTTACCGAGTAACTGCTTTCCGGCGCGGTTGAAGTAGCAAGGTTTACCATTAGCGTCGAGTACGCCAATTCCTAGCGGAACAGCTTCCAGAAATTGAGACAATCTCAGTTCGCTTTCCCGTACCGCTTTCAAGGCCCGATAGCGTAACTCGTCTGTAACCGAGTCAGAGTGTTGAGAGGTAGTTTCCAGCAAGATTTCCAGATCCGCTTTTTCCTCATTCAAGTCTTCCACTTGCTGGCGCAATCTTTCTATCTCCAAAAGTAGCTGTTCTCTTGATGGTTGTTCTTCCAGCATGACTCCAGAAATTGCGCCTTTACGAACAGAAAATAGCGTAACAGTCTCTATCTTAAAAGCAATCGCAGATTTTATACTAACTCCAACTCTAGAGAAGGCATCAGCCGTTGCAAATTCTTCAAAGATTTACCTTGCCAAGCTATGCGTTGAGATCCTTGTACCACCATTGACAACCGCCCTTTTTTACGCAGCTCGATGATAAACCTGGACAGCATACTGATCCCGGAACTGTTCAAAAATTCTAAGTGCTGCACATTGAGAGTAATTTTAGGTAGCTCTAACTCCCCTACATCGCTTAGCAACTTGGCGATTGGCGCGTACTCCGCAGGCCCGCTCAGTCGCAGCGAGCCAGAAAAACTTACGGTTGTCGTCGATCGATCGTACCAGATATGGTAATCTTCTGTCTTAATTTCCATTTCAGTAAAAAAGTTCCTTAAATAATCTCGATCGCGAGTCTGGCTTATACTTTCAATTGCACCATTGTTGTCACTGCAATTACTTGCGGCTCTTTTTGCACAGTCTCGAACTTCCAGCCGATCTTAGCGGTATAATCGGCAAGCATAGTTAGCAAGCCCAAACCTGAACCGGTACAGTTGTCGTCCGCAGCATTTTTTTCCAACTGCTGAAGGTACAATTCACTGGGGTTGGAAGCGAGCAACTCCTGAATGTACGTCTGAAACTTGCCTACGGCTTGCGGAGGAATGCTGTTGGCCACTGAAAATATCAGTCCGTCGCTTTCCAATTGCAATTTAATATCGATCAGGTAATCTGAGGTTTCATCATTAAACTTCATCGCATTCTCTAATAACTCGTTAGCAATATAGCTAACAGCACTTTTAATCTCGGCTTGTCGGTTAACCGTCGAGGGATCGTCTTCATTCCCTGGGAAAAAAGTCGTCAAGTAATCAGCAAGAAAATCCGCTGACAAACCGTTGTTCCGCCATCGCTGGTTGAGGGGAATAGAACTAGGGGAAAATCCAATTATTAAGTATTCGTGGCTGGTGGCTGGCTCGATAAAATCGCCGAAGATCTGAATCATATTGATTAGTCTGTTGTCAGTAGTCATCAGTCATTGGTAATGGGAACCCCCCCAAGGGGGAATTTGGTAATGGGTAATAGGTGTCAACTGTCAACTGTTAACAATGAGCTATTTTTGTTTGAGTACCAGCAATGTAATGTCATCAAAAACTTTTTGTTCGCCGATGTGCGATCGTACATCGTCAATTACAGCGTGCCTAATTTCTGATGCCGTTCGCTGCCAACTAATCTTTATTACGTCAATTAACTTCTCTAAACCATAAAGCTCTTTATTCATATTTTCAGCTTCCGTAATCCCATCAGTGTACAGCACTACCACATCTCCTTTATGCAACTGTACCATTGTTTCACCCACAAAATCAGCAATATCTGCATCCAGACCGATCGGGAAACCCAAGTCGATCGTATCAAAGCGCTCTACAGAACCATTACACCGCACCACAATCATTTCTTCGTGTTGCCCGCTCAACTTCAGCATTCCTTGCTGATAGTCCAACAAAGCAAGGCTAGCATTCTTATCAGATTTCATACGTTGCACATTCTCGTAAATTGCCCGGTTGATAGCGCTTAAAAATCTTACGGGATCGGGTTCATTGTAAGCCAGCAAAGTCCGCACTGCTGTTTGAACCATAATCATTAAAACCCCACTTTCCAATCCGTGCCCCGTGACATCGCCAATGCCAATTTTTACTCGACCGTCTTGCTGAAGTACGTCATAATAATCGCCACCTACTTCATCAGCCGCCTCCATAAATCCTGCAATATCTAAGCCAATAACTTCCTTGAGTTCCCTGTCTTTTGGCAACAGCATCTGTTGGATTTTGCGAGTGACATCTAGTTCCGCACTCATTCGCATATTTTCGGTTTTTAGGCGATCGTTCAGAACAGTAATTTCTTGGTTTGCATAAACTAATGCCTCGGCAATTTTGTTGAACGAACCGACAACTTGTCCCAGTTCGTCTTTATTATCCAAAGTGATTTTGTGGTTTAAATTGCCACTTGACATCTTTTTTGAAGCTTCGTCAAGTACAAATACAGTTTGCATTACAGCCCGATAAAACGCGACAAATAAATAAATTACTATTGCCAAAATTATTGACACAAAGATAGCAATTATTTGTCGCCTCTTCACAAAACCGTCAATGCGCATTTGCAAAAGCAAGTCTAATTCATTGATAGTTTTATCCCAAAGTTTAAAGCTGAATTCTTGAACCCGATCGCTCTCTTTTTGATAACTATAATATTCTACTAATTCTGTGGGAGTAATCAGTTTATCTAGTTGCTTAGTTAGCTGCTCTGTAGCCGAGTTAAATTTTTTTAAATCCTCGGTTAATTTACCCCGCAGATTCCCTTGGGGATTATTGTTAAACGCTACCTCCATATTAATTGCCAAATTATTATTCATTTCTCTCAATTTACCAGAAAGAGTAATCAGTTGCGCTCTTTCCTCTGGTGTTACATCGTCGGAACGCGAGCTAATTTTTTGAGAAAGTAGCCTAATCTCTGACAATATTTTTTGCATCTCTGGAAGTTTCAGCAAAGTAGCATCCATCAAATAATAGGTATCCAAGTCTGGATCTAATATCAAATTGGAAGTATCGCCGATGCGAGCGCCCAATCTATAGATTTCCGCCGCTAAACCTTGATATAATGAATCGTAGGTTTCTAAACTCCACTGGGTACGATGTAACTTAAAAAATTGCCATTTTTGATAAAATTTATTAAAATAATCGCTGGATATTAATATATCTCCTAGCTGGCGATCGGTATTTGCCAGGACTTGAAAATTAGCATCTATTTTAGATTCTAAATCTCCTCCTATATTTGCTGCATTTGAATTTGGATTTAAACGCTGATAATTTAACAATTGCAGTTTAGGTATGTATTCCCTCAACTGTCGCAGCGGGCGCAGGTATTGGTTGCCGTAAATTTCCTTTTGTGCAAAATCAACTCTGCTGTTAATTTCGGAAATTAGGAGGTACATAACTAATGTTAGTGGCATGGCAAAGAGAAAACCGATGAGGGTGAATTTTTGAGGATAGCTCAGCCGATTCATTAAATGGACTCCGAGGGATTTTCTTTTCATAATTGATACATTTCAATAAGATTATAATAAAAAGTAGCGATCGAGACTAAAATGTGATTGAAACGATCGCCAACCAAGCGAGGCTACCATAATTATTCAGTGAGAGCGTACATAACTTTTAATTCGTTCCCATACCTGTAACAACAGATTGTCTTGTCTCCCTTGGATGTCGCAGGCTCCGGTAGGCTCCCACAGTGTAAAACGCCTCCTTAAGTTTTGAGGTAAGCTAAATAGTCATATGTACTAAAATTTTTGGGCAGAATCAGATGTTTTTAAGAATATTTACTTAAGCCTAAATTGGTTTGAATACCCTAGGTTCTACGTAAAAATTCGGTAATAACTTTAGATACAAGTTTCCTGAAACACTGATGCAAGCAGCGAATAATAATTAGTTGGATCGCTCTACTCGTACTATCGGTTCTGCGCAAAGGAAACAACAGCACTAGCAGCGGTGTCTAAATAAGTATCTGTAGTTTAGTGCCCAGAGCGATCGCCAGAATGTGAAGTGAGGCAGAGAGAGGGCTTTTTATGAAACCAATTTCCCAAAATCATTCTAAAAAGAGTCACAACCGAGCTGAAAAGCAGCCTAGTCCTTTAATATTGGCTTTGCTGCTGACAGGAATTTTGACATTGGAAATATATCCGGCGCTCATAGACACCGCAGCCGCCAACGCGGGCGCTCTCAAATATTCTATCGCTCATTTGGAAAGCCAAGAACAGCAAACCGTACAGCAATTTCCCGGATCACCCGAACCGAAAAAAACCCACTATTCCCAATTTGCGCTGAACAGTTTAACTCCCGAACTAAGCAATTCTGCCCAGGGTACGCGCCAAAATCCCCCGAACCAATTGCCCGCTGCTGTAGCAGCAGCAGTTCGCCAAGACTTGTCGCGCCAAACTGGGATTGCGCTGGGGAAGTTGAAAGTGACTGAATCCAGTCGGCAAAGTTGGCCGAATACTTGTTTGGGGATCTCGAAAGCTGATGAAATTTGCGGTCAAATGATTGTTGAAGGTTGGCGCGTTGTAGTTTCTGACGGCCGCCAAACTTGGGTTTACCGCACCGACGCTAGGGGAAATGTTTTGCGTTTGGAAAAGAAAGTGAGTTAGTCATCAGTCATTGATCATTAGTTGTTAGCTGCCATATTAAAAACGGCAGCCCGGATGCCTACCCCAGAAGAGTCCTAACTAATAACTAATGACTACCAGGAACTCTTAACAGGGAACGGGCAACAGTACAAAAGAAAGGCAACAGGCAACAGGCAATAGGCAATGATTTCCTGTTGCCTGTTGCCTGTTCACTGTTGCCTCTTCCTTTCTATAAGTTGTTTGTTTGGGTTGGGGTTAAATCCCCATCCCTTGGACAGTCTGTTGCCTGTTCCCTATTGCCTGTTCCCTTTTAAGACTGTCTTTCAATGATGCCACCACCCAGCAAGATATCCCCGTCATACCAGACAGCGGCTTGTCCGGGCGTAATACTCAACTGTGGTTCGTCAAAAATCAACTTAACTCTTGTACCGCTGGCCTTTTCTTTTCCATCGGGGGTTTCCAAAGGAACAACTGTAACGGGGACAGGGTACGATCGATAGCGAATCTGTGCCAGGGCCCGAATTGGAGTCGTTGGCGGTGCTACAGAAACCCAATTCACTCGATCGATATGACATTCTGAATTGGCGGCTAAGAGTCGATCGCCCACAATGACCCGATTCCGGGCAGCATCGAGTTCAATCACGTACAGCGGTTCGGGTGCGGCAATCCCAAGTCCCTTCCGTTGACCAATCGTGTAGTGGTGTACGCCGTCGTGCTGTCCGAGAACTTGCCCGGATCGATCGACAATATCACCCTTTTGCGGAGCAATGTATTTGTCCAGAAAAGCTCGCATCGAACCGTTACTTTCCACTAAACACAAGTCCTGACTTTCCGGCTTGTCAGCAGTTTTTAAGCCAAACTCAGCCGCAATTTTCCGAGTTTCAGTTTTAGTAATTTCCCCCAAAGGAAACTCCGTACCTGCCAACAAATCTTGTGTCAAATCATACAAGAAATAAGACTGATCTTTTGCAGGGTCGATCGCCCGTAGCAACTGATAGCGATCCGTATCAGCATCGAAAGTAACACGAGCGTAGTGACCCGTAGCAATCTTTTCAATTCCGAGCTCTTCGCGAGCATACTTGAGCATCGGGCCGAATTTCACAGTTTTATTGCACTGCGAACAAGGCAGAGGCGTAATTCCTGCACTGTAACCCTCCACCAAATAATCCACAATACTTGCCTGAAAGACTTCGCGGCTGTCAACAATGTGGTGGGGAACACCCAACTGTTCGCAAAGGTGAGCGGCATCCACCATTCCCTCAGAGCAGCACTGACCTTTGCCTTTCATCAACCACAACGTTAAGCCCACCACTTCATAGCCCTGATGGTGTAAAATTGCGGCTGCTGCGGAACTATCGACCCCGCCGGAGAGGCCTACAACAATCTTGTTCATGATTCGGAGAGAAATTGCTATCTTACTGTTACTTCGATTGATCGAGCTAATTTATTATAGTACATAAATACTACAAGCTGCTACTGGTGCTGTCTAGCTGAAATTTTAACACTGTTATGACTATTGAAAAATTTGTCGTCACCGCCGCCCAAATGCGGCAAATAGAAACCAGAATATTTGCCGCTGGAATGCCCGTATCAGCTTTAATGGAAAAAGTAGCGGGACTGCTTGCCAGACGCATTCAAAAGCTTTGGAAGGAAGAAGGAAGAGGGAAGAGGGAAGAGGGAAGAGGGAAGAGGGAAGAGGGAAGAGGGAAGAGGGAAGAGGGAAGAGGGAAGAGGGAAGATATTGTCAATTATCAATTCCCTGCGATCGGCGTTTTAGTTGGGCCTGGACATAACGGCGGTGATGCTTTAGTTGTTGCCCGCGAACTGCATTTTCAAGGCTATCAAGTCGTTATCTACTGCCCATTCTTTCAATTGAAAGAACTCACAGGAAATCACGCTCAGTATGCGCGTTCTTTAAAAATTCCCTTCGTTGACAAAGTTGAACCGCTGAAAAAATGTGATTTGCTGATAGACGGTTTATTTGGCTTTGGCTTAGAACGAGAAATTATCAATCCCATCGCGGGCGCGATCGATGAAATAAATCAGTTTAAAAAACCTGTTTTTAGTATTGACATTCCGTCGGGAATACATACGGATAGTGGAGCAGTTTTGGGAACGGCAATCCGAGCTACACATACCCTGTGTTTGGGGTTGTGGAAATTGGCATTTCTCCAAGATAGAGCTTTAGAATATATCGGCACATCTGAGTTAATTGATTTTGATATTCCCACCGCAGATATTGAAGCAATATTGGGCAATCAGCCGCCGATCGAACGGATTGTCAAAGAATTTGCAACTCAGCATTTGCCCTGGCCTCGATCGCCAATTGCTCACAAATACACCAACGGTCATTTACTAATTATTGCAGGTTCTGGCCGCTACAGCGGAGCCGCAATTTTGTCAGGATTGGGAGCAAGGGCAAGCGGCGTGGGAATGCTGTCAATTGCCGTTCCCGAATCTATTAAACCGATGTTGAGCAGTCAGTTGCCAGAGGCATTAGTGATTGGCTGTCCAGAAACACACAGCGGTGGAATTAGCGAATTACCAATCGGAATTGATGTCAGCACTTATGATGCGATCGCGGTCGGGCCAGGTCTGACATTAGAAGCAGCAATTGCGGTAGAATCTGTATTAGAAAGCGATCGAGCTTTGGTGTTAGATGCCGATGGTTTAAATATCCTCGCTCAACTCGGAACAGTCCCCATTTTGTCGGAACGATCGGCACTAACAATTATCACGCCTCACCCAGGCGAATTCAAACGTTTATTTCCCGAATTAGCCGATAAAATGGGCGATCGAATAACAGCAACTCAACAAGCAGTCCAGCTTAGCGGTGCAGTGGTATTGCTCAAAGGAGCGAGAGTTTGTATTTGTTTTAAAAATGAGGGCGATCGTACCATCACTTACCTCAATCCCGAAAGCACTCCAGCCCTTGCCAGAGGCGGCAGTGGCGACGTTCTCACAGGCTTATTAGGGGGCTTATTAGCAACTGCGATCGCCCGCAATTCACCCGTAGAATTAGTAGTGCCAACAGCAGTTTGGTGGCACGCTCAAGCCGGAATTATGGCAGCCAAAGAACGGACTGAGTTAGGAGTAGATGCTTTTACTTTGACAGAATATTTAATTCCGGCTTTGCGAAATAAAATTGGTTTGTAGTTCTGTAGGGTGCGTCGCTATCAGATCTTGAATTTTACTTGCAGATTGTCAAAGGCGACGCACCTTACCAAGTAGAGTATTTCTACTTAACTCAAATGTGTTACCGCACATAAGTGTCACTATAAAAAGTGACTGTGAAGCCACCAAACACACCTGTTATCAATGAAATATCAAATGAAAACACTCGAATGCAGAGAGGATTCCCATCATGTATACAGAAGAAAAAACCCTAAACAATGAAGCTATGGCTCTCGTCGCCGATACTGCTTCTGGGTCAAATCTAGCAGTTGCTGAAGCATCTGGAATCATCAAACCCACTTTAAAGCGGGGTTCTACAGGTCAAGCTGTCAAGGAACTACAACAGCTTCTATTTCATTGGGGATATTATTTTGGTGCGATCGATGGTATTTTCGGCGTCTATGTTGAAAACGCTGTCAAAAACTATCAACACCGGGTATTTTTAGCTGAAGATGGGATTGTTGGTTCTATCACCTGGCAAGCACTATACTCTGGCGCACCTGTGAATATGCCGATTCTGATGAATGGTAGTTCAGGTAATGCTGTCAAAATTGTCCAGAATGTCTTGAAATTGAATGGATACTATTTCGGTTTCGTTGACGGATTCTTCGGGCCAATGACCAAAGTAGCGGTGATTCAGTTCCAAACAAATAAGGGTTTACCAGCCGATGGAATTGTCGGGCCGAAAACTTGGCACGCTTTGAGCAAGTTGCCACATTAATAACAGTTGACAGTTGACAGTTGATAGCGAAAATCCGATCGGGATTTTTGCTGTCAATTGGAGTTTAGACTAAGTAAGTCGGTGGAAAAAATCATAAGTATGTAACGAAACATTAAGTTAGGTAATAGGTAATTGCAGGATTGGTAATTTGAGATCGGGCTCACGCTACCGACGATTATTTCTGACCCATTCCCTATTACCAGCGGGCAACTCATCTATCTGAGAAAGGCTATAATCACTAATGACTTCTGCCACTATTTAACTGCAAAATGTTTGTCAACTATTGCTGGAATTTCTGCGGGCTTGATACGACTGTAGCGAGTTTTATCTGGCATCAAAACTATATTTGGCCCGGCTTTACACTGTTTGAGACATCCGGTTCCTTGAACAGTAACTTGCCCTTCTAACCCCCTAGAATTTAGAGCATTTTCTAAAGCTTTACATACTGCTGCACCACCGCGTTTCTGGCAGTCAGATTTTTGACATACTAATATTTTTGTTTTGGTTTTAGCTGGAGCTGTCGCCGTTTTAGATGTTGTGCGTGAGTTGATTTTGCTATTTTCGATCGGGCGATCGGATGTCAAAATCGCAACTGGTGTATTGGTCGGATCGAGCTGTTTCGGTGTGAGAGAGTTGTTGCTAACAGAGAGTTTCAGACTATAAGCTTTGAGTTTTAATTTCCCATTTTTTAAGTTCAACTCTTTCTCGCCTGCCACCTGAACTCTCAACCCAGGCGTTAAAACTGGGGCTAGAGATTCCCGCAATTCCTTGCAGAGCTTGACCAGGAATTCTATGCCGCGATCGCTGCTAATTCGCAAATACTTGAGTTTGTAGCCATCTTCAATAATTAAATTAAGGATTTCTCCCTCTAAGCTAAACTCTGAAACTTGCTTGTAAGAGGTATACATGATTAGTGTTCCTTTGTTGACGATGTTGTAAAAGTTATTAGTGAAAGTTAGCAGTGTCGATCGAAAAAGAGTTGAGTTTCCCACAAATCTATTTATTTGTAGAGCAACATCATCTTGAACTCTGCCTTCTGCCTTCTACCTTCAGATAAAGGGTTTTACCCAATTTGCCAGCAGCACTCCAGCCACTGCGCCAGTTCACTCTTCGGGGCGCTGAATTGTCTCAATACGCTCGCTAGCTGAGCAGCTTGCTTAGCCGTGTTGATTTTGACCCGCAAAGGTTGGTCAACTCCGCAACAGCAGGGAATTTCTAGTTCTTGCAAGCGCTTGTAAACTTGCCATCTATCTAGCCAACTGACTTGGACAATCTCACCAACTTCTAATTCGGGTTCTGCTGGATTCATTATTTTTGACAACAGTAATAATTTGCATTAATTTTTACCCTGACTCATGGCAGACAGAAGTTAAAAGCTAGATTTTGGAAAAAAGTCAAGGATTCTCCAAAGCCCTTCCTCAAAAATTTTGCCTTTAGCATAGGTACTTTCTGCCTTCTGGAGATTTGCCCCATTTTCAGGAAGCATTTAGTAGAAGCATCTTTGTAGAGCATAACGCAACTGCTAATAATTCTCAATAGCTTTTGTAAAAAATTTTCCTACGTTACAAATCTTTCACTACAGAGCTGGGGTTGACCCTGCTTGACTGGTCAATCGAGCGTGTTAGACTCTATTCTATTGCCAATAAATCTACCTATTGATAGGAGAACACACATGGCTGAGACTCAGAGTGCATTGAGACCATTTGGCCACCTAGCTGAAAACCCCATTTTGTTGGAGCATTCAGTCACAGCTCCGGTTTGTGAAGGAATGAACGCGCTGCTGGCCAGTTTTCAGGCTCTTTACTTGCAATATCAGAAACACCATTTTGTTGTGGAAGGGGCAGAATTCTATTCCTTGCACAAATTCTTTGAAGAAAGCTACGGAGAAGCTCAAGATAGCGTTCACGATTTGGGCGAACGGTTGAATGGGTTGGGAGGCATACCGGCTGCTGGTTTTAACAAGCTAGCCGAATTGTGCTGTTTCGAGCCTGAACCTGACGGCGTCTATTCCTGCCGCCAAATGTTGGAACACGATTTGACTGCGGAGCAAGCTATTATTGGTTTGCTGCGACGTCAAGCAGGACAAGCGGAAAGTTTGGGCGATCGAGCCACGCGCTATCTCTACGAAAAAATCCTGCTGAAAACCGAGGAACGGGCTTACCACATTTCTCACTTCCTGGCACCTGATACTTTGGTGCAATTGAGCTTGAATTAACAACCTGTTTGTAGTGAGGACTTCAGTTGCTTCTTACAGATTTTGGCAACTAAGGACTAAAGTCCTTGCTACAAACATTTTTTATTATATAGAAATTGATATGAATCAGATTGAAATTCCTGTGTTGCCGGCGATGAATGAGTTGTGGCAGCAAACGCTTAATTGGCAGCCAGATGACTCGCAGCAGGAACAGTTTCAGCGACTCTATGAATTAATTGTTGAAGGCAACCGCCATTTGAATTTAACTCGAATTACTGAGCCGATCGAATTTTGGGAAAAACATTTGTGGGATTCTCTGCGGGGAATTGCCAAGCTACTCCAAGCTAACAATAATCTAGGGGGAAAAGGCGAATTCCCCGTACATTCATTGCAGCAAGTTATTGATATTGGAACTGGTGCAGGTTTTCCGGGATTGCCTGTGGCGATCGCGCTGCCACAACTATCAGTTACTTTGCTCGATTCTACTCGGAAAAAAATAGATTTTTTGGAAACGGTTTTGCCATCATTGGCAATAAAAAATGCTGCTACTTTACTCGGTAGATCGGATGAAATTTGGCGACAGTCGCATCACCGACAAGCTTACGATATTGCCTTTCTCAGAGCAGTGGGAGCAGCTTCGGTATGTGCTAAATATGCACTACCATTCCTAAAAAAAGGCGGTTTAGCTGTACTTTATCGAGGTAATTGGACGGCGGAGGAAGAGGCGGATTTGCAAAGTGCGATCGAGCCTTTGAGCGGAATAGTTGAGTCAGTCGAAGCCTTCACAACACCAGTGAGTCAGAGTGTGCGGCACTGCGTTTACTTGCGAAAAGTTTAGGCGAGATCGGTTTGTAATCAGGACTTCAGTCCTTCCTCGCTTATTTTAACCAGAAGTTCGATCGCTTCCGGTTGAACAGCTTAGGAGATGTCTATTTGATATTACCTATCGTCTTTTGCTTCGGTGTTCGAGATAAATCTAATTGCTGTCGGCATTCGGTTGTATAAATCTGGGGCGGTGCGAATGATTTTTCGCAAAATTTCATCTGTTACCCAAAAGACTAGGGGAAAGGAAAATTTTTTGCTGAATTCGCTGCATACTAGGTTGGTAGAAAGCAGCAGCCGATCGATCGCTACCACTGACTCTAAACCGATGAGGATTAAGGCGGGAGGTGGTTCGCTTTCGGTTTCGGCTGCGATTGTCGTGTAGAGAGTTGTCGCAGATTTGGGTAACAACAGTTGTCGCGGTTTTAGGGCAGAATTTGCTTGAAGCCGATCGACTATTTGTTGCCGCAAAGCCAGCGAGTTGCAGTGGACTAAAATAAATGAAAAGTAACCTTGGGAAAGGGCGATCGCTCGCGTTAAGGTTGAGAACGATCGATCGTTATATTTAGCTAACTCATATTTAGCTAACTCATATTTAGCTGTATTTTCAGAGGTCTGCGGGACAAACATAACTCACAGATTTTTTATTTAGTTAAGACTTATGCAGTGGTCAGAAACCGGGTTTTTGCTGAGAAGACGCGTTACAGCCAGTACAAACGGGTAAAAAACCAGGTTTCTTTAGTTTTGATGCGTAAGTTTTTTTGGGAGTATTTTCGTTATTATAGCAGTATTTTAAATTAAAATCAATAGTTTATCGCAATTCTAAGCTAGGGGCAAAGTAAACCAAAAAATTGCCCCAGTACCCGGACTGCTAATTACCCCTACTTCCCCGCCGTGAGCCTCAATAATTTGTCGGCAAAGATACAGCCCCAAACCCAAACCCATCAAGTGTCGAGATCGATCGCCCCTAACGTACAGCTCAAAAAGATGTTCGCACTGTTCCGGCGATATTCCCACCCCGTCATCTTCGACAGTACAACAAATCATACTAATTGGGGAATTGGGAATTGGGAATTGGGAATTGGGGATTGGGAATTGCTCCGTATCCTTTTTCTGATTGCCTCGCTTTGTACTTAATTCAGTAGCATTTATTACTTGAGCTGAAACTGTCAAATTCAGTCCCGGCAGATTGTGTTTCAAAGCATTAGCGATTAAATTGGAAAACACGCGCCACAACTGAGTAGCATCAGCATTCACTGCTGGTAAATCATCTGGAACTAAATTTTTAAACATAGTTTGATTGTCATTCATTAAGGGCTGCAAATCTGTGGCAGCCGCTTCAATTAATGTCTTCAAATCTACCCGATCGCAGTGCAAAACTACACCGCGCAATTCACTCGCGTGAACCTCCAATAGCGAATCTATCAACCGCAATTGCTGCTCGCTACCTTGAATCATGCGCTCCAAAACAGAACGAGGAATCGCGATCGATTCCCCGGTTTTGGTCTGCCAATTTTTCAGGACCATTAACATTCCCGAAACCGGGTTTCGCAAGTCGTGAGAAAGAGCGTGAATAAACAATCTCAGAGCTTCTTGCGCTTGCTTCCGCTGCGAGATGTCCTCAATTAAACCTTCATAATAAAGTACGATGCCGTTGGGGCTCCGCACCGCTCGCGCCTTCTCAGAAATCCAGACAATGCTGCCGTCAGAGCGGTAAATTTGAGACTCAAAATCCGATACTCTGCCACTTTCTTCGATCGAATGCAAAAACTCGGTTCTGCGCGCCGCATCGACGTACAACTGACGCTCGATATCAGTAAATTTTGCGGTGACTTCCTCCGGGGAATCGTAACCGTAAATCTTCGCCAAAGCTGGATTGGCTGTAATGTAGCGGCCGTCGGGAGTGCTTTGAAAAATTCCCTCACCGGCATTTTCAAAAATGCTGCGGTACTTTGCTTCCGCCGCCTCCAATTGTTGATAAGCAGATTCTAACTCGCGACGGGTGCTAAACTCAGTTCGTTGGAGTCGATCGTACCAATAAACTGACAAGTCACAGATAAAACAAAACCAAAATAAATACAAGTAAAAACCGCTCAGCCTAAACGGAGTATACCGGATAAAATTCAGGTTCAAAAATAAATTTATTCCGAGGTGGCAGAGCAAAACACCAAGTTGAGAAATTAGGTGCAGAGGCCAGCGGACGGGCATTAATGTAGCTTGGGTGAGAAATGCTAAACTCCAGGTTAAAATTGGTAGTTCTCCCACTCTTGCTAGGGCAAAGCCAATCTGTACAACGATCGTCAGCGACCATGAAAAACCCAAGAATAGCAAACCTGGATAACGCTGTCCGATCGGAGTTTTTTGCAACGCTAAACAGGTCAGCAAGCCCAACTCTACAGCCATGCTAGTGTACAGGTAAACTGGTTTAAACTCCTGGGGAGCGAAGACAGATTCTCCGAAAAGATAGATAATAATTGTGAAAGCAAAAAATATGGCAATCCGCACAGCAGGGCGCAGCCGGTCTCTGAGGAAGCGATCGCGCCACACCTCATAAACCGTGAATCCTTGAACTGATTTAGCATTGCCCAGATGGGTCATAAATAGAAGTCAGTTGACAGTTGACAGTTGACAGGAAAAGAGTACCTAATTTACCTGAGAAACGCTAGATTTCCAGAACAGGTAAACAAAACCAGAAAGTTGAACCTCCGCCGGGAGTGGTTTCAAAACCGATTTCGCCACCGTGGGCTTTGACTATTTGCTTGGAGAGGTACAGTCCTAAACCTAGCCCGGTTAATGGTCGGCTGTTGGGGTCTTGAACGTAGAGTTCAAACAGAGATTCGCGTTGTTGTTCGTTGATTCCTGCTCCATTATCTGCGATCGTACACTTCACCATTTGACAGTCGATCGGCCGATCGACAATTGGTCGCCAGTATTTCCTATTTGCCCTCCGTATCGGGGCAATTTGTAATTGTGATCGAGGTGAATTTTTGTACGCATTGCCTGATTTTTCACTCTATTTTCGATCGGCTGCAATGGTGATTTCAAACTGGCATCTAACATCTGAGTTTGATTACCTGACGAAGATATGAGATTGGCAATACATTTAGCTTGAGGATTATTTGAGCTTAAATTTTGTCGATCGTCTTCAATCAGCATCAGTTTTTCAACTTCAATTACCTCGGCACTAAAAGTTACATTAACTCCCGGAGGATTATGTTTGACCGCATTAGTTAGCAGATTGTCTAGCACCCGCTGCAAGTATTTGCTGTCAGCATTTACCTGTGGCAAATCTGCTGGAATTTGCTGAATCAAGGTTGCTTGATTTTTCACCAACAGCGGTTCTAACTCGGCAACAATTGTCGAAATTAAAGATGGCAAATCGAGCGGTACGGTATTGAGAAAAATACCTTTGACCTCGCTAGCATGGGCGTCAAGCAGAGAATTAACCATCCCCAACTGGTGTTCGCTGGCCTGAATAATCCGCTGTAAAATCGATCGAGCCACCGGCACGGCCTCTTGAGACTCACAAGACGACTTGTTAAGCAAATTTTTCAGCAGGATTAACATTCCCATTACAGGCGTGCGGAGATTGTGAGAAACAGCGTACAAAAATAGATCTTTAAGGCGGTTGCTTTCTTGCAATTCATACATTTTTTGCTGTAGTTGGTGGGTGCGTTCCTCCACTTGAGATTCTAGGTTGGCATTGAGAACTTTTACCTGCTGCAAAAGTTGAGCTTGTTGAAGAGCGATCGCCACTTGGGTAGAGAGTTTTTCTAACAAATCAATTTCAAATTCTTGCCACTGGCGGGGTCCAGAACACTGGTTGACTGCCAAGAGTCCGAACAACTCATCCCCCAATACGATCGGCACATTTAAGGTAGCCCGAATTTGATAGTCGCTGTAGTATTTGGCAACTGCATCGCAAACTTGCACGCTAGCAGTATCGCATACAGCTCGGACGCGGTGAGCCGCATAAAACGTTCTCAGATGTTCGAGGTGACTTTCATCAGTCAGAACCCAACCCAAGACAGAAGGGCACTGAGAACCCACAGATTCAGCCACAATCCTACCGTACACCTGGCCCGTCTGCATTGCCCCATCCGCATCCATAATACCGATGAAAGCGCGGTCAGCCTTGAAAAATTGCCGGACTTCAGCAACAGTAGTATTGAGAATTGCTTCGAGGTCGAGAGATTGCCGAATCCGTAGCGCCATTTCTGAGAGCAAGCGATCTCGTTCGACCGATGCACGCAAAGCTCTTGCCGCCCGCTGGCGGTCGGTAACGTCTTGCACCGTCGCAGCAATGACGTTTGAGTTAATTGCCGATTGTTCGCACACAATGCGTTCGGAACCGTTGGGTAGCACAATTCGGTAGTCAATGCAATAGGGTTTCGCTCAACATAGCTTGGCGGTGCGATCGCGCCACCAATTCTCGGTCTTCTGGATGTACCGCTTGCAAAAAACGGCCGGTGTTGGCTTAACTCTTCCGGGAACAAAACCTAACAGCCGATAAAGCTCATCTGACCACCGCAGTTCGATCTGAGGTCGATCCTGTTCTCGAAATTGCTCGCAGTTGCAAGTGGGTTCACTGGCTGGATAATCTAAATCCCAATTTCCCAATTGAGCGATATGCTGAGCATTTGCCAAACTAGCTTCGCGATCGCGCAGCATTAAAGCCGTGCGGTGCACTTCCACTAGAGCCTGCTGTCGTTCTGCTACCGCAGCGGCCAACATCAAGGCCATAATCGCGATCGTACCGGTAAAAGCTTGTAACAGTAAAACCGCTTGTTGGAGATTCTCGGTTTTGACCAGAAAAGGGCCACATCCCTCCACGGTTCCCAAAATTGCGATGTAAGACACGATCGAATAAGCAAAAATAGCTCCTTGAGGGCGAAATCGTAGGGCAGCCCAAACTATTAAAGGAAAAGGCAGATATTCCAAGGGATACAGAGCGCTAGTCGCGTCTGTTTTTGAGTTAAATACCAACCAGCTAACGCTCAGCAGCAGAATTAGCCAGATTGCTACTTCTAGATAATTAATGATTAAAAATCGACAATTAAAATTTGAAATATAGCGGTTTTGGCTGGAATGAAGTACACCCGGAAAATTGGTAATTTGCGATCGAAAATTGGCAAATGCACTGTCGTATCTTACCCAATTAAATATTTCTAGAATATCACGTTTTATTTGAAATTTAGAGTGTTTAATCGTGTGGCTCAAGGTGAGAAGTAGGGGCGTCACGATCAAAATTCCCATGCCGTCTCCGAGCCAAGTCGTCCACCAATTTCTAGAGAAATTGCTCCACTGAGCCCAACCCAAAATGCACGCGCCCAAGTTACCGAGGGTCGCACCGAGGAAAGTAGAGCCGATGACAGCGATTGCTAACAATCCTAGAACATCTCGCAATCGATCGATTTTGGTAGAAAAACCACTCCGGATCAACCAAGCCTCGCCAGCCAGGGCTTGTACCGTCACGCTAAAGGCTGATGTGACCAGGACTGAGGAGGGTATCCCACCGAAAGTATAGTTTAACAGCAGGGAACCGAGGGCAACTCCGGGCCACATCCGTCGCCCTTGTAGTAGTAGTGCGGCCAGGGCAATTCCGGCGGGCGGCCACACGGGGGAAGCTTCGGATTTTACCAGTCCCAGTATCGACGCTGCGAGTTTTCCGGTAACAAAGTAGGCAATAGCCAGAATGCCTATCTGCAAGAGCGGTCGAGTGCGGCTGTTGAGCAGTTTCATGTTTAGGTTCGATCGAATCCTCCATGGTTTAATGTTTAATTTATACCCGCAGCGGGCGATCGGACTTCCTCCGGGCGAATCACCTGACAGGGGGAGGAGTTGACAGTTGACCCTTCGACTACGCGAGCGGGAAAGCAGTTGACAGTTGAAGGTTTTTATTCGTAGCAACTAGCCAATGATTTAAGGACTAATGACTGCTGACTAATGACTAATGACTTCCTAAAATCCAAAACCCCGCTTGCCGTCAGGCTTAGTAGTCAGCCAATTGGTCTTTGCCGTGGCTAATTGTTCTTCTGTTACCGTAGCGTCGGTAAGATTCGCGCCACACAAATTCGCCCCCCGCAAATTCGCCTTGCTTAAATAAGCCCCCGTCAAATCAGCACCTCTGAGGTCGGCGCCTTCAAAATTGGCAGTGCTGCAATAAGCTTCAGTCAAATTGGTCGATCGCAAATTCGCCCTAATTAATCTCGCGTGACCCAGATTTGCCCCCGACAAATCCGCTGCTTGCAGGTTTGCCTTCACCAGTCTGGCCTGATAAAAATTTCCCCCCGCTAATTGGGCTTTTGGCAGTTGCAGACCGGACAATTCGCAGTCTGCAAAATCGCGCTTACCTTTAAAATATGCAGAGCGCAGGCTGTTACTTTCCCACCTAGCCGTAACTTTCCCCGCCTTTGTCGCTGCTAAATTGCCATTGGAGGGCATGGCAGTTCCGAAAGTTCTGCCGGACTCAGCCAAACTCCGAGCAACTCTGGGCTGCATCCCCGTATTTCCCGATTGGGTGAATGCAGTTCTGCCACGGAGGCTTTGTTTCGATCGCATATCTTGCGTTTTCATGGGGGGCGATGCCCACGCCGTACCCTCGTCATTAAATATCGTCGGTTCTTCAACTGTGCGACTAGAGCCGTTGAATTGAGTTGCTAAGCCGTGAGCCAGCCGGGGGTCTTCAAATTCACCGTTCAGAGCTTTAATCACATCTGTTGTTGACTGGAAGCGGTGGCCGACCATCGGCTTGAGCATTTTATCGAGAATCCGCGCCAAATCTGGACTTACCTGAACGTGGGGCCGCCACACAATTTCGCCGGTTACTGCGTCGAAATCTAAATCTTTGGGCGATTTTGCAGTCAGCAAGTACAAGGAAGTCATGCCCAAGGCGTAAATATCGCTAGCAAATATCGGCCGCAACGCCATTTGTTCGGGCGGGGCAAAGCTAAATGTGCCGACTGAAAATTTTGTGTTGGCGCTTTGGTCGGCGGGGTCTAATAATAATGTTTGGCTGACTTGATCTTTTACGGCTCCGAAGTCAATTAAGACTAAGTGGCTGTCTTGCGATCGGCGAATAATATTTGCGGGTTTGATATCTCTGTGAATTACTCCTTGACCGTGAATGTACTGGACTACGGGCAGAATTTCTAATAAAAAATTTTTAACATCTGATTCGTTGAAACGACCCGATTGTTTGACTTCTTGTTTCAAAGTCCAGCCTTTAACATACTCTTGAACTAAGTAAAATTGCTGTTCGGCTTCAAAGTAATCTAGTAGTCTCGGTACTTGCGGGTGGTCGCCGAGTTGACCTAGAGTTTTTGCTTCTCGCTTAAATAACTCCCGCGCCATTTCTAATACTCGTGGCGACGAACTGCTAGGTCGCAGTTGCTTGACTACGCAACTCGGCTGACCGGGCAAGGAGATGTCTTTTGCCAAAAATGTAGCTCCAAAACCTCCTTGTCCTAGCGGTTCAATTATTTGATAGCGAGCGCGTAGCAGCAAACGCGCTCCGCACGTCTGACACTGGAGAATAGAGTCAGGTGGGTTTTGTGGATGGGGACAGGCCGGGTTTACGCAGTAGCTCATGTTAATCGAGTGTGCCTCAGTTTTTCTAATCTAGCCAGCGCAGCTCGACTGCACAAACACCCTTTTTTTGCTTCTGCTAGAAATACTTATCTCTCAGTTGCTGAGGGTCGTGCGTCCGGTTGCGAATTGGGATTGCACCTAAGTCTTTTAGGCAGATATCTTTGCCCTATTTTATTATCTCGCTGCTGTGAGTTTTTTCTGTTGATTATCCTTGAAAATAGTTTAAAGACTTGCTAAAGTTATCCTTTTTTGTGTAAAGTCTTTCTAAACTTAGGTGCTTTTTGCGCGGTTAGATATCTCTAGCATACCTCATTCTATTTTGAGAATGTTACCAATCTGTCACCAACCATCTGCCTTCCGAGCAATCGATCGTTTCTGCTTATGTATAGCATAATAGTCTTGACAAATTCAAGTAAATGTGGTAATAACCCTGAATAAATTCAGGGGCTACACGGTCAAAGTCCGCCTGTACGGACTAATAACTACCGACAACTGACAACTGCCAACTGCTAACTACTAACTGACAACTGACTAAATTATGCGTATTTCTCTAAACTGGTTGCGGGAATTGGTGGATATTTCGATCGCCCCGGAAGAATTAGCCGAAACTCTGACAATGGCCGGATTTGAAGTGGAAGATATCGAAGACCGTCGCCCTTGGGCCCAGGGCGTGGTTTTGGGCAAAATATTGGCCTGCGAACAGCATCCAAATGCTGACAAATTGAGAGTTTGTCAAGTGGATGTCGGCCAACCAGAGCCTCTGAATATTGTTTGTGGCGCACCCAATGCTAGGGCTGATATTTACGTGCCCGTAGCCGTTGTGGGAACTTTTTTGCCAAATATTAATTTGAAGATTAAACCAGCTAAATTGCGAGGCGTTCCATCTGAAGGGATGATTTGTTCTCTGGCAGAATTGGGGCTGGCAAAAGAATCAGCGGGCATTCACATCTTTGAGTTAGAAAATCCCGAATTAGGCAGCGATATTCGACCGCTTTTGGGTTTAAACGATGTAATTTTAGACTTGACCGCAACTGCGAATCGTGCTGATGCTTTGAGCATGGTGGGTGTGGCGCGGGAAGTAGCGGCGCTGACTGGAGCGAATTTGAGAATTCCTGAAGTGACGGATATGGCTATTGGTGGGAAAAACACCTCTAATTTGGCAGTAGAAATATCGGAGTTGGAAGGATGCCCGATTTACGCGGGGACGGTTATTGAAAGAGTGAAAATTGCGTCTTCTCCGGCTTGGTTGCAGCAGCGGTTGCAGGCGGCGGGAGTGCGGCCGATTAATAATGTGGTTGACGTAACTAATTATATTTTGCTGGAGTGGGGGCAGCCACTGCACGCTTTCGATCGCGATCGACTACAATCTTTGACCGGCACTCAAGATATCAGCATCGGCGTCCGCTTTGCTTCCTCAGGCGAATCCTTCAAAACCTTGGACGGACAAAACCGCAATTTGCAAGCACAAAATCTGTTAATTACTGCTAGCGACAAACCCGTAGCTTTGGCTGGAGTGATGGGTGGCGAAGATACGGAAGTTCACGAAGGAACGCAAAATTTAGTCTTAGAAGCAGCGATTTTTGACCAGGCAACGATTCGTCGTTCTGCCCGCGCTCAAGGCTTGCGGAGCGAGTCTTCGATCCGCTACGAACGAGGCGTGAATCAAGCGGCCTTGACGACGGCTTGCAACCGCGCTGTAGCCCTAATTTTGGAGCTGGCGGGAGGCGCTGCGACGGTGCAGAAAACGGCGAGTTCCGGTGCGGATGATTTGAGTTTTTGTTGCTCGATCGAATTGCGTCTCGATCGAGTAAATTTGGTTTTAGGGCAGTTGAAAAGAGGCGAAACTGGCGGTTCTCCCTATCTGGAATCAGAAGAGGTGAAAAACATTCTTACAGCCTTGGGATGCGAAGTTGTTCCTGCTGCGAAAGAACGGGTATTTACGATAACAGTTCCGCCTTACCGCTATCGCGATTTAGAAAGAGAAATCGATTTAATTGAAGAAGTAGCGCGACTGCACGGCTACGACAATTTCTGCGAGACTTTGCCGAGTAAAACGGCGGCTGGTTATTTGTCGCCGGAATACGCGGCTGTTCGGAATATTCGATCGGCTTTTCGGGCGGCCGGTTTGACGGAACTGATGCACTATTCTTTGGTAAAAACTGAAGGAGAAAATCAGGTGGTGTTGGCGAATCCCCTGTTTGTCGAGTATTCGGCTTTGCGGACTGAAATGCTGTCGGGTTTAATTGACGCTTTCGGCTACAATTTGGAACAGGGAAATGGGGCGCTAAACGGTTTTGAAGTCGGCCGCATTTTCTGGAAAGATGGGGATGAGATGCAAGAAGCAGATGCAATTGCTGGAATTATCGGGGGAGATCCAACTGTTTGGAAATGGCAGCAGGGAGGGCGCGATCGACCTTTGACTTGGTTTGAGGCAAAAGGTATTTTGGAAAGCGCGTTTCAAGAATTGGGTTTGGCGGTGGAATATCAAAGAGATTCCTCTAATTCACGCTTGCATCCGGGTCGCACGGCTGCGTTATCGTTAAATGGGAAGCACTTAGGAATTTTTGGACAGTTGCACCCGCAATTGCAGCAAGAAAAAGATTTGCCCGAGCAGGTTTACGTGTTTCAATTAGATTTGGGATTGCTGGTAGCTAATTTGGAGCGATCTAACAATTTGACTCGCAAATTTACGGATTATTCCAGTTTCCCCGCTTCTGACAGAGATATTGCATTTTTTGCACCGATTGAAGTTCCGGTTGTAGATATGCAAAGTGCGATGAAACAGGCGGCCGGCAATTTGCTAAATTCGGTGGAATTGTTCGACGAGTATCGGGGCGAAAACGTGCCGACAGGACAGCGGAGTTTGGCTTTTCGGTTAGTTTACCGCGCGGGCGATCGAACTTTGAGCGACACCGATGTCGAACCGGCACAGCAAAAAGTTCGCGATGTTTTAGTTGAGAAATTCGGCGTTAGCTTGAGAAGCTAGAAACTTAGCTGATCTAGGGCGGATACGCCCTCGGCAATCATGCAGCAGATGCCACGTTTATGAAGTACACCCGTGCTGCGATCGACCTCTGTAAGGACATAGTTATACCAAATCCGGGTTTCCCATCCCCGTTATAATTGGTATGGTGCGTCGCTATGAGATCTCCCAATAGCAACGAGAGTTGTTCGTAGCGACGCACCCTACATTTACTAGGGCGGATACGCCCTCGGCAATCATGCAGCAGATGCCACGTTTATGAAGTACACCCGTGCTGCGATCGACCTCTGTAAGGACATATCCTGTTGCGTGGCGATCGGACTCCATCGAACTCAGGTTGCTCACTTATTCCCAATAAAAAACCTCAGACCCGCAAGCCTGAGGACCGGAGTTCCTGAAAATCGTCACTTAAGAACATTGTCGCCAACAAACATCACAAAATACAAGAGGGGCGCAACCCAGCACGGCAGTTCTTGGCAGACAGAGAAAGAAGTTTTGTATCAAAAATTCAAAACTTTATCAAAATTCAGGGGTTGAAAACCCCAGGTCGGCGGAATGTTGTTATGGTGGGGTGTAACTCCCCATCCTAACAACCTCAAGCTTCATCTCTCAACTGTCTTCCCCTCTTGGGGGGCGAGGGGGGTTGTCAACCCAACGGCCGGCGAGCGGGCAAGCTGTCAACTGTTTAAGACCTTTTTTCGATCGGAATATAGGGAGCACCATGAACCCCTGTGTATATTTGAGTAGGGCGGTAAATGCGGTTTGCCTCTATCTGTTCCTTCCAGTGAGCTAACCACCCAGCAACGCGGGCGATCGCAAATACTGGTGTAAACAAGTCTGTAGGAATTCCCATTTTTCGGTAAACCAAACCGGAATAAAAATCTACATTTGCATAAATTCCTTTGTGAGCTAGTTTTTCCTCAACCACTTCTTCTAACTTAACAGCAATGTCGTAATAACTATCGCGACCGAAGTTGTCAAATAACTGTTCTGCTAAACCTTGAAGAATAGTTGCTCTGGGATCTTTCACCTTGTAAACCCGGTGACCGAAGCCCATGATTTTGTCCTTATTTTCGACGCATTTCTCGACAAAAGGTCTTACATTTTCTACCGAACCAATTTGCTCCAACATATCAATTACTTCTTCATTAGCTCCCCCATGCAGTGGGCCAGCCAAAGTGCCAACCGCCGAAGCAATCACCCCATAAGGATCGGTGAGCGTCGAAGCTGTTACCATTGCCGAAAATGTAGAGGCATTGATTGTATGTTCGGCGTGGAGAGTCAGACAAACATCGAAAATATTAGCTAACAGCGGATCTGGTTCTCGCTCGTTGAGCATATACAGAAAGTTAGCCGAGTAGTTCAAGTCATCCCTCGGACGCACCGGGTCATTACCTCGTCGCATTTGCTGGAACGCCGCCACCATTGTCGGAATTTTCGCTAGCAGTCGTACTACAGCTTCTCGAATATATCCTTGATTGGGCAAAGCTCGACGAGAGTAGAACAAGCCCAAGGCTGCTGCTGAAGCTTGCAGGGCGTCCATAGGATGTCCACCTTCGGGAAAGCATTTCATCATGTCCCGGATGCGATATTTGATCCGTCGATGATATCGAATTTCATGCTCGAAGGCTTCTAGTTCTTCCTTAGTCGGAAGTACCCCCCAGATTAATAAATATGAAGTTTCCACAAAGGAACTTTTGAGTGCCAGTTCCTCGATACTAATCCCGCGATATTCCAGTACCCCTTTTTGTCCATCGACATAGCTAATGCTGGACAAGGTAGCGGGAACACCTTCTAAACCTGGTTTAAATTCGCCAACGACCATTGCGATACCGTGTTGTGTAAGTTGAATCATTGAAAGTACATTAGCAGAAAGCAAGATAGTGTCGCCGTGTTGACGAATAATCATTTATGTCTGGCGATTTGCAGTCTGCTTCGTAAAACTTACCCAAACTTAGTTAAAGCTATCTTTAACCAAAATTCAGAGTTCACTTCCTGCGCTATTGAGTGGTCGGCCATCCCAAGGTAAGCAGGCTATCCCCCTCAAGCCGAGGGTTCCCAATTTAAAATATTTAAACTGGCGTTCAAATCGCGGTCTATCGATAAGCCACAAGCAGGACAGTCGTAAGTCCGAATACTTAGTGGCATATCTTGCTTGTGTCCGCAATTGCTGCACAGCTTAGAACTGGGAAACCAACGATCTACCAGCACCAAACTTGCGCCATACATTTTACATTTGTACTCA
>JAAUPI010000170.1 GCA_012035135.1 Microcoleus sp. CSU_2_2
TCCCATCCCCGTTATAATTGGTATGGTGCGTCGCTATGAGATCTCCCAATAGCAACGAGAGTTGTTCGTAGCGACGCACCCTACATTTACGAGATTATAAAAGGGGTAAGTAACCCGGATTTAGTATTATACCAAATCCGTTGCCGAACTTCTGAGGTTTGAACTGGCAAGATGCCCGTTCCACAACTGCATTGAGTGTTTGTAGAACAGGCATCTTGCTTTTTTGCCCAACAGTAGAAAATATTTGTTGCATCCCCTGCGCCATCGGTTACTTAATCCACTGTTAAGTGTTACCAGTCAATATCAGAATCATTAAAACTAGAACCCCGTTTGTTAGATAAAAGATACCAACCACCTGAGTTTCCAGCCAGCCACACAGTTCTAAATGATGATGCAGCGGAGCCATTTTCAATAGGCGCTTTCCGATACCATCCGGCCCTTTTGTAGCTTTGTAATAACCTACTTGAGCAATTACTGACAGCGTTTCTATAAAGAAAATCCCGCTGATTATTAATAGTATCCACAGGCTATTACTTAATAGAGCTACCGCACCCAACGCACCTCCCAAAGCCAAGGCACCTGTATCACCCATAAACACCCGGGCTGGATTGCGATTGTGAGCTAAGAAACCCAAACAACTGCCGCTAGTGCAGGCACAAAATATCATTAATTCTGGCGAAGTTGAGGCTACAGATGCACCTAATCCCAAAAGTGCGATCGCCCCCAATCCTCCCATCAAACCGTCAACCCCGTCGGTCAAATTAGTAGCATTACTCTCAGCTACCAGCACAAAACCCGCCAGCGGCCAGAACAGAAAACCCAAAGGCAATACCCAACCGAAAGGTAAAGCAACATTTGTAGAAATCGCTGGTTGGTGAAATACCAGCCACAGACAAAATAGAGCTGCAAAACCAATTTGCAAAGACAATTTCATCCGAGGGGAAATACCTTTATTCGACTTGCGGCGCAGAATTTGCCAGTCGTCGAGCCAGCCGATAAAACCGTAAGCTAAAGTTAAGGCCGATACTGCAACCACATCTGAGTTAAACCTAGACCACAATAAAGCGACTGCGACCCCCACCGGCACGAAAAACACTCCTCCCATTGTCGGCGTTCCCGCTTTTTTCAAGTGGGCTTGGGGACCATCTTCGCGAATTATTTGTCCTGCTTTTAATTGCTGAAGTAAAGGCACAACTACGTAGCCCAGCCCTGATGCAACTAAAGCACAAAAAACTAACGGAACAAATAGCGATGCAGGTACATCAAGAAATCTACCTGCTGCTAAATCTAAACCAATAGCGACAATACCGATCCCTAAACCCAGCGACAAGAATAAATTCCTGCCTGTAAGTTTAAAAGGCATACTAAAAGGTATTTTCTCATCCACAAAGTTATCCATAATACTCCTCACCACACACCATTTCGCCACACACCATTTCAAAAAAATAAGCAATTGACAATTAGGGAATTTGGGTGCCGAACAGACTATTGGGAAAGTTGTTAGTTTTTGCTTTCCTTGTCCTGGTTAATTCCTTCACCCTGACCGCTGTTAGTCCTCGCCGATCGCCGGATCTTCTTCAGCTTCCTCTTCCAAGTCATCGTAAGGACTGTCGTCAACGGCCATCAGTTCGGAGATTTCTTCTTCGTGTAGATAGTCGGGTTCTTGGACATCTCTTGCTAACAAGCGATTGTTAGATTCCAACCAGTCTAAAAGAGAAGATTGCTGCTTTAGTGGAATTACATCCGCAGGCAAGTGGCGAGGTATTTGACGCAGAGAGGGATTGTACATGATTCTCAGTTTCTAAAGACAAAGACGCGATCGAGTTGAGGCAATGTTTTACAGAGTGATTACTCCTTCGATCTAGCCTAGCCAATCGGGCATTGGACAGGCTAAGGCATTATACCATAGGCTCCGTTTGGTTCCGGATCGAGATAGGATGGCATATGGTCAAGGCGATCGACCGCTTGTTTCGCGCCTAGATTAACATAAAATCCCTTCCTCGTCATCCTCCTTTTGGTGATTAATATTTTAATCCGAGACCATCGTTTTTAAGATATCGTGGGATACATTGGGATACATTGCGATCGATTCGATTGTTGATGCAATTAACGCTACACATCCAGTATTGAAAGCTAAAACTCTCTGAGAGCATAGCTTTGACTACATCAATTATCTAAAATTTTCCAGCTCAAATCTGTACGATCGACTCTTAAATTAAGCAATCTCAGGATGGACACAACGGCAGCGGTTTTATACAACAGAGACGGTTACGACACCGGAGGAGAAAGGCTTCTGGGGCGTCATTCAGCCGGAGAAGGATTTCTCAAAAGTTTAGTTCAACACGGAACTGCGGACTCTCTTTACTGTTGGGCAGGCAGCGAAGCAATGTTTAAGGAGTTTTGTTCGCGCATCCAGCCCTGGCTGCAACAGCCTCGAAAAGTCCGGTGGATTCAGACCGATAGACCAGATTTGCTATCTCAACCAGGTACAATTTACCGACCAGATCCCGCCCTTGCAGATATGGTTTGGGCGCGCAGATTTCTGGATCAGCGGGCCTACAGCGTTTGCGGCGTGACTCACACGATCGCTACTAAGTATGTCATGGAGTCGATCGGCGATTTAGTCACCGCACCCGTGCAACCTTGGGACGCCCTGATTTGCACCTCTGCCGCCGTGAAAACAACCGTAGAACGAGTTCTGACTGCGTGGTCTGAGTATTTAGCCCAGCGAACCGGCGGTAAACCTGAAATTTTGGTCAAATTGCCGATTATTCCCCTAGGAGTCGATTGCAGCGCGTTTCCGCAGGGTGTGGAGGCCGTTAATACCCGTCGCCAACAGCGACAAGCACTCGGTATTTCTCCTGACGATATAGTTGTGTTATTTGTCGGCCGATTGACTTTTTCTGCAAAAGCTCATCCGGTACCAATGTACATCGCCCTGGAACGGGTGGCGCAACAAACCAAGACTAAAATTCACTTAATCCAAGCCGGTTGGATCGAAGATCCGAGAGAAGAACCCGACTTTAAAACTAGCGCGCAAGTTTTCTGTCCGTCTGTAAATACTATTTTTCTGGACGGGAGAAACCCAGAAATTAGGGTAAATATTTGGTCGGCTGCGGATGTTTTTATGTCGCTTTCAGATAACATTCAAGAAACTTTTGGACTAACACCAATTGAAGCGATGGCGAATGGATTGCCGGCCATTGTCTCCGATTGGAACGGATACAAAGAGTCGGTACGCCACGAAATAGACGGTTTCCGAATTCCGACTTTGATTCCGCCACCGGAATCTTGTTTGGATTTAGCCATAAATTATCTGGACGGTAGTTTGAATTGGCCGACTTACATGGGTCATACTTCTCTCGCCACAGCAGTTGATATTGATGCTTGCACTCGCGCTTTGTGCCAACTAATTGCAGACAGCGAATTGAGAAAGCGGATGGGCGAAAATGCTCGACAAAGGGTGAGAGAGATTTATGATTGGAAAGTAGTAATTGCAGCTTACGAAGATTTGTGGCGGGAATTGGCAGAAATTCGCCTGGGTGCACCGGAATCAGCACCTTTACCAGCGGGAATGCCACCTTATCCACTGGGGGATGATCCGTTTCGGGTGTTAAGTCATTATTCGACTCAAACTTTAAGCAATGAAATGATATTGACTATGGGTCCGATTGCCACACCGGAACTTTTGAAGCAGTTGCGGAAAATTTGGTTTACCAGTTTCGGTGAAGACCGGAGAATCTCTGTTAAAACCCAGATAGAAATATTAGATCTAATTAAACAGAAGGGTGCTGTCAGCGTCGGGGAAATAGTCGATCGATATGTTACAAGCGATCGACAATTAGCCTACCTGTATCGGACTCTGCTTTATTTGATAAAATTTAATATTTTAGTTATTAGTTAATATGTTGTCCATTCTCCATTGTTAATTCAAGTAAAAGTTTAGGACGAGTGGCCGATCGCACTTTCAAATTCTTCTAGCGCTTGCAAATTTCCCACCTGCCAAGCACGTTCCACTGTAGCAGGAATTAGTTGGGCGATCGCAATTCCCGGAAAATTTGGACTAATATCGGATTCTACATACTCCCCATCTTGCAATAAATAGATGCGAAATCTGTCGCTGTCGTAAACCCAAACTTCGGGAACTCCAATAGCTAGATAGGCATCGATCGTAGTTTTAGAAGTTACATCCGTCTCAATTGCCAAATCCGGCGGCGGATCGTCTGGTTGCAGTCGGCGGCGACCGATCATCCGCTGATAATTTAGGATATAAAAGCAAGCATCAGGTTCAATTCCTGCTGCACCTTCTCGTTTGAAAGTAGTCGAACCTAAGGGTTGGTATCTTCTGCCTTCCGACTTGAGTAAAATTTTGATAATATCAGAGATTAAATCTCTGGGAACTTCATGTTCGGGTAAGGGAACCATTATTTCTAAAGTTTCTTTGCTGTAAGCAATTCGTGCCGATCGCTTTTCTCCCAATTCCGCCAAAATCGACTCGAATTCCAGCCAACTGATATGAGGAATAGTTACGACACTGCCGGGAGCAAGTTTTATTTGACTGACAGGTTTCAGGACGGGAGTAGTAACAATCATAAGCTAAATTGGTAGTGAGTTGTTAAGTTGGTCAGACAGCAGGTAAGGTGCCTAATTCACAAGATTTTTTGGAAATATTTATTGAGTTTAGCACGGGCAACAGAGAATTGCGATCGCAGTTGATAATAATAGCCGCACATCAGAGGTAATGAAGAAGCAGATATTTAGCGGAATAAAGAAAAGTACGATCGCCCTTCAATCAAAAAAGGGCGATCGCATGGGTCTCCGGAAACCGGGTTTTTTACGACAATAATTCGTTTAAGCCAACAAATTCGGTAAAAAACCCGGTTTGTTTGTCGGAGTGCGATCGCCCTGACCAATTTACACGGCTTTTGCCCACTCTATCCAAGTTTCCATCGGTCGGAAACCGACAGATTTATAAAGCTTTGTCGCCCCTGTCAAACTATTAGTATCGACGCTGAGTTTCGCAGTATTTGCACCCGCTGCTTTTAACCGATGTAAGCCAGCCAACAGCATTGCTTTTCCTAAACCCATTTTTCGATAGTCGCGTCGCGTACCTAACAATTCAATCCAGCCGTCTTTGTTGCCGCTGCGGGCGTTTTCTTGGGGTTTGATTTGACAGTCGCAAAAAGCAGCAAATTTGCGATCGCCCGAAATTGCAATCAAGTCTAATTCCGGCTGATAATTCGGATCGCTCATCCAATAACGCACCGTTTCAGCAGTTAAATCGTGATGGTTCCAGTGGTCGATAAATGACTGGTTGAACATTTCCACCCACGGTTGAATATCTTGTTCTCCCGATACGTGTGTCAGGGCAAAATTCGCCGGAAATTCGGGTGTCGGTATGGGTTCACAGAGCGATCGCGCCATTGTCCAAAAGTAGCGATCGACTGCAAATCCCTGTTTTTCTAATAGCCTAATTTCATCTGTTTTGTCTTCGCGGCTATAGGTGCGCAATTTTGCAGGCAAATTACGCCCTTTTCCTACTTCGCGTAGCCGCTGTTCTCCCCATTTAATAATGTCTTTCTCTAGTCCTTTTCCCCGCACATTTGGATGCACGTAAAACCAGAGACAAGCGTCAATTTCATCGGGTGAATTGGGCATATCTAGGAGCGCCAAACCGACAAGTTTGTAATTGCCATCTTCCCACAACTGCACGTCACGGGCTTTGTCGAGTTTGGGTGCATCAAGTATTAGCTTAAGTTCGCTAGCCGATACTTCTTCGCCGAGTCGATCGACTGCTTCGCAAGCATCAATTAAAGTTGCGATCGCGCACCAGTCAGTTTCGCCCCTATAGGAGCGCATTGTCAAGATTGTCATAAAAAACTTGCAATCCGTAAATTTGGATTGTTCCTGTTAGTGGATATTTTCAAACAAGTACAGTGATTTGGGGTTGTGCTGTCACCGCAAACAACCCCTTAAATTCCTGACCCTGCAAATGCAAGATGTCGGCACCTTCATTCAAGAAGTTGTCAAGAATTCAGAAACACAAAATTTTGCGTTCCTTGCAGCCATTAGGGAAAACGGCTATTAGCATTTGAGAATGATGTCGATAAAACTCAGAAACCTGCTTATATCACCCAAGTTTTCAGGTTTTATCTCATAAGGCAATCATAAAAATTGGTTTGCCCTTTTGGGCTAGTTTTGTATTTGAGTTTATGGCTGGATACTGATGAGCCGCGCTCTCTTTCGTTACCAAGCTTGGTGCTTGAGTAACCATCGTTTGAATAAAATTTATTAAGCTAAGTAAAGAATTTTTCACCCCCACTGGGTAGTTGATTTCTACTTTGGCTATCTAATTCAACTATAACCGCTGCGGTTTTTTTTGACAAGTTTGAGGTCGAGAGAATCTTGCTAGTATTAACGAGGGTTAAATTTTATCCAAACGTTAAACTAACGTTAAACTACTTTCTGCAATTTATATAAGGTAAATATGCTCGACCACCTCGATTTAGATATTTCCCTCGATAAAGAAACCTACGATGCCAAAATCGAAGTTTTAATGCAACAGTTGCGATCGCTCCAACTGGCCTGCTGGGAAAAAAAATTGCCCGTAATTATCGTCCTCGAAGGTTGGGCCGCAGCGGGCAAAGGCGCCCTCGTCAAACAAATGGTAGGGTACATGGACCGCGGGGATTTGCAGTCCACCCGATTTGGCCGCCCTCGGCAGTAGAAATCGGGTATCCTTTCCTGTGGCGGTTTTGGCAGAAACTTCCCGATCGTGGCCGGATTGGTTTTTTCTACCACAGTTGGTACACTCATGTTTTAGAAGACCGATTGTTCGATCGACTATCAGAGGCTGAATTACCAACAGTTATCAGGCAAATCAACGCCTTCGAGCGTCAGATGGTAGATGATGGTGCTGCGATCGCCAAATTTTGGATTCACCTCAGCAAAAAAGAACTCAAGCATCGACTCAAAAAATTAGAAGCCGACAGTTTGCAAGCTTGGCGCGTGCGGCCCGAAGATTGGAAACAAGCCAAAAAATACGAAGAATACAAAACTTTTGCCGAAGAAATGGTCGTTCAAACCGGCACCGGCCCGGCACCTTGGACATTAGTAGAAGGTGATTGCCAACGGTGGGGAAGAGTCAAAGTTTTAACGCAAATGGCAGCAAGAATTACAGAAGCTCTAGACAGACTCCCAATGCAATCAGCACCTCTAAAATTGTCGCCCCAATCACACCTAGAACCTACTGAACCAGACTTGCTTGCCCAAGTAGATTTAACTCAATCGCTGTCGCCAGACGAGTACAAACAACAACTTCGCAAAGCACAAACCCGTTTTGGCAAACTGCAACAAAGCATCGACGAACATCAAATACCCGTGTTAGTTCTGTTTGAAGGCTGGGACGCCGCCGGCAAAGGAGGAGCGATTAAACGCTTGACGGACATACTAGACCCCCGCAGTTACATCGTCAACGCTTTTGGAGCGCCCACGGACGAAGAAAAAGCGCACCATTATCTGTGGCGATTCTGGCGACAGTTGCCAACTGCGGGCAAAATTAGCATTTGCGATCGTAGTTGGTATGGTAGAGTGCTAGTCGAGCGAGTCGAAGGATTTGCCACCGAACCCGAATGGCGTCGAGCTTATCAAGAAATCAACGAATTTGAGGAGCAACTTACCAGTTCGGGTTACGTCTTAGTTAAATTTTGGCTGCACATCAGCCCTGACGAGCAACTAAAGCGGTTTACAGAGCGGCAAAACAATCCATTTAAACAATACAAACTCACCGAGGAAGATTGGCGGAATCGGGAAAAGTGGAATTTTTATGAAGTCGCAGTAAACCAGATGATTCAGCGCACGAGTACCCCGACAGCTCCCTGGACGCTAATTGCGGCCGATAACAAGTATTATGCTCGTGTTAAAGTAATTCAAACGGTAACGCAGGCAATTCGGAGTCAGTAACTCAGCCCTGTCAGAAATCTATGACTGGAAGTTGCGGGCTGATACCCCATAACCAATAGTTAACAGTTAACCGGACTCGATCCTGAGGAGAAATTCGATCGGCTACGTTAGTAGTAAGACTTGAAAACCTACCGATGCCTGTGTTTCCTCCCAGAGCTAAAATCACTGGGTTTTCACACTTCCGTACTAATTTATGAAGACAAACAATATTGCAAGATGCCAGAACTATTAGCTCGCATTCTATTTCTATTCCTCCTGTTCTCACTAATCAAATCGTGGTGGGATCAATCGGGAGGCAAAGACAATCCGTTAATAGATCGGCTGCGCGTTTTGCTGCTGATCAGCCTTTTGTTCCTGGCTTTTTTCGCGCCAGACACGCCAGTCGGAGCAGCGATTTTCGGCTTAATAGCTTTCTTCTTTAAGCCGCTGGGTTTTTCGATTACGTTACTGGTGATTGCATCGGCGCTGATTACGAACGGGGGCATCCGCAACCCGGCGCCGAGAATGATCTTGGCAGCGCTGCTGGTTTTGATCCTGTCGAGTATGCCAGTTGTGGCTTACTGGTTCGCCGATCAAGCAGAACGGGATGCCGCTGCACGCACCACAGTTTGCTGCGATGAAACAGCCGCCGCGATCGTCCTGCTGGGCAAGGGAACGACTAACAGTCACGTCGCTAACCGAGAAACGATTCAACTGACAGACACAGGTAATCGCTTGCCCTATGCTGCTGTTTGTACAAAAAAGAACTAGCACCTTTGGTGATTGTTAGTGCTGGGCCCAGAGCAGATTTACAGAATTATACTGGCGAAGCTAAAGATATTGAGACTTTGCTGGCAATCAACATGGGCGTGCCGCGCAACAGTATTGTTCTCGACGATAATGGCAGGAACATACGCAGCAGCGCCGAGGAAGTGAGAAAGATCCTCGACAGCCGCGGCGTCGGGCGCAAAGTAATTCTGGTAACATCTGCAATTCAGATGCGGCGTGCCAGCCTCGCTTTTGCGAATATGGGCATCCAGGTAATTCCTAGAGCTACGGACTTCTACACTTACCAGCCCGTGTCAGGAGGTAAATCCCGACTGCGCTTAGATGCGGCAGATTTCCTGCCCAGTGCAGAAGCTTTGGTAACTACGACACGAGTATTCGATGAATATTTCGGGTCTATTTATTACTATTTGCGCGGCTGGCAGGCTCCGAGTGCCTAAAGTGGCAAGTTGGTGGTGTTTTTCTGAGGCAACACCGACTGCTCCCCAGATTGGTTTAACATCTCATGAGAATGTGACCTTTGTGGGGGGCTGTATTTTCTCATTCCGGCAGGATCGCCGACGGCAAAGTTGGCAGTTAATAAAAACACCGCCCAAAATATAGGCTCCTCCCACTTGGATTTTTTTGGTGGTGTTTCTGCGGCTTTGACGGACTCGACGTTGACTTTGATGTCTAGTTTGCCTTCAATTTCTTTGCCTTTGAGAACTCCGTCATTGCACACACCCTTAAAAATCATTGGGGCGGGTTTTGGTGCTTCTGCTGCTTCTGCTTTCGCTTCTTCTGGCATTTTTTTATCCTGATTTGAGTAGATCCGGTTGGATAGTACATTCTCAGAAGTTCGGGGGTTTTCCGGAAAGGATTCCGCGAACTCTGAAAAAATTAAATTAAATATGCACCCCGCCCCTGATTGGGGATTCAAAATAAGAAGTTGAAGGCATTTCAAGCTCGTGCTTGTAGGTTTTGGGTAGCAGCGCTGCCTCGAAGCTGCTACTTATCTATCTGGTGAAAAGGAGATTTTTATGCAAAGTAGAGGTTTTTCAGAAAGTCAATAAATTTATTATCTCCGCGCAGGCGAAAACGTCAATACTCTTAAAGCTGAGCTTTGTTTCTGTCATGTAAGAAACCCCGTTTCTTGCAGGGTCTGAAGTGGCGCAATCATTCTAAGAAACCAGTTTCTGGCTCTTACCTTTTTCATTTTTCATTTTTCATTTTTTGATTGGGAATGACTTACTGCATAAGGGTTTAGAGCTTTATTAGAGTTGCATTATTTTTTTGAAACTCGTATTAAAAGCGCGTCGCGACTGCCAATCTCAAATCTCAAATGATCTAAATGTAGTTGAAGCTTGAAAATACATAAGTATGTCCGAAGCCAGTGAAACTGATCTTTCGCTGGCAGTTATGATAGCAATACACATTCTGTGACACCGCACCAGTTTATTTGCGCCTACCTCAATAATCGACAGTGAAAGCACCCACGAGCAAACTATCTTCCCTGCAACCCGAACCACTTGCAGCTTGGGCAAAAGAGGCAATTAATCGCGCTAAATCCGGTCAATTCCCCGCCTACTTACCTCTCCTTGCGCAAGCAGACAGAGAAGGGTTTGCCGTGCAAATTCGAGCAATTGACGGTCAATTTTTCGGCTTTGGTAGCGCCGAGAAAACCTTCCCGCTGATGAGCGTAGTCAAGCCTTTCGTGCTGCTTTATTTGCTGTGCGAATTAGGAGAAACAGCCGTATTTGACAACGTTGGCTGCGAGCCTTCGGAACTACCTTTCAATTCCCTCAATCAACTCCAAACAGACAAAGGGAAGCCGAGAAATCCAATGATTAATAGCGGGGCGATCGTCCTAGCGTCTTTGATTCCCGGTGAAAATGCTGTCAGTCGCTGTCAAAACTTGCTGGAGTGGCTGAACGAACGGGCAAATAGTCAGTTATTTGTTGATGAATTAATGCTAGATTCAGTGAATGCAACTCCCAATCAAAATAATTTGGATCTTGCCTTAGAAATGGTAGAATCAGGCTATATTCAAGACTCCGAAATCGCTTTAGAAACCTACAATCGCGTCTGCTGTTTGGCAGGAACTGTCACGGATTTAGCTAAGCTGGGAATGCTGTTGGTAAATAGTGGCGATCGAGCAATTTCAGAACACAGTCGCACTGTCAAAGCATTGATGGCAACCTGTGGTTTGTATCAAGCATCGGGACGTTTTGCCGTGCGGGTGGGATTGCCTACCAAGTCAGGAGTTAGCGGGGCTATACTGTCTGTAATTCCTGGTGAAGGTGCGATCGGCTGTTACAGTCCACCTTTGGATAAAGAAGGAAATTCGATCGGCGGTTTGTTTCTGTTGGAACAAATAGCAAAAGCTCTACGACTGAGTGTATTTGATTAGACATCTCCCAAAAAGAAATTGCGTGTCGATCGCTCTTAAATTATAGTTGACCAACAGGTGAAACCCTTATTAAGATGAGTAAGGAAATTCTGTCAAGGGATTTGAAATTTTAGATTGGAGATTTGAGATGGCAAAATTGCGATCGAGATCAAGCGAAAGATTCAATCCTACGGGCGATCGTACACCAACAGGTGCAAACCGCCACTCAGATCCGACCTGTCGTTGCCGTTCCGAAGTAGACGCGAAACGGTAAAATAGACCATTGTATATAGGTTATTTAGAGCAGGAGAACATTTTCAGTGGCAATAGAAGTAGGTCAGAGAGTTAAGGTACGCCGTCTCAGAGATCGGATACCTCCAAATTTCGTAGACAAATTGAAAGAGAATCCAGTAGGCACTGTGGACGGCTTCAGAATGGTTGACGGCAGTGGAGTAGGGGTGGTTGTCAAGTTTGACGGTTTTGCAACTTGGTTCTTTGAAGATGAACTAGAAATCTGCTAGATACACGCAATGGATTGATATCAATAGTTGTCAGAAACCTCAGCCTAAAGGCATGAGGCTTGTCAGAGAAATCTATCAAGCCATTCTGACCAGACTAAGACCCTTGAGGTCTACGTTTTTTGAGTCATGACACCGGGAGAATGCGTAGCTAGTTCCCTGCTCTGTCATTTGCAATTAAACAGTCTTAAGGTCACTCTCGACAGTGTTGCAAGTCCAAAAAGCTCTTAAAACTTTGTCGAAGCTAACTTTACCCGA
>JAAUPI010000171.1 GCA_012035135.1 Microcoleus sp. CSU_2_2
TATTTAGGTAAATTTGACTCGATATTTTGTGTTCGATCGGGCAGGCTCGAACCACACGCTCGTCGAGCGATCGCAGAAGAAATTAGCGCACTTTCCGAACAACTTCCGAACCTTTGCACGAACAAGTTACGAACTTTTAGAATTTGTTAATTGATATCATTAAAATTCAAGGTGGATGACCAGTTAATTTGTCAGTGGTTTTCTACTAAAAGCTAACAAGCAATCTACGCTCATAACCAGGAAGGTCAGCAAATGCAACTGCAATATGGCGCTCTCTATGTCGGCTAATTGACTGGGTTTCCTTTCCAATCAGACATCGCACAAGTTTACCGTATCAATGTTACTACAAATGCTGAGTATTGCAGTTGTGGCAATTCATATAAGGCAGTCTCATGAGCAAGTCAGTTGTAATCGATCTGGGAAGTGGTGACTTAAGCAGCGGATTTCCAAGAATTACCGCTCAAATTTGGACTGCGGGGCATCCCCACCCGGAAAAATTTATCGGCAGTTTGCCCCCCGCACCAAGCTTGATTGATTTGTATAGGAATTGGCAGTTAATTTACAATAATTTATGCTCTCGCAAACAATTCCTGTCTCGGCCAGCAGTAGATGAAGATGATGACGAACTCGAAATCGATTCGGCCGGAATAACTAATGTCTCTCAACTCAGTTTTGATGAAGTATGCCAACAGTTACAAGAAGGCATAAATACTTTATTAAAATCTCAAAACTTTATCAATATTGAATTGCAATTGCGATCGGCACTCAACCCATCCGAAGACATTCAGGTAATTATTGAAACGAACGATCGATTGCTGCGGCGATTGCCTTGGCACAGATGGGATTTCTTTAAAAATTATCCCCAATCTGAAATGGCTTTGAGCGTACCAGAGTATAAACGCGCTACACCACAGCGCTCAAAAGTCGGAAAAAAGCAAGTTAGAATTTTAGCAATTATTGGCAACAGTCAAGGTATCAATTTAGAAACAGAAAGTGTGTTTTTTAAGAATTTAGATGATGCAGAAATCGTGTTTCTGGTCAACCCGTCCCGCCAAGAATTTAACGATCGCCTTTGGGACTCTTCAGGCTGGGACATTCTGTTTTTTGCGGGTCACAGTCAAACAGAGGGCGAAACTGGTCGGATTTATATTAATGAAAATAATACAAATAACAGCTTGACAATCGAACAGTTAGAAGAAGCGCTAAAACAAGCTATTGAAAATGGTTTAACGCTAGCTTTTTTTAATTCTTGCGATGGATTAGGATTGGCTTTATCGCTGGAAAAGTTGAATATTCCTACAGTTATTGTGATGCGGGAACCGGTGCCGAACCGCGTCGCTCAAGCATTTTTTGAATATTTTTTAGATGCTTTCGCCCAACAGCGATTGCCTTTACATTTAGCAGTGCAGCAAGCGCGCCGGAAATTGCAAGGTTTAGAAGATGAATTTCCCGCTGCTTCTTGGCTGCCTGTAATTTGTCAAAATCCGGCTTGGGAAACGCCGACTTGGTTGCAGTTAGGTGGAATTCCTCCTTGTCCCTATCGCGGTTTATTTGCTTTCCGAGAAGAGGATTCACACTTATTTTTTGGACGCGAAAAGTTTACGAAAGATTTAGCGGCAGCGGTGAAAACAAAGCCCTTAGTAGCTGTAGTCGGGTCTAGCGGCAGTGGCAAATCTAGCGTGGTTTTTGCCGGGTTGATTCCAGCGCTGCGCCAGACAATAATTCAGTTGCAGATTATCTCTTTTCGTCCCGGAAACAATCCTTTTAAAGCTTTAGCGACAGCGTTAGTTCCTCTTTTGGAGAAACGAGATAATCTCAATTCCGATTGTGACAGTGTTATCTTTCCCAGCAAAAATCCCTGCACGTTCAAGCGTAAGATAGCCCGGTGCGCTGTGAGAAAAACAGTGCCAAAAGCATTATTACAAGCAATCGATCGCGACAAATTAGTGCAGGTGTCCGATTCCTTTGATTCCGAATCGAATGCCCGTTGCTTATTTGAACGAAAATTAGAAATTTTGCTTCAGCGGGATGACAAAGCTTTATACAAAATAATAGAAAGTTTTGTGCAGCAAAACCCAGGCACTCGCTTAGTTTTAATTGCGGATCAATTTGAAGAACTTTATACCCAAACTACCGAAGCACAGCGCCAGCCTTTTTTAGACGGGTTGCTGACAGCAATCAGATTAGCTGGAGGGTTTACTGTAGTTTTAACATTGAGAGCAGATTTTTACGGACACGCGCTTTCTTGCCGCTCTTTTAGCGATGCTTTGCAGGGGGCTGTTCACAATTTGGGGCCGATGAGTTGCGAAGAATTGCAAAGTGCGATCGCCCAACCTGCCGCTTTAATGCAGGTAAAATTAGAAGAGGGACTCGTAAATAAATTGATTGATGCAGCTTGGGGACATTCAGGACGTTTGCCATTACTAGAATTTGCCTTAACTCAACTTTGGTCGCAACAGCTTCGCGGGTGGCTGACTAATCAAGCATACACAGAAATTGGCGGCGTGGAAGAAGCACTGGCAAATCATGCCGAGGCTGTGTACGCCCAGCTTTCCGAGGCAGATAGGATGAGGGCGCAGCGCGTTTTTATTCAGTTGGTGCAGCCGGGAATCGGGACGGATGTTAACCGCCGTTTGGCTACTCGCAATGATGTCAATTCAGCAAACTGGGATTTAGTAGTACACTTGGCATCAAATCGCTTAGTGATAACCAGCCGCTGCGAATCTACTTTTGAAGAAACAGTAGAAATCGTGCATGAATCGTTAATTATAAGCTGGGGAAGATTGGGAAATTGGATGCAGGTTAACGCGGAGTTTCGCCTGTGGCAAGAGCAGATTCGGGTCGCAATTCGGACTTGGCAAAATAGCAATTTAGATGAAAGAGCTTTGTTGCGCGGCAAGCCATTAGTTGATGCAGAATATTGGCAGCAGCAACGGCGGGATGAACTCAGCGAGAGCGAGATCCGTTTTGTGGAGGTGAGTTTGAAAATTCGCGATCGCGAAGTTTTCCAGCATCAACAAAGGCGGAAACTTACTATCTCTGGACTCAGCGCAGGTTTGGGATTAACCTTGATTTTGGCTGGAGTAGCTTGGTGGCAGTCGCAGAATTCGGCCATCAGCGAAATCAAAGCTATTAGTGCGTCCGCAGAAACTCTCTTAACCTCAAATCAAGCGTTTGACTCGCTATTAGAAAGTTTGAAAGCATCAAATAAACTTAAGGAAATGCCGGGAAGTATGGCATTTTATAAGTTTCAGGAAAAAGCAGCTATTCAGAAGCAGGTTGATAGTTTGTTGCAGGAAGCTGTCTATAAAGTCATGGAGCGCGATTATCTACAGAATAATCCTCATGTGTTAGAGAGCGATCGCCACTTTTGCGACGGGATTGGACAACAGGCGCAAAAGTAGCGGAACCTGGCGGCTGAAAACCGCTGTAATGCCAACTTCGATCGGTTTCCTGCTGAATGGCGCGATCGCATTGAATTAGCCCTGGGAGAGTTGACGTTTCTAGGTTCTTCTGTTAGAAAATTGCTGTCGCTCAAAAGCGTGGACGATCGGCATTGCTATCAAAAGTGCATCAGTTGATTTGGCTGGCATCTATTCAGAAGCAGAAGAAAAGCTTGGCAAGCTTTCCTTGTGTCAACAATCCTGAGAATAGTCGCAACAAACCTAGAAAAACAGTCACAACAAAAAACACTGAACAGGAGAAAAATATGTCCATCGAAAACGCTAGAGCCTTTTACGAACGAGTAGCTACAGATGAAACTTTTCGCGAGCAAATCCGCAATGTTGCTAACGATGAACAAGGCCAGAACATAATACGAGGAGCGGGTTACGACTTCACAGCAGAAGATTGGAACACTGTGACTGAGCAATTGAGCCAGTCCGACGAAAGCGAACTCAGTGACGCTGAGTTAAAAGCAGTTGCTGGTGGATGTTCACCACGGTTTACCGCGATAGAGGAGGGAATTAAAGCATTTGTGAAAAAATATTCTGGAAAACAGGAAAGATAGATCCCCCCCATTGCGGTGAACCATGCAGGGTGGATTTATAGTGACCGAATAATTATATAGAACGGGCATGAGGGTCAGATCCGATCGCCCGTTCTATCAAACCTCTGTGCATAGCTCCATGAATTTAATTGAAGCAATTAGAGCCGTCCGAAAACCACGAGGAATCAGACATCCTTTATGGCTGATACTGACAATAATTTTCTTAGGCAGGTATCGATGTAGGATACGTCGCTCATTGATAGTCGTAAATAGCCAAAATTGTTGCTGCGACGCACCCTACTTTAACTTCGATCGGTTTCCTGCTGAATAGCGCGATCGCATTGAATTAGCCCTGGGAGAGTTGACGTTTCTAGGTTCTTCTGTTAGAAAATTGCTGTCGCTCAAAAGCGTGGACGATCGGCATTGCTATCAAAAGTGCATCAGTTGATTTGGCTGGCATCTATTTAAAAGCTGAAGGAAAGCTTGGCAAGCTTTCCTTCAGTCAAAAATCCTGAGAAGAGCCGCAAGAAAACGACAAAATACAAGGATAAAAATTATTGGAAATAGGGAATAGAAACCCGACTCCTTAATTACTCAAACGAGTTACTGAAATAGGTAATATCAGAGGTAAAGCAGATGACGACGATGCATCAATCGAATGTTGAAGAAATTTTCAAATTCACTGATGCCTTAGTCTTCACTAAGATGGGCAAACATCTGAGTGACGTTCAAAGGCTTCTCATTCAGACAGCTTGGTCTAAACCGGGTCAGCGGTACGATGAGATTGCACAAGAAACTGGCTATTCGGTTACTTACCTCAAGCAAGATGCAGGACCCAAACTATGGCGTATGCTTTCAGATATCTTGGGTGAAAAGGTTAAGAAAAGCAATTTTAGAGGGGCTATGGAACGGCGAGCAAGTGTTTTGCCCGAGCTCTCCTCTCCAGAAGCAACAGCACTACAGAAATCTTCTTTACCAACGCCATCAGATCCTTCAGCCGCACTCCAGAAAGATGATGAGGGTAAAATCGTTCATCAGTCCCAAATCGACGCAATCCATCGTTACCAAGATTGGGGAGAAGCGCCTGATGTTTCAATCTTCTATGACCGCAGCGACGAAACAGCGATTCTCGAACACTGGATTGTTACAAATCATTGCCGCCTAGTGGGACTCTTTGGCATGGGGGGAATTGGCAAAACTCATCTATCTGTAAAGTTAGCCGAACGCTTTCAGGAACAATTTGATTATGTCATTTGGCGAAGTCTGCGCAATGCCCCACCCCTGCAACAGATTCTGACTTCCCAACTGCAATTTATCACCAACAGTGAGGAAACAGATTTACCCGCAACTGTAGATGAGAAACTCTCACTCCTGATCGATTATTTGCGAAAGCACCGCTGCTTATTGATACTGGATAATGTTGAGACGATTCTGCGTGGTGGGGAGCGTACTGGTTTCTATAGGCAAGGTTATGAAGAGTATGGTAACTTCTTCAAACGTCTGGGAGAATGTCGCCACAACAGTTGTTTAGTCCTCACCAGTCGGGAAAAACCCAAAGAAATTGCTTTAATGCAAGGGGACACCCTCCCCGTTCGCTGCCTCACCTTACAGGGTTTAGATGCATCAGCCGGAGGGCAACTGCTTCAACTCAAGGGTTGCTACTGGGAGTCAGGATCTCAATGCCAAGTCCTCGTCGAACGATATTCAGGCAATCCACTTGCCCTAAAGATAGTGGCGTCAGCGATTCAAGAATTGTTTGAGGGGAGCTTAACAGAATTTTTGAAATATAAGACCATCGTTCTGGATGAAATTCGGGTTGTTTTCGACCAACAGTTTAATCGGTTACCTGAGTTAGAAAAAACAATTTTGTACTGGATGGCAATTCATCAAGAACCCGTCTCGGTCGAGAAATTGCACTCGGATATTTGTCCTAGCGTTTCTCAAGCAACATTAATCGAAACTGTCAACTCACTACTTCAGCGATCGCTGATTGAAAAGCAGGCAAACCAGTTTTCATTACAACTCGTACTGATGGAATATGCAACTAACTTGGTAAAGGAGCAACCGAGTCGGCTGGCTGTGGAGCTGGGTTTGGAGTTTAATGAGGCTGAGGTACTCGACTCAGACTACTCTGGCGAACTCGATGAGACCGAACTGGATGTCGTAGCGGGGGGAGGATACGCGCGACCTGAACTGGTCATTTGGAACAGGATACCGAATCCCCTAGAGCTTTTCAACTCCAGCCCTCATAGAAAAGACTCTCTGAGTCCGGCTACTTCCAGAGTAAGTAATAGACATCTCCTAAACAGCCTGTTAAGAACAGGCAAGATGCCTGTTCCACAATAATTATGGGAGATGTCTAATGAAACGGAAGGAATGCAAGCCCTAAATAGGAAATGACCGACCTATTTTAAATCCTGAAAAACTCTGAATTTTTAAAACATAAGTCCTGAATTTTTCTGAGTTTTTTGACTTGAATTAGTGGAGATATTCGAGTTATTCTTTTTTTAGAAACACGATAGTTCAGTTGGTGATTCCGGGATTGTTATAGCCGTTCCCACTACTTAATTTTCCTAGTCAACCAAAAACCGTGGTTGGAATGAATGGTGTTATCCAGACTAAATAAAGACTCAATATGGTAGATAAAATCAGTAGCTTAAGCGTACTCACACTCTCAGAATGCCAGGAAATTCGTTCTTTAGTCTACGCCCTCAAAGAGTGCTGGTTGAAACGAGATTCCTTCGTACCGTTCTACACTCTAGGGGCAGCTAGTTACATTGATGCCGCCAAAAATCAACAGGATTACTACAGGAAAGCACAACTATACAACCCCATCCTGCGCGATCGCCTGAAGTGGCTCTACAAACGGTTAGCCGAGACACTAGCGCAATTCCTCAAAGCACCGACAAGCTACCACCACTCACTAGCACTGCCTGGGTTTCATGTCTACCTCGCTTGTAAATTGTTTGAGCAACCGATCGCCTCTATCCACCGTGACTTACAGTATAAGTTGGTTCATTGGGAATCTCCAGAACAGACAGATTTCACTCAGCCAATCTCATTCACCCTGGCAATTTCACTGCCAAAGTTTGGTGGGGGTTTGAATATATGGGAAGTACATTCTCAGGAAACTTTGGAGCTTCCCGGTTCGGAAATTAAACAACTTATTAAGTCAAGAGCTAAACGCTTTTACCCCTATCAAGTAGGTCAGCTCATCATACATTCTGGTCATACCATTCACCAAGCTGCACCCGGAAAAAATCTCCAACCAGATGACGAGAGAATCACTCTCCAAGGACACGGTATTTTCAGCCAGGGCAGTTGGCGGCTTTATTGGTAATTTAGGCTTTGAGGATAATAGGTCAATGTTTTTTGATAAAAGTGAGTTTGAATTTGCGGAGCATCTAGAATCCAATTGGTTGTTAATCCGGCAAGAGTTAGAGCAACTCCAGCAAAGGCACTTTGTTTCCTGGCCTGAAAAATTCCTTTACGAAAAAGGCTGGGACGTTTTTGGTTTGTATGCTTTTGGCAGAAAACTCGAGGATAACTGCCGATTGTGTCCAGAAACAACTCGGTTAGTCGAGATGATACCAGGCATGACAACTACTGGGTTTTCTTCCTTAAAGCCAGGAACTCATATTAAACCCCATGTCGGTTACTCAAAGGCTGTACTGCGCTGTCATTTGGGGTTAATTGTGCCAGAGGGATGTACGCTCCGAGTCGGAAATCAAACGAGGAATTGGCAAGAAGGTAAGTGCTTCATTTTTGATGACACGGTGGAGCATGAAGCATGGAATCGTGCAGACAAAACCAGAATTGTTTTACTCATTGACTTTAACAATCCCAGCGTAACCTTGAACTATCAGTCTCAGGCGACTTGTCCAGGTGAGATTGCTAAAGTTATCCAAAATCTAACTCATTCTAGTGTGTAAATAAACCCAAAAAAATGCTGAAATTAACTAACTTACCCGTCACTACCATCGAGCTGCTAACGGAACAAGAATGTCAGGAAGTTAGCGCTGTAATAGAGGATTTGAAAGACCTCTGGATTCAGCGACACCCTGTTGTTCCTTTCTACACACTAGGAGCATCAAATTACTTCGACATTGCCTATAACCCTCAATTACCCTACTACAGAATGGCAAAGGAATATAATCCTATGCTGATGGAACGTCTAGGGTGGCTGTACGAAAGGTTGGCAGCTACATTAGCGCAACAGTTGAAAGCAAAAGTTGGCTATCGAGAGACATTGGCACTGCCAGGATTTCATATCTTCCTGTCGCATCAGGCATTTGAGCAGCCCAAAGATTTAACCCATCAAGAATGGTTTCACCACCGATATGACCCAGAGTTCATGGGGAATCCCATTCACTGTGATACTCCTCATCTGGTCGTAGATTGGGGGACAAAAGAAGGGATAGATTTCAGTAACCCGATTTCGTTCACTTTATCGATTGCCTTGCCTAAGTCGGGTGCTGGTATGTATGTGTGGGATTTACGGCTAGACGAAACAATTGGTCTTTCTCAGAAAGAATTGCTTAATTTGGTCAATTCCAGGAACAAGAGACTCTACTCCTACAAAGTAGGGAATATGGCGCTACACTCCGGTCTCAACTATCACCAAGTTGCCCCGATGCAGAATGCACAACCGGATGATGTGCGAATAACCCTCCAGGGACACGGTCTTTTTTGTCAGGGAAGTTGGCAACTATATTGGTAGGAGTTGTATATGTATACGTTGACTTGCATCGATAATCCTTTTACAGGGTTGATTTATCAAAGATTTACCTTTCCGCAATTTCGTCCCCACTTGGAAGTCTTAAAAGCAGAAGCTTCTACTGTGGCGATCGCAGCGTCTGACTCGCACAAGCCGATTGGTTTAGCGCTAGCTGAAATTCAACCTGATGGTGAGTCGGCTGAGGTGCTTTCGATTTTTGTCGAACCCACTTACCGTTGTCAAGGAGTTGGCACAGCTCTTTTCACCCGTTTGGAACAAGAGTTAGTTTCGCGAGGTTGCACCAGTGCCAATTTGGTTTATATCACTGGTCAACCCACAACACCAGCTTTGGAACGCCTACTCCAACAGCACAATTGGACGCCACCCGAACCTCGAATGCTCGTCTGTAAATGCAACCGCAAGATGTTGGAGGCTCTCTGGCTGAACAAAAATTACAGCTTTCCTCCCTCATTCACATTCTTCCCCTGGCAGGAAATTACTCCAGAAGAACGCCTCAACCTCCAGAAACAGCAAGAAACGTTTCCTTGGATTCCCGATGAGCTGAATCCTTTTCAGCACGAGGAGAATTTGGAGCCTTTAAATAGTCTAGGTCTGCGTTATGAAGGAGAGGTTGTGGGTTGGGTGATAACCCATCGTTTGTCACCCGATACTATCCGCTACACCTGTAGCTATATTCGACCAGATCTTCAGAAGGTGGGGCGCATTCTTAGCCTATATGCGGAATCAATTAAACTTCACGGTGCTAAACCTGAAATTCCTAATGCAATTTGGACTGTGCCATTCAAGTTTAAGTCTATGGCTAATTTCGTGAAAAAACGCATGGGAGAGTACATGGATTCTGTTGAGGAAAGTAGAGGCTCATTTAAGTCGTTTAGTCATGGGGTGCAGTCGTAGAAAAACAGTCGAAAGCAACAAAAAACAACGAACAGGAGAAAATCATATGTCTGTTGAAAGCGTCAATCAGCTTTATCAAGAAATCATGCAGGAGCTAGACCTGCTACAGCAGTTCATAGCAGCTCCCGATCGAGAGAGCTTGGGGAATATGGCAGTGGAGGTGAGCCAACAAAATGGCTATAGTTTCACCCTCGATGAAGTTAAACAAGCCCTTGCTGCACAAAGCGCTGCTAGTGAAGCGCGGGAGTTATCGGATCGGCAGTTAGAGGCTGTAGCGGGAGGAAAGTCGCGTCAACAATCTGCTGATATTTGTAGGGGAGAGGCAGCGAAAACGTTTAGTCTAAAATGCCGTAATGGGAAAGAATTACGAGTACCATGAAGGAAGTTCAAGGGTATCCTTGACAGGACTCAGAAGCCCACACCATACCTACTGAATTGGTGTGGGAGTGTCACGTCAAAACAGGGTATCTTGAAGTAATAGAGGCTCCTTTACCTTTAAGTCCTTAATTGAAGTATAAGCAATAAAGATCCACTAAGACTTTAAGGCTCTTCCCAACCCAAATGGTATTGGTATTATCTAATACTACTTGGGTTTTCTCTTTTGAATTTTGAAGACAAAAGTTTTGAATTGTTTCCTGAAAAGGTTTATCGATATCCTGAATTTTTCTGAGTTTTTATTTTTGAATACCTGGGCTTTTCCTGAATTTATTACCTTGTATATTGGCGGATATAAGCTTAGTATTGCAAATAAGAATACCGAATTAAATTGCACCCGAAAAAGTCAAAATTAGAGCGACTAAAAGCCACAAGAAATCAGGCGATAGAGCGGAGCGCAAAAGTTAGGAAAATACTCCGACCAAACAGCTTTCTTGCTGATAGCTAATGATTTCCCAGTTTCCCTCTAGTCATGGGGTACAGTCGCAGAAAAACAGTCGAAAGTAACAAAAAACAACGAACAGGAGAAAATCACATGTCTGTTAAAAGCGTCAATCAGTTTTATCAAGAAGTCATGCAGGAGCCAGCTCTACTAGAGCAGTTCCAATCAGCTCCCGATCGAGAGAGCTTAGTGAATCTGGCAGTCGAGGTGGGACAACAAAACGGCTATAGTTTCACCATCGACGAAGTTAAACAAGCCCTTGCTGCACAAAGCGCTGCTAATGAGGCAGGAGAACTATCGGATCAGCAGTTAGAGGCTGTAGCCGGAGGATGTGGAGGATTTCGTGTAAAGTTCCGGCCACAATCTCCGGACAAAAAATAAAGAGCCACTAAAACTTTAAGGCTCTTCCCACCCCAAATGGTATTAGTATTATCTAATACTATTGGGGTTTTCGATTTTTAGTTATTAATACAATATTTTTAAATTGTCTGGATAAAAAGGCAGATCTATCTCCTGAGTTTTTCTGAGTTTTGAGCTAGAAATAACTAGACATTTTCTGAATTTCTGAGCTTGAAAGTTGGAGAAAATCAGCTTATTATTGAAAATAAGAACACCGAGTTAGATTGCACCCAAAAAAGTCAGAACTAGAAAATTACAAAAAACAAGAAATCAGGCGATCGAGCGGAGCGCAAAAATTAGGAAAATACTCCGACGAAACAGCTTTCTTGCTGATAGCTAATGATTTCCCATTTGACCTCTAGTCATGGGGTGCAGTCGGAGAAAAACAGTCGAAAGTAACAAAAAACAACGAACAGGAGAAAATCAAATGTCTGTTGAAAGCGTCAATCAGTTTTACCAAGAAATCATGCAGGAGCCAGCTCTACTACAGCAGTTCCAATCAGCTCCCGATCGCGAGAGCTTAGCGAATCTGGCAGTAGAGGTGGGACAACAAAAGGGCTATAGTTTCACCGTCGATGAAGTTGAACAAGCCCTTGCTGCGCAAAGCGCTGCTAGTGAGACAGGAGAACTATCGGATCAGCAGTTAGAGGCTGTAGCGGGAGGAAAGCGTCCGAAAGGCTCTGCTGAGGTTTATAGCGGAGAGGTGAAAGAAATCAAATGCTAGAAATCTGCTAAACAGCTTCAAGCTAGCCGCCCGATGGTTGCATTTTTCGATGAGGATTTGTGACGCCATCGAGATGGCTTACTAATTCAATCAATGAACAGGAAAAAATCAAATGTCAGTTGAAAGCGTCAATCAGTTTTATCAAGAAGTCATGCAGGAGCCAGCTCTACTACAGCAGTTCCAATCAGCTCCCGATCGCGAGAGCTTGGTGAATATGGCAATGGAGGTGGGACAACAAAA
>JAAUPI010000172.1 GCA_012035135.1 Microcoleus sp. CSU_2_2
CAGTTTCCTGCAATTGGCTGTCCAGATGTTGATGTTCGGCCAATTGTTGCTGCAATTGAGCGATCGAACTTTCTTGTTCTGACAACTGATGCTGCAAAGATTCGTAACTTGACTTCGATACAGTTTCCTGCAATTGACTTTCCAGATTTTGCTTTTCCTGGGCTAATTGCTGCTGCAAAGATTCGTAACTTGACTTCGATACAGTTTCCTGCAATTGGCTGTCCAGATGTTGCTGTTGGGCCAATTGTTGCTGCAATTGAGCGATCGAACTTTCTCGTTCTGACAACTGATGCTGCAAAGATTCGTAACTTGACTTGGATACGGTTTCCTGCAACTGGCTTTCCAGATGTTGCTGTTCGGCCAATTGTTGTTGCAATTGAGCGATCGAACTTTCCTTTTCTGCCAACTGCTGCTGTAAAGTTTCGTAACTTGCTTGCAGCGGATTTGGCTTTTCACTAGGCTGTTCCGATTGAGTTTCTGCCGTTAAAGCGTCATTAATGTCGCTTTCAGAGGCTGTTTCTCCTTGAGACTCGGCGACATAGACCGCAGTCCCTGGCTCTTTTTTCCAAGCGATCGTAACTTCCGTCTTGTCGCTAGAAATATTCAGACTGCCTTTTGCCAAGCGTTCTAGGAGTTCCGACCTTGATATGCCGAGCTTTCGAGCGATCGCATTCAATCGATCGGCACTATAAGGAGTCAGCGAAAGTCCGACCTTAACTTTGCTTTCTGAATTTGAACTAACTGCATTGCGATTTTTTTTTACCATTGGCACTGTCCTTATGCCAACCTACACTTATTAGTATAGTGGCTGAAGGTTCTATTAAATTCAATTCTTGTTACTTACCAATTGTGGCAGCTTCCGTTCCAAATCGAACAAAAAGCTATGAATGTGCTCTTCCGTCCATTGATCGCCATAGAAGCGCTTAAACATTCCCCGGCGGGGTATTTTTCCGCACGATACCGGAAGTAACGCAGTTGAGCTCGTAAAATATTATCCAACTTTTCGCGATTTGTCACTGGTTCGGCTCGATCGACCAAATCCAAATCAGCCACCAGATAGTCTTTGAACGCTGCACAAACGCGATTTTCCACAACTTCCGTTTACTTCGGACGAGTCCACAAAAATGCCGGCGAAAAAAACGGCTTCGCTTCCTCAGGGAAGTTTCCTCCCCAGGGCAGGTTCTGTTGATGAGCTTGAAAGATTGGTTCGATCGGCCCTGTATACTTTGCTTGGTATTCGGGGCGATCGTCCAACAGCGGCTGCATCTCCAGAGCAACTAAATGACTGCCGGGGAGCGTCACCACATCCGCGCCAAAAAACGGCAAATCGTAGTTGAGCTGAGGAAAAATCACAAAATTCACCACTTGCAAGCTGCTTCCGCCTAGAACGTGAGCGGCGCGAATTTGCCTCAGTTTGAGATTTCAGGTTATTCTACTTAATTTTGGTGATAAAATTGTGTAAATTTCCCATTTTTCCAAGGTTCAAAGATAACTGAATCTTCAAACAGTTCTTGAGGGCTAATTGTCGCGTTGGGACGTTTTAAGATTCCTTGGTCTTTATATTTGGGTTGCTCGTCTAAAGCATAAGCTGCCAATTCACTACAAATCCATTTTTCAGGATTATTGAGCTTTTCGCTCAATTTATCTTCTAACTTTTCTCGAACTAAACGATCGTACAAATGTCCGGCAAAACTACCTGAAAGCGCTTGGATATAAATTAAGTTAAAGTCGTATTGTTTGCCGACTTCCGGTGTCAGGACTTGAACGATTTTCTCGGCAATTTCGTCAGTTAATTCCTGAGGTTTGCGGAAGAATATTTGACAGTGAGGTTCATCAAAGTAGTGCTGAAGCGTCCCCTCTTTCACGGTGTTGTGAAAAGCATCAGCTTCGATACAGCTATTTTCTCCGGTAACTATGAGTACGTGAGTGACACGAATATCACTCATTCTTGCCCATTTTGTAAAATAGGCGATTCCGCGAGAAACAACACTACTGTTATTATAGGTAAAGCCTATGCAGCCTTTGTTGTAGTTTTTGCCATAAACTGGTGCAACAGTTGTCAGCTCAAACTTAGATGTTTCCACTACAGTCATTTTTCGATCCTCCCAAACAAATTAAACTAAGAGATTTATATTCAAATAACTATCTAATACCAGAGGCTAAGGGTGTAGCCCGATCGCACCTGCTATTGCTGTTAACACTGATATCCAGTACCTCGATCGAACAATCAGGAGGAAATTTATAAAGTTTTGATAAATTGGCAATGCCGTGTCCCTACAATTAATTGATTATTTTAGGGTAGGGAAACGGCATTGCCGTGTCCTCTTATTCAATCGGCAGGACGATCGATTATTTTAGGGTAGGGAAACGGCATTGCCGTGTCCTCTTATTCAATGGGCAGGTCGATCGTAAATTCCGTCCCTTCTCCCAATACCGAATGACAAGTTAAAGTTCCCCCGTGGGTTTCTTCCACAATTTGCTTGCTAATTGACAATCCTAAACCCGTACCTTTCCCTACAACTTTCGTCGTAAATAAGTGGTCAAAAATATGCGGAATTACTGGGGCTGAAATCCCTTTACCATTATCTCGAATTTTAACTGTAATACTTTTGCGATCGTCAGTTAACGCGGTGGCGATCGTAATTACATTCGGATTAGCTTCAATTTCAGCAAAAGTGCGATCGCGATTGGCTTCTTCTAAAGCATCGATCGCATTTGACAAAATATTCATAAACACCTGATTCAATTGTCCTAGATAGCATTTTACCAGAGGAATCTCTCCATATTTCTCGATCGCTTGAATTTCCGGGCGAGTATCATTAGCCTTCAGGCGGTGCTGCAAAATCATCACCGTGCTGTCAATCCCATCATGGAGATTAGCTGATACTGGAGTCACAGTATCCGCGCGGGAGAAAGTGCGGAGGGAAGTGCTGATATTGCGCAGGCGATCGCATCCAATTTCCATTGATGCCAGCATTTTTTCTACATCTTCTAACACATATTCTAGATCGATATCTTTGACATCTTGCTCAATTTGTGCGCCCGGATTGGGAAATTGTTTTTGATACAGTCGTAAATGGTGAATGATGTCTTTTAAAGCAAAATTTAACTCGTTAATATTACCATAAATAAAGCCCACTGGATTATTTATTTCGTGAGCAACACCCGCTACTAAATTACCCAAAGCTGACATTTTTTCACTCTGCACTAACTGAAGTTGCGATCGCTTTAGCTGAGCCAAAGCAGTTGTCAATTCCGCTGTGCGATCGACCACTCGCTGTTCCAGTTCTTTATTCAAATTTCGCAGTTTTATATGAGTATTGACGCGGGCTAATACCTCCATTTCTTCAAAAGGTTTCGTGATATAATCGACAGCACCCAGTTCAAATCCCTTAACCTTATCAGCCGGATCGGACAAAGCAGTCATAAAAATTACAGGAATGTTTTTTGTAGCGGGTGATGATTTCAGCCTGTGGCAGGTTTCAAAGCCGTCAATTCCCGGCATCATCACATCGAGCAAAATTAAACTCGGCAGCGCATATTCAATTTGTTTGAGAGCTCGTTCGCCGTCAATCGCGATCGCAACTTCATAGCCGGCATCCGTCAAAGCCTCGGAAATTACATCTAAATTAGCTGGCGTATCATCTACCACTAAAATCAACTCTGCATCAGACATAAAATTTTCCCCCGTTATTTAATATACTTCAACTTCATTGACCTTGGTTTGGAGTGACGCCGATCACACTTTTTCAACAGTTGACAGCGTACACAACTGTCAACTATCAACTATCTAAGAATTTTTACCTAGAGGTAAAGCGATCACAAATTCTGTTCCTTCTCCCAAAACAGAATCACAAGTCAAACATCCCCCGTGCGTTTCTTCCACAATCTCGCGGCTAATCGACAGTCCTAAACCCGTTCCTTTCCCAACTCCTTTTGTCGTAAATAAATGGTCGAAAACTTGCGCTTTCACTTTTTCTGACATTCCTTTGCCACTGTCTTTAATCTTAATTACTACAGTTTGATTGTCTTCTCCAACTTGGGTTTTGACAGTAATCGTCTTAAGATTTGCTTTGATGTCGGCAAAAGTCCGCCCGTGAGTTGATTCTTCTATTGAGTCGATCGCGTTTGCCAAAATATTCATAAATACCTGATTCAGTTGACCGGAAAAACACTCGACTAAAGGCAAGTCACCGTATTGTTTTACGATCTTAATTTCGGGACGCTGTTCGTTTGCTTTGAGGCGATATTTCAAAATTAGCAAAGTGCTATCAATTCCTTCATGGATGTTGCAGGCAATTTTGCGATCGCTGTCGGCCCTAGAGAAAGTGCGCAAGCTAGTGCTAATATTGTGGATGCGATCGACCGCCACTTTCATCGAGCTAAATATCTTCGGGAAGTCTTCTATTAAAAACTCCAAGTCAATATTTTCTGCACTCTCCTCAATAGCTGGCAGCGGATTGGGATAGCACCGCTGATAGCACTCCAAATGTCCGAAAATGTATTGAATGTATTCTTCTATATTGTTGATACTGCCATTGAGGAAGCCGATCGGATTGTTAATTTCGTGGGCAACTCCGGCAACTAAATTGCCCAATGCTGACATTTTTTCATTTTGAATTAATTGAGTTTGAGCTTGTTGAAGTTCTTGCAAAGCTTGTTCTAAATGTTGGTTTTTTTCTTGCAGCATTAATTTTGCCTGAGCGCGATCCGTAGCATCAATGCCCAATCCGATGATGCCGATCGTCTGCCCTTGCGGATCTCTAATTTGTGCTTTAGTAATTTCCAAATTATGAGTTTTACCGTCTACAAAAGGCAGCATTTCAAAAGATAAATGGGGAGTTTCTTGACCTAAACAGGCACTGTCAGAAGCCATGCAGTTAGCGGCAATTTCTTCGCTCAAAACTTCTCGATAGTGTCCGGCTTCGATAAAACGACTTACCGGAATTCCCACATTGGCGCACAAAGTTTTGTTAACAAACTGCATCTTGCCGTTGAGATTGGTCATCCAAATCCAAATGGGGGCGGCATTGAGAATCGCTTTCAGGGTTTGTTTTTGCTGTGCAAGTTGGGTTTCAGAGTGCCGCAAGTCATTTTCAGCTTTTTTACGATCGCTCAAGTCGATATCGATACAATATATTTCTAATTCTCCCGCAGAATTTGTCAGCATAATGTGGCTGGAATAAACGCTGACTGTCGAACCATCTTTGCGGCGCAAATCGAGTTCTCCTGGGGGAATCGGTACGCCGCTAGCCATCCAATTTTCTACTGCTTGAATCATTTCTTCTTGCATAGCTGGAGGAATAATCAAGTTTTCCAATTGCTTGCCAATTGCTTCCTCGGGGGTATAGCCATAAAGCAGTTCGCTCGCATGATTCCAAGCAATAGCTCGGCGCGATTGATCGTATCCTTGGATGGCAATTTTGGGAGTTGCTTCAAATAGATTCCGGAATCTTTGTTCGCTTTGCCCCAAAGTTTGTTCTGCCCATTTGCGATCGCTAATATCTCGTAAAATTGCCAATCCATGACGCTTCCCATTATAATTGCAAGTTGTTCCGAACACTTCTATATCGAAAAGCGTGCCATCTTTCCGCATATTGACAGCATGACAGTAGAAAGGTTTATCGGCTTGTAGAGTTTCTAGATAGGATGAAAACAGCGGCAAACTGTCATAATGCACGTAATCTGTAGGGGCTAAACTGATAAATTCTTCATAGGAATAACCGTAGAGGCGAAGCACTGCTGGGTTTACTTCAACGATTGCTCCTGTTTCCAAATCGTTGATATAAATACCATCAGTGACGGCTTCAAAAATGCCTAGGTATTGTTCTTTTTGCTGTGCCAGTTGAAGTTGAGTTTGTTGCAGTTCAAGCAAGGATTGCTGCAACAGCTTGGATTTCTCTTGTTCGCAGGCATAAAGACGGGCATTTTTGAGAGTGATCGCCACTTGCGAAGCTAGGAGTTCGAGCAATTCTAAGCGGGCGATCGTAAAAGCATTTGTTACTAGATTGTTTTCCAGATAAAAGATGCCAATTAATTTACCTTGATAAAAGATCGGAGCGCAAACCGCCGACTTTGGTTGCTGTCGTTGGATGTAAGGATCTGCTTGATAGATACTTTCAGCAGCGAGATTTTGTAGCACCATAGGCTGTTGAGTTTTGGCGACATAATCGATCAGTGAAATTGGCACATCTTCGCTAGTTTCAAGAAGTGTAGATTGCAGGAAAATCTCACTCAATTCTTGACCGTTATCAATTGCTTCAACAAATAGACGATCGTTTTTTGCCAAAATCAGACAGCCCTTTTGAGCGCCTGCACTTTCTAGTAGGATATGCAATAGAGTGCGAGGTAAATTCTGTGAAGTAATTTCGCTTTGGAGGGTTTCAGACACTTTCATTACCGAGACTAAATCTAAAATCCTGCTGCTAGTTGTACTGCTTGTTGTCTTGGCGATACCGATATTTGCAGCCATTGCTAGTTGGGAGTTATCTGCGGTTTTTTGGGTGGTGAAAATTAGATCGGGATAGTGCCTAACCAAATATTTTGCTTTCGCAGTATCTCCAGAGCGCTCGTAACCGAAATAAGCATCTGTCATGTATGCTTTGGCAATTTTTTTCTTGCCTAGTTCCAGATAGAATTTAGCAGCTATTTCATTAGCTAATGCTTCTGCTTCGATATAACCGTTTTTGGCTGCTCCTTGAATTGCTCGATCGTACAATTCCATCGCTGCATAAGTTTGTCCCAACATCCGACACCGTTCAGCTTCTGCCAAATCGTATTTATACTGCAAATTCATCGGCGTTTTCTCTATTTTGCCTCTAGTTTTCAATTGATCAAAACAGTGCTGCAAATCCGCCAATATTCCTGCGGCTGTCTGATAGCGGTCTTCCACATTCTTTGCCATCATTTTTTCGACAACTTGCACGATCGCGTCCGGTATTTCTGAATTAAATTCCCGCACTGGTACGGGTTGTTGGCTCAGGTGACAGTAAATGATTTCGAGGGGGTCGTTGCTTTGAAAAGGTAACTTTCCTGTCAGCATTTCATAAAAAGTAACTCCCAGAGAATAAAAGTCGCTGCGACAGTCAAGAGTGCGGTTCATTCTCCCCGTTTGTTCCGGCGACATATAGGCCAGAGTTCCTTCGATTTGGTCGGGATCGATCGGTTGTGACTTTTCTTGAATCAGAACCGAAGCCATACTAAAATCAGTTAGTTTAACAATACCGCTAGTCGGATTGATAATAATATTGGCAGGTTTAATATCTTTATGAATAATCTGGTATTGCTGCACCGATATTAAAGCTTTTGCTAGTTGCACCGCCACCTTCAAAAAACTCGCGATCGACATTTTTTGACTCAATAGTATTTGTTTGAGCGAAATTCCCCCAAAGTCTTCTAAAAGCAGTCCCAAACGACCATCAAAAGTGTCGATGCTGTATGCTTTGACAATGCCGGAATCGTTGAAATTTTTCTGAATTTGATACTCGTGCTTGAGACGGGCAATCGCTTCAAGGGGAGGATCTTCTAACTTGAGAAGTTTAAGTATTGCTGAGTTTGGAGGAGTTGGTATCTGTAGTCTGTAGATAATGGTTTGGAAACCTTCGTGCAGAGTAGATCGGAGCGTATATCCAGGGCGATCGAGCATCCAAGCCTCCTAGAAATTAACAATTATATTTACGGAGAGATCTAGCGGTAGGTGGGTAAAGTGCGCAGCGCGCATCTACTATAACTAAAGTCATCACCATCCGCCCTGTTACACATAAACAAATATGTCCTATAGATAGATTAACACTTTCATCAAGTCAATTTATATTTTTCATGACTTAGGGAAAGCTGAATTTCTTAGGAGATGCTTTTCGTACTGCAACACGTGACTGGCTTTAAATCCCGTGTAGTGGCGGTTGCTATATAGTCCGCACTACGCGCAGCAGCCAAGCCCGCAATTAAAACTGGGTTTGCTGGCAGTATCCGCTGCAAGAATATGCGGTAGTGCGATCGCAATTGCGGTAAAATTCAAATGTGCTATCTCCGAGTAATTACTGATCGATCATTTCTTTATGAATCTCCGATTAAGCGAAAAAGCCAAAGAATTAATTCCCAAAGCCCGAATAGTCAATTGTATTGCCTGGGAAAGTTCGCATTCACCCGCAGAAATGCAACTGTTGCAAGCTGCTGACGACGGAGGGCGCTATCTTACAGATGAAGATTTGCAACAGATGCACTCATCTGAAGCAGCATCGGTGAATACTGCGAAATTTCTACGCGATAATGCCACCGATATCGTATCAGAAGCCAGGGAACAAGTTTTAGCACAATATCCCAATATTGCTGAACCTGGAGGCGATCTTTATCCCCCAGCTAGGGCTGAAGCTTGTTGGCGAGATTTCTGGCATTTTCTCCGCTGCATTACTTACGGGATTGCTGGAAATTGCACCGATTTTACCAGCGATGAAGGATTGCACTACATGAATTTGCTCTATCAAGAATTGGGAGTTCCTTTACCTGCTATGGTGTTAGGTTTAGAAGGTATCAAAGCTGCTAGTTTGAAGCGGTGCGAATCGGGCGATCGGGCAAAATTAGCTCCTTATTTTGACCATTTGATTGAAAAATTAAGCCAGTTTAGTCATTAGTCATTAGTCCTATCGTTTCCGGTTGAGCGGAATAGTATATTTCGATAATATCAGTGCGAGCCTGGACGCTCGCACGCTGATCATAATGTTAAACACAGCTTGTTTCCTTAACTTCCAATTTAGCTCGATCGACCGATTGCAAATCCCCGTGATCTAAAGTCCAAAATCGATCGGCAACGCTCAACAAATCGCTAGCATCGTGAGTGACAATCAACAAAGTCCAGTGATTTTTCAACTTACTTAACAAGCTTACCAACTGTCGGCGCATCGACCAATCCAAACCCGCCGTCGGTTCGTCCAACAGCAACAAATGCGGCTGCCGAATTAGCTGCACCGCCAGGGCTACCCGCCGCTGTTGTCCACCGCTCAAAGCGTGGGGAGAAGCGCGCATTGGCAAGTGTCCGAGCCCCACTTCTGCCATTGCTTGGTTAATTTGTTCTTGTCCTAATTCTGGATGTCCTAACCGCAATTCTTCTAAAATTGTACCTCCGCAAAAATGCCTTTCTGGAAATTGAAATACTAAACCTCCTAACTGTTGCAAGTGTTCGGGCAATAATTCTTGTTCGCGCCAGCGGATGTCGCCGCTAGTTTTTTCTGCTAAACCTGCTAATATTTCTAATAGCGTACTTTTACCTGAACCGCTGCGACCGACAATTAGCCCCATTTGCTGCGACGGCAGTTCTAAGTTAATATTTTTGAGAATAGGATTCGGACAGGCTGTAGGATGATAGACTAAGTTTTTCAGATAAAGCATGGGGAGAAGGAAGAAGGAAGAGGGGAGAGGGGGAGAGGGGGAGAATGGGAGAGTGGGGAAGAAATAAGAAAATATTTGTCCTACTATCAGCTAACTCCTGGTTTTGCTATTAATAGTTAAGGCTTTTTATCGCTGGTGTCGATCGCCCACAATTATTTTACATAAATCTTTACAAAAATTCTCGTTTTTTTTGAACTTTGGCGGTTGATTTCAAGAGTTATTTGTGGTATATTCTAATAATGGAAATATGTTCAAAATTTTTATAAATGCTCATATTCCCATTATTAAAGTATATAGCAATAGCTAGGAAAAATCAAGACCATCCGATCGTTTTTTTAGTCGCGGCCGGGAAGTCTGAACTTTCAAATTTCAGATTTCTAGTTAACAATTTATTGCCTTCTGAGAATTGACGATGATCGAAACCATTTTAGCGTCCCTTGGCAAGCAAATGTTAAGTTCCAAACAGACAGTACGGGCGATCGCGAGTGCTACGATCGCCCTGAGCATCTGCATTAACTCAGCAATAGCGGGCGATCCGTTTCGCAGCAGTAACCCGCAGGTGATCGGGCCCAACACCGAAACCGCATTCAAAACAATGTTTCAGCAAGGAAACTATAAACAAGCAAAAGCTCAAGTTCAACAAGCACTATCCTCCGAACCAAACGAGCCGCTCGCCTATGCAATGGCAGCCTCTCTATCTTACATCGAGCAAGACTTAAACTCGATGAATTCCTACGCGCAAAAAACCCGCGAAGTCGCCGAACAATTGAGCAAAACCAATCCCCTCCGCGGCAACATTTACATAGCAGCAAGTCACTTTCTAGAAGGAGCTAATGTCATAGCCAAAGAAGGAACCGCCAAAGGTGCACCCCAAGCACTCAACAAACTGCGAGTTGTATTTCAATATCTAGATGCGGCCGAAAAAATAGCTCCAAACGATCCAGAACTCAACTTACTCAAAGGCTACATGGATTTAATGCTAGCCACAAACCTACCCTTTTCCAACGCCAGTGAAGCAATTCAAAGACTAGAACAAAAAGCCTCTCCCCGCTACTTAGCCTATCGAGGAATTGCAGTAGGCTATAGAGACCAAAAGAAATACGATCGCGCCCTAGAATTTGCCAATAAATCCTTAGCAGCAACTCCCCAAAATCCCGAAATTCATTATCTCAAAGCACAAATATTATTTGCTCAAGCAAAAGGTAAAGGTAATGACAAAACTTTACTAGAGGAAGCCCGAAAAAACTTCGATGCAGCCTTGATCAAACCAGATCAATTACCAAGAAGTTTAGTTGCAGAAATCTTTTTCCAGCAGTGCAAAACCCGTAACCGTCTCGACAGCAAATCTCGCAACTGCGACCCGATGCGCGATAAGATTCGAGATGGAGATGGTATCTGGGGGCCGGCAGCCTTACCACCACTATAAACAGTTGACAGCTTGCAGTGAGCTTGCCGAACTGTTGACTCTTCGACTACGCCAGCGGGCAGGCAGTTAACAGTTAGGGTTTTAAACCCCTGAATTTTGATAAACAGAAGGAAGAAGATTGATGTGAAAATGCAGTTACTGCAATGTTTTCAGTGATTGAGAATGTCCTAACCGTCTTGGCAGTTGTTATATAACAAGAGTAGAAGTTGATGCAAGTACAGTTTCGAGAATTTAATCCATTTGATCTGTGGATTTGGCTGAAGTTCAGCAACGTACCTTCAAATGGTGAAAAACAGTATGTTGAAGAAGTATTTGATTCTTGGTTTTTCTTGGGAAAACTAGGAGGATTTAATGCCGAAAATTTGCAAGTGCAAGATGAGGGCTTAGATATCAGTGATATGGATTACGATGTTAATCTAGCCGATCGAAGTATGATGGCTTTGATGCACAATATGGGAGAGATGGAGTATGAGGGAGTTTGGGCTCGTTGTTGGTTCGATCTGGGGACTAGCGATGCGATCGGACTCGATGTTTTGATTAATGTTTTCCAGCAACTTAGCAAAGAATTTGTGACTATCGAAGAGCTAATTATCGGCGGTGAGAATGCAGATTGGCCTGTTGAAAATAGGAGAAGCAGAGAGGGTTTTGAGGCTGATAATTAACCATTAGTACGATACGGATGGCACGGATACACGTCTGGTGACTGGTGACTGCTGAGTAATAGACTTCCGGCATAACTATTGTGGAACAGGCATCGCCACCACACACGCCGGGAGTTTTTTTAATGCCTAGCGAACTATTGCTTACTGTTTGAAGTAAAAATTCTATAGCTGCTGCTTTATCTGCGATCGTTAAGGAAGCAAGATCGACTTTTAATACCAAATCCGGGTTACTTACCCCTTTTATAATCTCGTAAATGTAGTAAATGTAGGGTGCGTCGCTACGAACAACTCTCGTTGCTATTGGGAGATCTCATAGCGACGCACCATACCAATTATAA
>JAAUPI010000173.1 GCA_012035135.1 Microcoleus sp. CSU_2_2
CTACGTCTATGGCCAGTCCGTCAGACTAACGCACATAAGAGTCTGAATCTTCAATGAGTTTAAGCAATCCGTGAATTCCTGCCTTGTCACCGATTTTGCCTAAGGTATCTGCCACACTCCAACGCACATGAGAGTCTGAATCTGCAACGAGTTTAAACAATTCATAATTCGCTGCCTCGGAACCGATCGCACCTAACGCATTTGCCACTCTTATACGCACATCCGAGTCTGAATCTTCAACAAATTTAAGCAATCTCGGAATCCCCTCATTCGATCGCACTTCTCCCAAAAGCTCAACCTTCAACCACCCCGGCACATCCAACCCATCCACCAACCCAACTGTTTGCTTCTGAAACTCCCGCTTTACCTCCCCCGCCAGCCGTGCCCCCAACATCAAATCCACCTCCAATGCCAGCCGCACCACCCGCACCGCCTGCACTTCATCCCCCAACAGCGACAGCATGAAAGCCAGAGGTTCCGTCCATTTAAAATAATTTAAATAAAAATGCTTGAACCGTTCATCATCGATCGCATCTTGATGCTTCTCATCAAACAGTTTCAGCAATGCCCGCCCCGCATAATACTCCTGAAATAATTGGTGGTGAAACTCAATTTCCTCCGGCTTTGCCGCCACCTGCAATAGATGGTGTTCCAGCAAATCCTCCAACCATTCCTTCGCCTTCGTTGGTGCATCCAGCACCCCCCGATCGCGCAACCAGCACTCCAAAATTCCCTCAGCCCGATCGCGATTAATTGTCACAAAACCATCGGTAGATTGCTGCGAATCGCCCTGCAACATCACAAAAGCTAACTGCTGCAAAAGATCCGACTTGAAGCGCCGAAAATCATCCGAAACTGGAGTAATACCCTTAATCTCGTCATACCGCCAATCGAACTTCTGAAACAATTCGCCCTTACTCTGAGGAATTTCCCCGGTACTTTCAAACACCTCGCACATCATCTTCAGCAGCAACGGCGTTTCGGCAATTTCTCGCAGGCGATCGCGCAACTGTCGCAGCAGCAAATCCTCATGTTGTGGCAAATGTTTGCCAACAAACTCCTCCATCTGAGTTTTTGTCAGCGCGCACATCTCCAGCTTTTTCTCAATTCCCAAAGATCCGCCCAGCGCCAAATCCCGCGTCGTGAAAATCATCGGCGTATCGCGATTTTCATCGCGAAATAGCTGCAATTCCTGTCGCCGTTGTTGCGATGGTATCTCATTCGCGCCATCCAGCAACAGCAGCAACTTACCATCCAGCAGCAAATCATCCACATCTTCCGGGCTTACCTTAAGCTTTGCTTGTCGAAATTCAGCACAGATTGCTTGCACGATCGAGCGATCGCTCCTCAACTGCACTAATATCGGAATCGGGCGATCGCCCTCCGCCAGCGCTTCCAGTGCCAATTCCCACCGAAAACGCTCCAATACCGTTGATTTTCCCGAACCGGGCTTGCCCAGCAGCAGTACATTTCCCTGCTGCACGTACTTGCGGAGTCCCGCCAGCACTTCCAGGCGATCGATTTTCGTTTCTGGTTTATTTTTTGGCGTTTGGGGCGATCGATCTTCCGGTGAAATTTCCACCCGCACCTCTACCTGTAAATCCGTCAGCGTGTAGAGATGCTGTTGTTTTGATAATCCTCAACCAGGAATTGCAGGTATTTAGGAAAGTCAACTGGTTTTGCCATTCGACTATAGATTTTAAAATATTAGATTGATTATAGAATTTTTTATAGATACGCGATCGCTCCTGCCAATTCCGGAAAAAGTAGCAGCAAGGGCGATCGACTGTTTGCACAAGGCATGACTGCAAAAGTTTAAGTCCACTTTAGCGAACTAAATTTTTATCCAGTCGTCTGAAGACGACTTTAGCTATGAGCCAGGGGTTTAAACCCCTGGCGGGCGATCGCGACAAGTGCAAGATGTGAATAGTGATGGTTTTAATTTACTGTTCTTCCAAGTTTACCCATCAACGCATAGAACACCCGATCGACAAACTCTAAAAAATTCATCACCACCTTTCGCGTCAATTTACCCGATCGCGTTCTTACTTGAGGAGATTGCAATAATATTGCGAATTTCAGTCGCTCGTTTAATGTATTCTCGATCGCTCAAAACACCCTCGCTTCCCTCCAGGGAAATTGGCGCTGCCAAATCGATCCAAGAACGACAGCCGCCGTATTCCGAAATATACGGAATTTCCGCTACTTCAGCCAAACGATAAACTCGCAATAATAAAATACAAATTGGTTGATTTGGTTTCCATTTCAGGCGATCGCTGATAAACTTCTCGTTCCAAATATGGTAGGGAAAAACCGCCGCGATCGCAGGTTCCCAAGCTACCAAAAAATTATCGGTAATTTCCGCCCAACTGCCAATTCTAATTGTTTCTGGATGCCAGCCAGATTCTACAGTCTTTGCTTCAGTAGCAAAATCCGGCTTTAATAAATCCGGCTGTTGGTGTTCAAAAGTCGGATACAGCAAAACCTGCTTGTCAGCTACATTAAATTGTCCGCCTCGATCGCGGATGCCTCCTTTGCGCAGCAGAACGATCGTTTTGCTTTGTTCTAAAGCATTAACTGCTGCATTCCATTCTTTAAGCGCGCGAGTAGTTGATGTCATAGCACTTCGCCCTTATTTTAAACATAATAACAAAATCGGCCAAACACAGCAAACACAGCAACTTGATTCTGCTAAGATTGTATGGCGTCCGAGTAAATGGTAGCGAAAAAAAGCAGGATTGAGGGTATGGAAAAGCGACAATTAGGTACATCAGAAATTTATATCACCCCGATAATAATGGGGACTTGGCAAGCAGGCAAGTCAATGTGGGTGGGCATTGAGGATGCCGAAACTGTCAAAGCAATGCGATCGGCTTTTGAGGCAGGGATTACTACTTTTGATACTGCTGAGGTTTACGGAAATGGGCATTCCGAACAAATAGTCAGTCAAGCACTTTCAGACGTACGATCGCAAGTAATTTATGCTAGCAAAGTTTTTGCCAATCACCTCAAATACGATGCGGTAATCGAAGCGTGCGATCGCTCGTGAAAAAACCTCAATACCGATTATATCGACCTTTACCAAATCTAGCTCAGGGAATATTGACTGGTAAAATTGAGTGAGGAAGACTTAAAAGAAATAGATGCGATCGGACGGACTGTCACCGACCATCTAGACGACAATCCCGTTATGTGGGATTTTTAAAACAGTTGACAGTTGATAAAGGACTTTAGTCCTTACTACAAACCAACTTTTACAGTGCCGGCCACAGGGATAGTCAGAAACCGGGTTTTTTGCATTATACTTCGTTACAGCCTGCCGATTCGGTAAAAAACCCGGTTTCTTTGGTATTATCTAAAATCGAAAATTCCCTCAATCCCCAATCCAAAATCTAAAATCTAAAATCTAAAATCCCCTAAATTCCCCAATCTAAAATCTAAAATCTAAAATCTAAAATCGAATGAGTTATTGCTTAAATCCTAACTGTACAAAACCGCAAAATCCACCAGCAGCAAAACTTTGCAAAAATTGTCGATCGAAATTACTATTGCGCGACAGATACCGGGCCATAAAGGCGATTGGACAAGGAGGTTTTGGCAGAACATTTCTCGCCGTTGACGAAGACAAACCCTCAAAACCCCGCTGCGTCATCAAGCAATTTTTACCAGACAGCCAACTCATTCCATCTTCAGTCGATCGTAACAGCAAAAAAGCAGCCCAACTTTTTGAACAAGAAGCAATGCGATTAGACGAATTGGGCAAACACCCCCAAATTCCAGAACTATTAGCCTATTCCACCCAAGACAACCGACAATATGTCGTCCAAGAATTTATCGACGGACAAAACCTAGCACAAATCGTCGAACAAGAAGGCACATTTACAGACATTCAAATTAAAGACTTACTCAATAGCTTGCTACCAGTAATTCACTTCATCCATTCACACAACATCATTCACCGAGACATCAAACCGGGAAACATCATTCGTCGCGCCGACAAACAATTAGTTTTAGTAGATTTTGGCGCTGCCAAAATTGCCACAGGTACGGCCTTACTCAAAACAGGAACCAGCATTGGCAGCCCCGAATACATCGCCCCGGAACAAGCCCGAGGCAAAGCATTTTTTACCAGCGATTTGTACAGTTTAGGCGTAACTTGCCTGTATTTGCTAACTCAAGTTTCCCCATTTGATTTGTTCGATCCTGGTGAAGATGCCTGGATTTGGCGACAGTATTTAACCAACAACCCAGTCAGTGAAGAACTCGGTCAAATTTTAGACAAAATGATTGAAAATGCTACTAACCGCCGCTATCAAACGGCAGTTGAAGTATTAAAAGAAATCAATCCCCAAGCTGCGATCGAACTTGCAACTCCTGCAAAGATTACCAAGCCTGTTAAACTAACCTCAACTCCCGCCCAGCCCCAACAACAAACCCATAACTGGCAATGCCTTCACACATTAACAGGTCACAAAAACTTAATTTACTCTGTTGCTTTCAGCCCCAACGGAGAAATTTTAGCTAGCGGCAGCGATGACAAAACGATCGAACTGTGGCGAGTCCAAGACGGACAAAAAATAATCACCCTAACAGGTCACAATAACTCAATTTATACAGTAGCTTTCAGTCCAGATGGAGAGATACTTGCCAGCAGCAGCCACGACAAAACAATCAAACTTTGGCGGATGAAAGATGGGCAAGAAATTCGCACTCTTGCAGGTCACGGTAACTCAGTTTACGGTGCCGCTTTCAGCCCGGATGGAGAAACAATTGCTAGCAGCAGTTGGGACAGAACGGTCAAGATTTGGCGCGTGAAAGACGGACAAGAAATCCGCACGCTTTCCGGTCACATTAACTTAGTTTATTGTGTTGCTTTCAGCCCGGACGGCGAGACAATTGCTAGCAGCAGTTGGGACAGAACGATTAAGATTTGGCGCGTCAAAGATGGGAAATTAATGCGCACGCTGACAGGTCATACAGACTGCGCGCGCTGCGTGGCATTCAGTCCGAATGGAGAGTTTCTTGCTAGCGGCAGTCACGACAATACTATTAAGATTTGGTGGACTAAAGATTGGCAAGAAGTTTTAACGATCGCGGGTCATTCCTGGTATGTAGATTCGATCGCGTTTAGTCCAAATAGCGAGATTATTGCCAGCAGCAGCAATCAAACTATCAAAATTTGGCAAGTTAAAGACGGTAGAGAAATCTGTAATATTTCCGGGCATACAAATTCGGTTTACTCGGTTAATTTTAGCCCCGAAGGAGAGTTTCTTGCCAGCGGTAGCAGTGACAAAACCATCAAAATATGGCAGAATATATTGGTTTAATTACTCAAAATAAAAAACTGATTCAAAGCATTGGCTGGCGTCAATTTAATGCGCTTTCCCACAGTCCGGCAGGGGTTTAAACCCCTGCCTCAAAGCGAAAGTCCTCTGAAGAGGACTGAATAATTCTTCAGTCCTCTTCAGAGGACTTTCGCTATTAGCCAGGGACTTAAGTCCTTGGCGGTCTTTCGGCTTAAGTTGACGCCAATGGATTCAATGGTTCTCCATCTCGACCCTTCGGCGCAACTCTCGAATCGCCACACTTGTATTGCGATCGCGCGACATTTGGTAGCACTCCAAAACAAGTTCTGATATGTTATAATTCGGGAAAAAACGGCTGACCGATGTTTCCACGTACCCCTCGCTTTCCAAGCAATAAATCCTCAACCGATTCTGCTTGAACAACCACACTTCTGGTACTCGGTAAGGCAAGTAATCATCCACATCCGTGTAGCTAGTGACATCCACTTCGATCGCCAAATCCGGCGGTGGTTCGATACCCCAAGCAATCCGATCTTTACCTGCGATCGCAGCCCAATTATCGATATAAAAACAATAATCAGGTTCAATTCCTCTTTCCTCTGGCAAATCCATCGTAATCGGTGTAAACGCTTCATAATCTCGCCCTAGGTAATCCAGCAGAACCTTGACGACATCAGCAATAATATTCGCTTGCCGTCCGTGTACTGGTAAAGGGGACATTAACAAAATCTCTCCCGATCGATATTTGATGCGTGGAATCTGACGATCGCCCAATTGTTCTAAAAGTGCTTGGTAATCTTGCCAACTACCAGGAAATTTTATCAGTGTTCCTGGTGGCAAGTGAATTTTTTCTGGGGTGACAACTGCAAACATAAAACTTATACCTCCTGACTGAGGATATGTGTTTTAAACAACTAAAAGCTATTTATCAATCTATCTGCTTCACAACCTCCAAGGCTAACCCTAGCACATCTGCAATTTGCTCGTCCTTCAATCCCAACTGTCGTAATTTACCGATCGTTTCAATTTTAACTCGATCCGGGCCGTCATTGTAGTCGGGGGTCGCTGGCTGACTTTGATCGGGAGTAGGAGTGGGTAGTTCCGAGCAAGTATTGATATAGTTAATTGTATGGCTATTACCAAAATTAGTAGTGCGATCTCCAAAATTTATATTCAGATTTAACTGCCGTTCTAAAACTGATTCCAGATTACCTTTATCAACTGGTTCATCAAAAACATCAGATAACATTTGCAAAAGCTTGTAACCTACATCCTTAGCATGACCCGCCGTACAACCGTAATTACCTGCAATATCAGAATACTTTTGTCGATTCAGTATTCCCTCAAGAATTTTACGCTGCAAGTCATTGAGATGTTTGCCTGTTTTCGCGTTGAGCGCTTCATCTACAAATTGCAAGATATCGGCAGTGTTCATCAGTACGGGTGTCAGGAAACTATAGTTAGTATACCAGACTTTTTCCGTCTTTATCCGTCTTTTTCCGCCTTGCACCCCAAGTTTAAAAATACCCGTCTTTTTCCGTCTTTTTTTTCCTGGATTTTGGATGTTCGCCTGTATCGATGAACAGAATTGCATCTACCAGTTTTCAGGCTTCTAATGTCTATTGATCGGTCAGATATGCAGGTTTTTCCGATATTATCCGATCTTTGGGACATTTGAGCAAATTTTTCTGGAAAAGTTCACACTCAATCTGAGTGACAGGGCGATCGGGCTTGGGTTTTGATTGGGAAGACAAAGAATTCATCCTTAAGATAGAGGATACAACAATGAAATTACGACTAATTTCCGCGTTAACTGTTTTTAGCGTATTAGGTCTATGTCAGCAAGCAAAAGCATATAACTTAGAAGCTTGTGCAAAAGATCCTATGACATCCGCTCCTCAAGTAATTAATTTACTTCAACCAATCGATCAAAAAATGATTGATTGTATTCCAAATTTAGATTCAATTGTTAGTCAATGGCAATCTAAAGCAAATAGTATTCGTTCCTCAATCAATAAAGTCAACATTGGGAATCAAGGTAATACTGGTATTGAAAAACTTGAATACAATGTTGCAGGCGGTATTATTTCTCTTGTTGCAAGAGTACAAGCTAAACACACTTGGAATGTCACAATCCCTGAGGTAAGAGAAAGAGTTCCTGTTGACAAATGGCGCTGGGTAGATGTTCCTTATCCGGATGTACGGTTGGAGGAAAAATGTGTAGGGAAGGGTAGATTTAGTGTTTGTACAAAAGTGCCAGTACCTTTTACTAATCATCGAAAAGAAAAAGTGCCTTATGTAGAAATGGAAATGCGGACTATCACACCAGCAAGAACTGTATCTCATACCGCCTCAGCTACTTGCAAGTATGATTACACATTGAATTTGTCTACATGGGAACAAAAGCCGATATTTAATTGCGGTCAGGGCAGTCTCGGCAATTACAAGCTGGATGCAAGTGCAATTACCAGCATTCTCAATGGAGAGATGCCCACTTTGGGTAAGTTAGTAACTAGCGTAAGTATTACACCACCTCTATTTAAGGATGCCAATCGCGATACTTACAATGACGAAAGAAATAAAATGATTGCTAATCATTCCAGCTCTTTCGTTTACTTTTCTTCGCAATCTTTTGTAGAATGGGCTTCGGCTGAAAATCACGGATCGAATATAGTTCTCGCAGCCGTTTCCGGTGGTGGATATAGTGCAGAGCTTGTGCGTCAAATTCAACAAAGATTGACTACTGAACTTGGTTTCTTAGGAACCTGGGCATCGCAAACCGCAGTGAATTTAGGTGTCGAACAGATTGTATCTATGTTGACAAAAGGCGAAGTGATGAATATCGGCAGGTTTAGAGTTTCCGTAAAAGCGGTTAATGTACCTTATGTTTATCAGAAATGTGTAGCTAACCGTGGTGATTGTACTCCCGAAGTTAAGTCACCTCGTTTAGGTTTTGCTATCATTGCTACACCAATCAATTAAGTAATAGCTCAAATCATAGCTATCTGCTCAAACCTTTAAGGTTTTTTCCTCGCACTTTGTCACCTCTTCATCTCCTCACCAGATAACAGGACATGAAGGGGGGTGGATGCGAGGTTCCTTACTTTTTTATCAATAGGCGATCGATAAGGAGTGGGGATGCGATCGCCCATTACTTTTTTTATCGATCGGCGATCGCCCCTCTCTTTTTACCGATCGACATCGACGCTTATTAGAAGCGGATAATCTCGATCGTGCATCGCGATCGCCCTTCGATTTCCTATTATGCAACCCGATCTTCATTCACAGGTAAACCGATCTGAGGCTGACAGTCTGTAAACGTCAATGAATCAGGGTCGAGGAAGTCGGCTAGTGCCATCTCCAGTACCATTTCGATCGAGTAGTCAATCTGTTTGGCATAATTCAAATAAGCATCGCGAATGCGCTCCGGTAACACTGCTAACAACATCAATGCCGCATCATGGCTGAGATGCTTCCTATCAGTTTGTGGGAGAGTTTGCATGGTTACTACCTTTAGTTTCTACTAGGATATCTCGCATTGTATGGGGGCTGTGTCGCATGAATCAGAATGCTTTCTAGCTCATCTCCCAATTTTAGAACATCAACCATTGAGAGCGGTGCGAACGCGATCGCAACATCTCGATAGTCATAATCATCCAACCATCCCCCGGATTTATCCGTGGAATCATCAATCCAAAATCTAAAATCTAAAATCTAAAATCGAATGACTGATATGGGAAAGGCTTATGTTATGCTTATTAGAGAAAACTTGAGAGATAAGATGCAATGAAAAATCGCAGCTTTACAGTTCTTCTCTACAAAGAAGATGATATGTACATAGCTGAATGTCCAGAAGTTGGAACAGTAGATCAAGGTGAAACGATCGAGCAGGCGATTGCGGGTTTGAGAGAGGCTACGCGGTTATATTTGGAGGAATTTCCCGTACCTGAAACATCTCCGAGATTTGTGACCAGCATTGAGGTCAGCTATGCCTAAAATGCCGCGAATTTCAAGTAGAGAAGCAATTCGTGCATTGGAGCGTTTAGGATTCGAGCAAGTTCGTCAAACTGGCAGTCATGTTGTTCTGAAGAAGGCAACCGAAGAAGGCGAAATTGGTTGCGTTGTTCCTGTGCATCAAGAATTGAAGGTTGGTACGTTGAGCGGCATTCTCAAGCAGGCGCAAGTCACAGTCGAGGAGTTCATTGAAAATCTGTGAAGTATAACAATAGAAAAGGGAAACTCGATCGTACTAGGCATGAGTAGATGCCTCTCGGTCATCCCGAATCATCTGCATCAGAATGTTTACAGCTTCCGTTGCATCGTAGGGCGACCAAACTGGATACTCTGATGCAGAAAAGATGACTTGTAGTTCAGCGTCTGGGATTTGCACGGCTAGGAGTTTGAAGAGTGATAATTTGTCTGACTGGCTCAGACTGTTCACCAAAGGAATTAACTCAGCGAGAGACATAGTTTAAACTCCCAGACATACGAGGATACATTTATCATAAGCGATCTGTGAGACACGGTTTTATAGATAGGCGATCGATCAAAAGTGTGGATACGATCGCCCCTTACTTTTTTTATCAATAGGCGATCGATAAGGGGTGTGGATGCGATCGCACTTGGTGTTTTTTACCGACCGGGCGATCGGGCTTGGGTTTTGATTGGGTTAAGGCAGAGCAAAACTAGTTCAAACTGTTCAGATTTAAACCGCAGATGTGTGGGATAAGCTGACCAGGAAGAGTATTGTACTACAACTATGGGACAATTAATAGTTAGACCTCTCAGGTATCGGTTACGGCAGATATCTGAAGGCATCGGTAAGCATTTAGGGCTAAGTCAATGCCAGACGACAATAGCAACAAGAATCAAGATTCTCGAACCCAAATTATTCTGGCTCTCATTGGGCTATTTGGCACAGTAGGCGTAGCCTTGATTACAAATTGGGATAAGTTCTTCCCCCCTGAACCTTCGACTTCTGTAGCACCTTCACCAGTAGTCAGGGGATTAACTGTATCACCCTTGCCATCGGTTTCTACATCACCCTCGCCATTAGTTTCTTTGTCGCCTTCACCATCGGTTGACAGAACAGTAGTGCAATCAACGTGGCAGTTTATCGGTACTGCTTCAACAGGAGAAAGCGTTTTCGTTGATAGCAGCAGTATCAAAAAGTCAGCCGATGCAATTGACTTTACTTACAGGATTGGCGGTGAGGTCTTGGTGGCACGGGCTGATTGCGGTGGCGATCGATGGTATGTAAATAAAAATGACAAATGGTATTCTCCATCAAGTCAGGCAACCCAAGATATGCTGAGTTATGTTTGCAGGTAAACTTTATGAGTCGAATACAACTGAGATCTTGCACCAATGTCAATAAGCCAGAAAACCTAGGTTTTGGTGGTTCGATCGACGAAAGATCGAGGGTTGCAAAACTTTATTGAGAATGGTGCAAGATCTGAGATACAACCTCAACAAACACGCATTCATCTCACACCAAATCAAAGATTATGGTGTGAGCCTGCTGCTGCAAGGTAAATTGAACTAAAATCAAGGGCAGGAGGATTTGTGATGCAAACTACTGCCCAAGAAATTTATACCCAGGTGGTTCGTGGCTTGTCACCAACTGAGCGGCTGAGATTGGCAACGCTCATTCTTAACGAACTTGTTGGGCAACAGCTACCATTGGTCGATCGAAGCGATACCTGGACTGAGGAGGATCGGATCGATCTCGTGAATTTTTCACTACACTACGCAGCGACAACTTTCCCTGATACGGAGGGGGTTGAACTGTGACGTTCTGTCCCGGAGATTTAGTGACAGTTGATTTTCCTGGTGTAACAGGAATTAAGCGCCGTCCGGCTGTAGTTTTGTCATCAGAGACTTACCACTCCCTTCGATCGGATGTGATAGTTGGACTCATTACAACTCAGACAAAGGTACTAGGAATTACTGATTATGCGCTTCAGGACTGGTCATCAGCAGGGCTGCGTGCTGCTTCGATGTTTCGTTGTTTTATTGTTACCCTACCACCGTCCGCGAATTTAGTTGTGATTGGGCACTTGTCGGAGCGTGACTGGCAAGGAGTTAAGGCTTGTGTCAAAATATCGTTCACGACTTTAGATGATGCAACACCATAGATTCAGGTGCTGTCTTTCCTTTTGTTTGTACGCCTTATGAGTTCATGACAATTGAGCCTCTAGGAGAGTAGCAATGTACAAAGATCCAATTTTGGAACAGATACACAAGTACAGAGAAGAATACGCAAAATCCTTTAACTATGAACTCAAGGCAATATTTAAGGATTTGCGAAATGTAAATTCTATGTTTGTGCGGGCGCGAATTCTCCTCGCTGTAAATTATTCGATACTGGATGCAGTGGAAAGAAAACTGCAGGTGACACGCGGAAAAACTCAGCCATTTTTTGTATGTGTTCGG